>JAXDMN010000219.1:0-15035 GCA_034666045.1 Phycisphaerales bacterium | reverse complement strand
TGCTGCTGCTGAACTACAAGGACACGAAAAACGGTTCGGCGGATTCAAAATGGAGCGACGCGAACAAGAAAGCCTTCGATGACGCCGTCAAGGGCGGCAAAGGTTTGGTCGTCTATCACCACGCCTCCTCCGCGTTCATCAACAAGGACGACCCGTGGTCGAAACAGTTCGAAACGATCACGGCCGGCGGCTGGCGCTCGCAGGGTTTTCATGGCAAGCGTCACGAGTACGACGTCACCGTGAAGGAAGTTGACCACCCGATCACGAAGGGGCTCGCCGGCACGTATCATCACAGCAATGACGAGCTGTATCAGAACTCCCTCGTCCCCGAGGGCGCGCAGGTGCTGGTGACCGCATGGTCCGACCTGAAAAAGGACCCGAAGAACACCGACAAGCACGAGCCGATGGTGTGGGTGACGAATTACGGCAAGGGGCGAGTCGTCAACAACGCGCTGGGGCACGATGTCCCGGCGATGGAAGGCAGCCCGATCTTCCAGGCGCTGATCGTCCGCTGCGTGGAGTGGGCGGCGACCGGTGACGCGAAATCGCAGCCGCCGGCGGAGTTGAAGCCGGTCAGCAAGTAAGACAAGTAGGAAAAGTTAACCACGAAGCCACGAAGAACACGAAGCGACCCTTCTCATTCTCAATGCCGGAAACCGATGGCGAGGTTGAGGAATATAGAACTGAAGACAACCGCTTCGTGCTCTTCGTGGCTTCGTGGTTAGCCCCTCTCATCCTCCCAGCCGCAACATTTGACGCTTTCGCCCTATCCGCGGTACAAACGCCGGGTTTTTTGACGAAAGCGTTTTGAGAATGAAGCAAGCCGATACCGCAGCCGACGCGGAAAATGTCGAGCAGTCGCAGGAAACGATCTCCGCGCCCAATGTGGTGCCGCGCGAGCAGCTTGATGGGGTTCATCGGGTCGCGTCCCAGCTCATCGAAGAGCTGCGCGAGGTGCCGGACGGGGATCTCGTCGGGGAGATCATCGCCAACGCGCTCAAGCTGCTGCGCGATCAGACGAACCGCGGCGACATCAAGCTGATCAACAAGTCCTACAAGGAACTCCGCTACGCGCTGAAGATCTTCGCGCCGTATCGCGATACGCGCAAGGTCAGCATCTTCGGCTCAGCGCGGACGCCGGAGCTGCATCTCGATTACAAGTCGGCGTCCGACTTCGGCAAGGTGATGGCGGCGCAGGGATGGATGGTCATCACCGGCGCGGGCGGCGGGATCATGGCGGCAGGCCACGGCGGCGCGGGGGCGGATCCGTCGTTCGGCCTGGCGATTCGCCTGCCGTTCGAGCAGAAGACCAACATCCACATCGAGAACGATCCGAAGCTGATCAACTTCAAATACTTCTTCACGCGCAAGCTGATGTTCCTGCGCTCGAGCCACGCGGTGGTCGTCTTCCCGGGCGGGTTCGGCACGATGGACGAAGGGTTCGAGGTGCTCACGCTCGTGCAGACCGGCAAGGCCGTGCCGATGCCGATCGTCTTCGTCAATCACCCGGGGTCGAAGTTCTGGTACGCGTGGCAGGAGTACGTCGAGAACCACCTGCTGCAGGGCGGACTGATCGGCGAGCACGATCTGAGCCTCTACAAGATCACCGACGACGTCGAAGAGGCGGTCAAAGAGGTCACGCACTTTTACAACAACTATCACAGCATTCGTTACGCGAAGGACGACATCGTCATGCGTCTGAATCGCCGGCCGACGGATGCGCAGCTCGCGGAGATCAAGCGGAAGTTTTCGGACATCAAGGTGAAGGGCGAGTTTCGCGTCAGCGATCCGCTGCCGGTGGAGAAGGACGAGCCGGCGCTGGCGCATCTGCCGCGGCTGGTCTTCCAGTTCAACCGGCGGGAGCATGGACGGCTGCGGATGTTGATCAATCATTTGAACGATTTGCCGTGATCTGGTGGCACGGGCGCCTCGCCCGTGCGTTCGCGGCTTGAGCCGCTGGCGCGGCGAATTGCATGGGCGAGGCGCCCATGCCACGATTTTCCCTTTCGATGACAACGGTTGAACACGAGCGCCCGCCGATCCCAGACGACGCGCCAGGACGATCACCGCGCGCGATCTGGCCGCGCGTGGGCATTGCGCTCGTGCTCATTCTTGTGCCGCTGATGCTGCTCGCGCTGGAGATTCCGCCGGTGCGGGGGAAAGGGGCGGATCGGAAGCAGGATTGGGTGCTTGGGCTGTCCATCGCGGTCGCCATCGCGTCGGCGGCGGCGTATTTCATTCCGTCGCCGCTGTTTCCACGCCGGCGAAGCACACTGCCGCTCATCGTGTTCGGCACGGCGATGCTGTTGCTGGCGAATATTTTCTGGAACCGGTCGTTCCTCGATTACACGCGGCATCACGATTATGTCCGCGAAGTTTTCCGCCGGCCGATGCGGAATTTTCATGCGCCGATGTATGGGCGGTATGACAACGCCATTGCGCGCAGTCCGGACGGGTCCGGGCCGCCTTACGATTACTCGACGGTGCCGTGGGTGATTGTTTCCAGCGGCGTGGCGCTCGCGTGGTTCGCCTGGGCGCGGCGACGTCCGCTGGAGAAGCGCTGGACGGCCGGGTCGTTCGCGATCCTGCTGGCGTTCCAGCTCGCATTGATCATCTGCTTCGCGCTGTGCGAACCGCCGGACCCGCGCAAGCCGGGCGCGGCGCCGATGCGCATGACGCTGCAGCTCAGCGGCTACAGCGAATTCGCCAGCGACATCCCGGCCTTCACCGGCATTCGCGACACGCTGCGAAACTACGTCGCGAAGATGCCGTCGCTCAACTGGTACGGCCAACACTATCCGCCGGGCAATCTGATTCTGCTGATGATCGAAAAGCGGCTCGGCCTCCCGGGGCTGACCAAGTCGATCGTCTGCCTGCTGACGGTGCTGTCGGCGATTCCGCTTTACCGGCTGGCGAAGGAGCTGGAGCTGGACGACGTCGCCGCGACCGCCGCCTTGCTGCTGTTCACGGCGACGACTGGCGTTTTGATCTACTGCACGATCAACATGACGTCGCTGGTCCTGCTGCCCGCGACGATGTGCTTGTGGATGCTGGTGCGCTCGCTGAAGACCGGCAGCCTGACCGCGGCGGCGCTTCTCGGATTGTTCTTCGCGATCTACCTGCTGTTCAGCTTCTCGGCGTCGATCCTTGGGGTGCTGATGGCGCTGACGACGCTGCTCGGGTGGTGGAGCGGCGTGTTTTCAATCCGCAATATCGTCCGCACCGGCGCTGTTTCGCTCGCATGCGTCTTCGGGTGCATTGCGTTGATCTATGTGACGACGAAGTTCAACGTGGTCGCCTGCTTCTTCGCCGCGGTGCGCGGGCATCAGACGCAACAGGGGAACGAAGGATTCGACGAGGCGAAGCGCTGGCTGCTGCGCTCGACGGGCAACATCATCGCGTACCTGGTCAGCATCGTGCCGCTGTCGATCCTCGCCGCGGGCGCGGTTCGCCATGCGTGGAACGAGGGAAGTGCGTCCGAGCGATTGCGGCGTGCGTTTTTCACGGCGACGCTGGTGACCGTGCTGATCGCCGGCTTTTCCGGGCTTTTTTACGTGGAAACCGAGCGAATCTGGATTTTCCTGACGCCAGCATTCGCGCTGGCGGCCGGGTTCGAGTTGCGACGACGATCGACCGACGAGGGCCGCGGCGTGATCTACCTCGCGCTGTTCCTCGTGCTGGCGATCAGTTGCACGCAAGAGTTTTTCTTCCAGCATTACCGCTGAGCGGGCTCATCCGACCTCGATTACCGAGTTGGAAAAACTTACCCGACTTCTCCGCCGTACATAAATCTTCCGCCGCGGTTTTGGCAAATTTGATTGATCCGCGCGCGCCGCTCTGTAAGGTGGCGTCGCACCTGGACTGGCTGCGGGGGAACGGAAGGGACTTTCACGATGAAGCGCCTCGTCTCGCGCGCGGCCATCGCTTTGGCGGCGGTCGTCGCGGTTCACCAACAACATCCGCGCGTGGCGTGGGCGGCGGATTACTACTTCAATGGCGACGGCGGCGCCGGCGGCGCGGGCACGGCGGCCAATCCCTACCGCACCCTCGCGCCCGTCAACTCACTCGATCTCAACCCGGGCGACAACGTCTATCTCTCCGGCACCTTCAACACCCCCACCGGCGGCATCGAGCTCACCGCGCAGGATTCCGGCACCGCGACGAACCCGGTCAGCTTCATCGGCGTCGGCTCGAGCCGCCCGATCATCAATGCGGTCGACAGCTTCGGCTTCAAGGCCAACGACGTCGACGGCATCGACCTGAAGAACGTCAACTTCATCGGCAGCGGTCCCGGCTCGCGCGTCACTAACGCCGGCGATCCGAACTTCGGCCTCTTCACCAATAATCAGGACGGCGTCCGCTTTTACACCAACGACGGCGACAAGAAACAGCGCATCCACATCGACAACGTCTACGTCCGCGGCTTCGGCAGCAACGGCATCAAGGTCGGCGCCGACACCGGCGCCAGCGGCTTCAACGACGTGAAGATCACCAACTCGATCGTCGAGAAAAACCAAAAGGCCGGCGTCAATTTCGAGGGCGATTTCAACCAGGCCAATCGCAGCGCGCACACCAACGTGCTGATCAGCCACGTCCGCGCGCTCGACACCACCGGGCGCGCCAATCGCCCCGGCGAGGGAAACTCCGGCAGCGGCATCGTCATCGGTCAGGTGAACGGCGGCGTGATCGAGTACAGCGTCGCGAAGAACAACGGACGAGAGTGCGCCAGCACGGCCGGCGGGCCCGTCGGCATCTGGGCCTGGGATTCGACCAACGTCAAGATTCAATACAACGAATCATTCCAGAACGGCACCGCCGGTCATCACGACGGCGGCGGGTTCGATCTCGACGGCGGCGTGACCAACTCGGTCATGCAGTACAACTATTCGCACGCGAACGACGGCGCGGGATTCCTCCTCGCGCAGTTCAGCGGCGCGAAAACGTTCACCGGCAACGTCATCCGATACAACGTCTCGCAGAACGACGGCCGCAAGAACGGCTACGGCGGCATCCACGCCTTCGGGCCCATCCAGGACACGCTGGTCTACAACAACACCGTCTTCATGGGCCCCGCCGCCAAGAATCAGCCGGACACGCGCAACGAAGCCTCCGCGGCCGTGCGCTTCCGCGACGGATCGACGAAAGACATCGCGTTCTACAACAACCTGTTCGTCCTTCAGGGCGCGAGCGGCGATCCGTCATTCTTCGATCCCGCCATGCTCAGCCTCTCCAGCGCGGACGAGCAGTCGTTCAGCAACAACAACTACTGGCGCATCGGCATGGGCGCGTACGTAAACCCGAACGACCCGAACAGCATGAACTACGATCCGCTGCTGTTCGACGTCGGCAACGGCGGGACGTTCGACGACATCGAAAACTACCGCCTGCCGGAGCTGCTCGAATACACGCTCGACGACGGCTCGCCGCTGATCGACAGCGGGCTGGATTTGGCGGCGCTCTATGGAATTGACGTGGGCCTGCACGATTTCTACGGCAACGGCCCGCACGGCGACGACTTCGACATCGGCGCCCACGAAAGCCTGGTCGGCGGCCCGCGCGTGCCGGAGCCGGCTGGGTTGGTTTTCGTTGGAATCGCCGGTGCTGCGATGCTCCGCCGTCGTCGCCGATAAGGTCGCGTCAGCGCATCTTCTTTTCTTCAGCCGCGATGAACTTCGGCCCGGCCGGGCAATACGGCAGGAGCGGGCATTCCCTGCACTTGGGCTTTCGCGCCTGGCAGATCGCGCGGCCGTGGTGAATCAGCAGGTGTGAAAAAAGCCTCCACTCCTCCTGCGGAACGATCTGCATCAAATCCTGTTCGATCTTCACCGCGTCGACCGCGTGGCTGGTCAGGCCGAGGCGGTTCGCGACGCGCGTGACGTGCGTGTCGACGACAACGCCGACGTTCTGGTCGAAAGCATTGCCGAGCACGACGTTGGCCGTCTTGCGCCCGACGCCGGGAAGATGCGTCAGCTCCTCCATCGTCTGCGGCACCTTCCCGCCGTGCCGCTCGACCAGGGCCGCGCCCATGCCGCGCAGGCTTTTGGTCTTGTTGCGATAGAAGCCGGTGGACTGGATGTCCTTCTCGAGCGCTTCCGGCGCGGCGTCGGCGTACGCCTGGGCGTTCTTGTACTTCTTGAAGAGCGATTTCGTCACGATGTTGACGCGCTCGTCGGTGCACTGCGCAGACAGAATCGTCGCGACGAGCAGCTCGAGCGGCGTGCGGTAATCGAGGCTGCACTTGGCGTGCGGGTACGTGCGCTTGAGGATCGGCAGGATCACCTGCACGCGCTGGCGGCGGGATTCGATCGTGGATTTTTTTGCGGCCATGGATTTTTTGTTGTTTCGGCGCGCTACCGGGACGGGATCATGATCGCCGGGCGAATGTTCGCGCTGAACACGATCACACCCAGCAGCAGCGTCACGAGGAAGAGCAACACATTGGCGCTTTCCGCCTGCAGGCGATCGAGCTGGTCGAGCGCGGGATTGGCGACGTCCGGCTCGTCGGCGTGATCGATATATTCCTGCCGCACGCGCCATGCCCGCGGCCAGAGCACGCGCCAGTGGTAAATCATCAGCGCCACCGCCGCGATGTAGAGCGCCCCGCGCATGAGCGGCCCGAACAGTTGCGGCCCAGTCGGCTGGAGCATCGCCCACTGCGCGATCATCGCCACGAGGATCGCAATCGCGCACGCGAGCTCGATCGGAAACAGCACGCTCATGATCCGCCCGACAATCGACCCGCCCAGCAGCGTGCCGTGCTGCCCTTCGAGATTCACGCTGAGGATCCCGGGGAGCACCGGATGCGCCTCGCGCACGGTGCGCATGATGATCGGCGCGGCGACGGAGATGAACAGCACGCCGCCAAACCACGTCGACAGCGCGAGCCAGTAGATGATCTGAATCAGCTCAAACACGTGGCGGCGGATTATAGGGATGCGCGCGGCAAAAGCATCGACGCCGCACCATCTCGCAAAGCCGCGGCGAATTCTTACGTCAGTCAGCCGACTTTGTTGGCGATGGCTTTTCGGCCGCTGATGCGCCTGTCGCTCCCGCACTCGCGCGGCGCGCGGTCCAGCGCTGCCACACCGGCTTGATGGCGGCGGGATCCGTGAGGCCGAAGCCGCGCGCTTTCGCGATCGCGAATTCGCCTTCCGCGACCTGGCCTTCCACCTTTTGCAGATCGGGCGGCGACGATTGGAAGCCTTCGGTTTCCGTCTTGTTGCCGGCCGACGCGTTACGGGCGACGGTGTTGCGGTTCTTGCCCGATTCGGGGAACAGCACCATTGCGCGGCCGTTGTTCGCCAGGAGATTTTGCGCGACGTTGAGGCGGCAACTGTCGCGCATATCGATGCCGGCGGCCTCGGAGCTGGCGATAAAGTTGTTGTGGACCTTCACCTCGCTCTCGCCGAATGCGCTGATGCCCGCGCCGTTGCCTTGGATCACGTTGTCGTGAATCGTTCCGGTGGCGCTCTTGTTGCCGAGATAGATGCCGCGGTTCTTGTTGGCGATGATGACGTTGTCGTGGACGTTCAGCTCACCGCCCGTGCAGCGCACGCCGTGGTAGCGCGAGCCGGTCACGATGGTACGCGTGACCTCGACGTTGCTCTCCGGCCCGGCCGTGATGCCGCAGTGGCCGGGGTTGGCGACGACGCTGTCCGCGATGACGGCTTTGGCGCCGCCGGCGAAGTGGAGCGCGAAATCGAATCCTTCGAACTCGCAGGCGTCGATCTTCACGTCGGCAAAGCCGTTCGCGGTGAAGCCGACCGGGCAGCGCGCGAAGCTGTCCGATGCGATGACGCGCACGTTGTGCAGGCGCACCGCGCCGTCCTTCGCGACGATGGCGCCCTGCTCTTCGGTCACGCAGCCGCTGGTCGCGCGCTTCCAGCGGACCGTGAGATTTTCCAGCACGACTTCGCCCTTCCCGTGCGCGAGCCGGATCGCGGGCTGGTCGGCGACCACGTCCACCACGCAGGCGTCCCGATCCGCGCCGCGCAGCTTGATCGGCTTTTCGATCTTGAGCGGCTCGTTGCAGACGCCCTTCGGTACGATCACTTCCCCGCCCGGTTGCGCCTTGTCGATCAATGCCTGCAAGCCATTCACGTCGGCGGCGGCGATGACGAGCTGCTGGGAGAGCAGGGTGAACAGCACGATGGTCAGAAGGAGTCGATCAATGCGCATGCGTCCTCCGGTTTGGTTAGCCAATGATAACGTCTCACTGCTCAGCCGCCGAGAGGGACTCAGTGTTTACTGCGGATGCACCCACGTCCCGCTGCCGTCGGCCCAGACTTCTTTTTTCCAGATGGCGGCGTCTTTCTTCAAGGTGTCGATGATCCAGCGGCACGCGTCGAACGCTTCGGCGCGATGTGGGCAGGCGACGGCGATGAGGACGGACGGCTCGGCGAGCGCGACGCGGCCGAGGCGGTGGAGGATCGTCAGCGCGACGATCGGCCAGCGACGCGACGCTTCAGCGGCGAGCGCGGCGAGCTGCGACTTTGCCATTTCCTCGTACGCCTCGTAATCGAGCGCGATCAAGTCGCGGCCATTCGCGTTGCGTTCGGCGCGCGTGGTGCCGAGGAATACCGTGACCCCGCCGGCGGCGGCGTCGTAGACGGGAGCGAGCGCGGCGGCGACGTCGATGGGCGCGTTCTGAAGTTCAGTCACGATCCTTGCCATGATCTCTCGGCTCAGCCTCCGCTCACGGGTGGAATGACGGCGAGCTCGTCGCCCTCTTGCAGGACAGCCGCGGCGCCGACGTATTCACGATTGATCGCGTACGCGCATTGGCGGAGGAAGCCGCCGATCGCGGGAAACATTTCCTTCAGCGCCAGCTCGACCGCCGCGACGTTCGCGCCGGCCGGCAGGTCGAGCGGAAGCTCGTCGACGCCGGCGCGCTCCTTGATGATCGCGAAGAGTTTGACGCGGATGCGCATGGGTCGCCGCCGTGAGCCGCTCAGCGCAGCTTGATGATCCACTCGATGCCGTTGCCGACGGCGACTTCGGTGCTGCGCGCGTCCGGGCGGTTGCGCACGCCGTGCACGAAGTCGGCGAGATCTTTTCGGTGCGTGGTGGCGTTGTCGACGATGATGGCGCCGCCCGCGCGGATTTTCGGCCAGAGCAGGTCGAAGTACGACTGCGTCGACGGCTTGTCGGCGTCGATGAAGGCGATGTCGATTTCTCCCGGCATGTTGCGCAGGATTTCGTGAGCGTCGCCGAGGTAGTTGGTGACGGTGCCCGAGACGCCGGCGCGGGCGAAGGTTTGTTTTGCGGATTCGACCTTTTTCGGGTCCTTGTCGATGGTGTGGAGGTGACCGCCGGTTTCTTGCAAAGCCATGGACCAGAAGAGACCGCTGAAACCGTAGCTGGTGCCGATTTCGACGATGGTTTTGGCGCGGGTCGCGAGCGCGATGTGATGGAGGAGGTCACCTTCGACGCGGGGGATTTGCCATGCGTCGTCGCGCGTAGCGCGGAGCGCGTCGAGCTCGTCGATCAATGCAACAATTGCGGCAGATTCGCTCATGAGTGCGCCGGCGGTTGGTAACCCACGATCGCGATTTTGTAGCGGTCTGCGAGTTCGAGCACCTTCGGTTTTTCGAGGAGGACGGTTTTTCCGGGTTCGAGAACGACGCATCCTGCTTTTGCGGCAGCGAGTTTTTCGATCGTCGTCACTCCGATCGTCGGGACGTCCATCCGCATGTCCTGCTGCTTGTTGGCCACCTTGATCAGGGTCCAGCCCCCGACTTTCACGAGCGTGCCGGCGCGCTCGATCATCGCGTTCGTGCCTTCGAGCGCTTCGACCGCGATGACGTCGCGGTTCAGGATCGCGATCGATTGCCCGATGTCCATCCGGCTGATCTGCCGGCAGATTTCCCAGCCGGCGCGGATGTCGATCCACTGCGCGTCGGTCGGCTGACGCCTGGTCATGACGCCGGCGACGGCTAATTGGTCGGGCGTGTAAATCGTCGAATCGATCAACTTGATTCCCCGCTCGCCGAGCGTGTCGGCGATCGCATCGAGGACGGCCTGCGGCGTGCGGTTGTGCCGCAGCCGCCTAAACCACACTTTCGCCGTCAGCAGGTCGGGAATATACCGCAGGTAGCGCCAGCGGTCGTACATCTGCGATTTGGTGACGCGGCCGACCATGATCGCTTCGTCGCAACCGGCGGCGCGGAGCACGCGCACCCATTGCCCGAGTCGGACGACGCCGACCCAGTTGAAGCGATCGCATTCGTCACGAAGTTGCGGCCAGGCGCTGCCGGCAAGCGCGACGCAGACGACGCGTCGCCCCGCCGCCCGCGCGCCGCGCGCGACGAGCAGCGGAAAGACACCTTCACCCGCGATCAGACCGATGGGACGCATGTTGTGGCGCGAACCGGTTTATCGGCCGCGACGCGGGGACGCAAGCGGGCCGATAAGATGCTGCCTTCGCGCGGCGCGCGCGACGCTTGTCGCGCAGCCGCGGAAAAATTTCTCTTTCCATCAGGTTTTCGGTTGCCGCTCATCGTAGGAACTGCATAGATAGCGAGCTGCACAGTTTGGGCAGTCCGGGCAAGACGATTTCGTCGCCGAGACTGTGCAACCCCGACGGGCTATGTCGGATTCGCGCCTCTGTAACCCACGGCTGCTTGGCGCGGCAGCAATAGACAACGCGATGTTCTCCGCTCGTGCCAGCCACGAGCAATGCCACGAAGACCGATGAACGGCCGGGACCAATCTCATTGCGCGCGTGCGCGGGCACGTGCCGGTTCCGCCCCATCGCCGAAGCGCCGCCGCGACGATTGTTACTCGCTCGCGCCGCGCCTCGGCTGATCCGCACCACTGACTTGCACCGGAGGTTTCCTGTGAAGAGCTGTATTCCCTCTCGCCGCGCCCGTGTTGCCGAACCGGTTCGTGCCGCGATTCACGAGTTTTTTCAGCCGTTGGAAGCGCGCCTGCTGATGGCGGTCGGCCTCGACGCCAAGGGGTGGACCACCGTCACGCCGAGCAGCGACACCAAGACGATCTACGTCAGCAGCTCGAGCGGCAGCGATTCGAATGACGGCTCTTCGCCCGCCGACGCGGTCAAGACGATCGACAAGGGCGTCTCGCTGCTGCGCAGCGGCGCGCCGGATCACCTGTTGCTGAAAAAAGGGGACACGTTCACGAGCGGATTCGATAATTGGCTCAAGTCCGGCAGGTCTGCGCAGGAGCCGCTGCTGATCAGCTCCTACGGCAGCGACGGCGAGCGGCCGTATCTGAAAACCGGCGCGGGGCCCGGCTTCTTCAGCACGACGGCGTTCCACGACGTCGCGATCATCGGTCTGCGCTTCGAAGCGAATACGCGCAATCCCGATTCCGCCGATTTTGTCGGCCCGGCCGGGCGATACGGCATCCAGGCGATCGGGCCGATCAACGGGCTGCTCGTCGAAGATTCCTCGTTCAGCCACTACGTCTACAACGCGAGCATCACCGGCTACAGCGGCTACTCGAAGAACGTCAAAATCCGCCGCTCGGCGTTCACCGATTCGTGGGCGGTCAACGACAAGGCGGTCGGCTTCTACTCGAGCAACACCGAGGGAATGCTGATCGAAGGCAACCTCTTCGATCACAACGGCTGGAACGAGAAAACCGCCGGCGGATCGGACCACCTTTCGCACAACGTCTACCTCTGGGAATCGACGCGCAACCCGATCATCCGCGACAACATCTTCGCCAACGCCGGGCAGCACGGCCTGCAAGCGCGCGGCGGCGGGACGATCGAGAACAACCTGTTTCTGAAGAATCCGATCGCGCTGCTGGTCGGCAATGGCTCGACCGTCCGCGCGGGCGGCGTGACGGCGAAGGTCAGCGGAAACGTCTTCCTCGACAGCCGCAGCATGCACGGCGCGCCGCGCGGCTGGGCGATCGAGCTCGGGAACATCAAGCCGGGCGGCGGGTCGTACGTCCGCGACAACATCATCGCCAACGATTCGCAGCTTCGGCACGCCGCGATCAAGCTCGAAACCGCCACCATCGCCACCAACGCCGCCGACGGGACCGGTGTCAGCGATCTGACGATCGAGAACAACATCATCTACGACTGGTACCAGGGGATTTCGCTCGGCAGCAAGCTCGTGTCCGGCGGCGCCGGGCAGACGGGGCTGAACGGTCTGGTCGTCCGCAATAACGACATCCAGAAGATGTCGTCCGGGCGCATGGTCTACCACCCGCAGGCGTACGACAGCGGCAGCGAAGACTGGTCGGACAACCGCTACCACGACAGCTCATCGAGCAGCGGCTGGTTCTACCTCGATGGCAAACCAACTTCGTACGACACATGGGACACCGCGGTCGAGGCGACGCCGCAGGACGTCGCGATGAAGTACCCGGACCCGGAGCGCGACATCGCGAAGTACAGCAAGTCGGTCGGCGCGGCGGCGAGCTTGAACGGGTTCCTCGCGGAGGTGCGCAAGCAGAACAAGGAGAACTGGCGTCAGCCGTTCACCGCCGCCGCGGCGGAGTCGTACATCCGCGCGGGGTTCACGGGCGTGACGCCGGACGGCCCGCCGCCGCCGCCGACTGATGTTCCGCCAGGCAGCAGCGAGGACGTCACGCCGCCGTCGGTCGTCTGGTCCAAGTTCGATGCATCGACGCAGACGATCACGATGAAGTTCAGCGAGGACGTCTCCCGGAGCCTGAACACGAGCGACTTGCGCCTGAAGAACACGAAGGACAACACCTTGATCCCGTACGACGTCATGAAGATGAGCTACGACCGCGCGACGAACACCGCCACATGGTCGTTCCGCCAGGACGTCCCGGCCGCGGACTACAAGGTCATGCTGAGCTGGCACGTCGTCGAAGATGCCGCCGGCAACAACCTGGACGGCAACCACGACGGCTCCTCCGGCCCGGACCATGTGATGTACATCGCCGCCGCCGAAATCGCGGGCGTCTCGACGACAGCCATCGCGACGACGTAATCACCAAGCCTAAGAAGCAATGTCATCCTGAGGTACTCCGAAGGATCTCGTAGTCGAGCGCGGTTGTTACGCCGAGATCCTTCGGAGTACCTCAGGATGACAAGTTTCGACTTCAGCGGCTGTTGTCAAATCTCATAGTCCGGCCGAAGCGGCTGGCGCAGCGCGGAGGCGAACATCTCGCGCGGCGTCAGCCGCTTTTCCATGCGCCTGCCGATCAGGCGCAGGATGGTGTAGCTCGCGCCGCCGACGATGAGCAACGACGCGGTTTTGATCATGGCCCAGACGCGCGGATCGCTGTGGAAGAGGATGTTCCCCGCGACGTAGAGCAGGAAGAACGCGAACATCAGCCGCAGCGCGTCGCGCGGGATGGCGCCGCTGTTCACCAAGCGTCCGCCGAAGTACGCGCCGACCGCGAAACCGCACGCCAGGCAAATCGCCATCGGCACATTCACGTTGCCGTGGCGGTGGTACTCGAGGAACGCGAAGATTCCGATCGGCGGCAGCAGCATGGCGAGGCTGGTGCCGACGGCGGTTTCGTGCGGCTGTTTGAAAAGCACGACCAGCGCGGGGATCACGAGAATCCCGCCGCCGATGCCGAGCATGCCCCCCACCACTCCGATCGCCAGCCCGACCAGCAGCAGCGCAACGATGGTGCCGAGTGAAAGCGTCATAGCGCGGCATCTTAGTGCCCCCGGCGTGCTGTGACATCACTCACGTAGCGCGTGACCGACGCCGCCGCGCACGCATGACACAGACTTGCGGATTTGCCTCGCGCGACTGGTGACATTCAAACGATTCGCTTAAAAATGCCGACGGAATAAGGGCAGTCACACACCTCTCGGCAATTGAATCAGCTCCGGCTCGGGAAGGCCACACACGCGGGGACTCTGCGTCTCCACGGAGGGCGATTTGAAGAACCTGTTTGCCGCCGCCGCGCGACTCGAGTCGCTCGAGGGACGCACGCTCCTCGCCGTCACGGTTGACGACCAGGGCTGGACCAATTTCACCCGCGCCGACGACGCGCGCACGATTTACGTCAGCAGCTCGATCGGCAACGACAAGAACCCCGGACTCACTTCGACCAAACCGGTGCGGACGCTCGACAAGGCGCGCTCGCTGCTGCGCAACGATCGCGGCGACTGGATGCTGCTCAAGGCGGGCGACGTCTGGTACGAAGACCTGCGCGGCTGGAAGAAGTCCGGCCTGTCGAAGGACTATCCGCTGCTCATCAGCAGCTACGGAAAGGGCGAACGCCCGGTTCTGGAAACCGGCGCGCTCGATGGCTTCAGCGTCATGGGCACGCCGGTGCACGACGTCGCCGTCGTCGGCATCCTCTTCCACGCGCACACGCGCGATCCCGATTCGCCGTCGTTCATCGATCGCAGGGGCGGCTACGGGTTCAACGTCAACGCGCCGGTCGAGAACGTGCTCGTTGAGAACTGCGTCTTCGATTCGTACGAGTACAACCTAAACTTCCGCGGCGTCAGCGGCTACGGGCGGCACATCGGCATCCGCCGCAACGTCGTCACCGATGCTTACCCGGAGACGACGCAGGGCGAAGGCATGTACATGAGCCTGTGCGCCAGCGTCCTGATCGAAGGCAACGTCTTCGATCGCAACGGCTTCCGCGAAGGCTTCGGCGGACACGGGCACAACATCTACCTCGCCGAGAGCAATAACGACGTCTATATCCGCGGCAACATCATCTCCAACGCCGGCAGTCACGGCATCCAGGCGCGCGGCGGCGCGTTTATTCAAGGCAACCTCTTCCTGCGCAATCCGATCGGCGTGCTGTTCGGCAACGGGCGCAATGCGCGGCCGGGCGGCGTGCAGGGCGAGATCACCGGCAACGTCTTCCTCGGCACCGCCGACCTCGACGGCAAGGACCGCGGATGGGCCATCGAGATGGGCAACCTCAAGCCGGGCGGCAACACCGTCGTCGCCGGCAACATCATCGCCCACGATACGCAGGGCAATTCCGCCGCCATCAAGCTGACGACCGGCGACGGGCTGAAGGACAACCCGGAGCAGACGGTCGGCATCAACGACCTGACGATCGCCGGAAACATTATCTATCGCTGGAACGCAGGACTGTCT
>JAXDMN010000218.1:0-4333 GCA_034666045.1 Phycisphaerales bacterium | reverse complement strand
GCCGATGATGCGGATCCGCGAGACGACCTCGAACCGCCAATCGCCGAGCATCGCCCACCAGGTCGTCTCGACGCCCGCGCCGTCGTCAAGGATTTTTCCGTCGGTCACGCCTGCCGGCGCGCGGGTGGCGCAGGCGCCGCTGGCGATATCGCGAAAGACCAGCGCCTGGTCGGCGGGGACTTTGTCCTTGTCGCTCAGTTGGTTGAATCCGAAGTGGCTCGACCAGGTGAACTTCACGTATTTGTCGCGATAAGGCTCGCGTTTCGGCGCGTTGAGCGACTGGATCCAGCGCACTTCGCCGGTGCGTTTCGTCCCGCTCAATAAAAATTTCGGGCCGTCGAAGCGGAGGAGAAAATCATCCTTCTCGACCGGCAGCGGCTCTTCGGGCGCGGTCCAGAACGGGTCATCCTTCGGAATCCCCAGGAACGCGAAGCCGAGCATCGTCCAGTACGGATGCCCGTTGTCGATGTACGGCTCGCGCGTGACGTTGGTGCCGGCGGCGGTGAAGGTTTCGCGGAGCTTGCCGCGCTCCGCGTCGTAGCAGCCGAGGCCCCAGTGATATTCGAGCTGCTTGCGGACGATCGTGCGCAACAATCCGGGCGAGTGCGGCCAGAGTTTTTCGCGATAGCCGAGCACGAGCGGCGAAAGGACGGCCCAGCGGTAGCAGAGCGACCGCCCCATCAGCGGATGGCTGCCGTTGGCGGCGAAGAAGTTCGGCGTGCGCTCGAGGAACACCTTGATCCGCGCGCGGAATTTTTCGTTCCAGTCGGGATAGCGCGCCCCGATGATATTGCCCCACATCAGCGGGAAATTCGGGTAGACGTAAAAGTTGTAGATGTCGTAAATCGGCTGGTCGGGCGAATCGGTGTACCAGCCGTCTTCGGTCGTGCCCTTGGCGGCGAGCGCGTCCATCGCCTTGAGGTCGGCGAGCATCCACGCCTCGTCCCCGACGAACTCGGGGAAGGTGCGCGACAGCTCGAGCCGCGCCGCCTGGTTGCAGGCGGTGAACCACGCGTGGTTGTTTTTTCGTTCCGCGACCTGCGTGCAGCTCGCGAGCCATTTTTGGATGTTCGTGCGCTCAGCCGGGGTGAGCTTGGAGACGAACTCGGTCCCGGCGGATGCGATGGCGCAAGCGACGAGAGCCGCTTCAACCGAGAGCTGCGTCGCGCGGGTTGGCGGCGCATAACCCCAAAAGTCCGGATGATCCGGATCGAACGCGTGTCGAAAGATGTTCAACAGGATGTTTTCGATGTCGGATGCGGGCTGCTTCTTCGCGTGCAACCACTCGACCATCGCGGGGAGCATGCGCGCGACGGAGACGTAGGTCTTCCCCCCGGGATTGCAGCAGCTCTTGAGCTTTGTGCCGTCGGGGTAGTCACACACTGCGAAGGAGTCGCTCGTCGCCTTCGCGTTACGCAGGAAGCCGTCGAGGATCGTCAGGAAGTAGTGATCGAACTGCGCCGCCGGTTGCGAGGTCGCTTGCGCGAACAGCGAGGCGGAAATGGGCAACGACGCG
Organism: Phycisphaerales bacterium; assembly: GCA_034666045.1. Taxonomy (GTDB): domain Bacteria; phylum Planctomycetota; class Phycisphaerae; order Tepidisphaerales; family Tepidisphaeraceae; genus JAICTV01. The sequence continues at coordinate 2,817 of JAXDMN010000218.1, read as the reverse complement.
ATCGCAACAGCACTGGCGGAAAGCTTCAAAAACTCCCGGCGATTCATGCAATCCTCCGTACTGCGACGCCGGCGGCGTCGTTGCCGTTACGACAATCCGCGCAGCAATTCCGACATGACCGGCCCGAGATCGCGTCCCATCCCGCCGCCCGCAGCGGCGACGCGCTCGACGCCCGCGGCGAGCACCCGCTTCGCGTCGGCCGTTCGACCGAGCTGGATCAAGGTCTGTCCGTAGATGTGATACGTCGCCAGGTGCTGCGGCGCGTGCTCGTTGGCGAACGCGAGGTGCGTCGCCGCCTCTTCGAGCATGTCGCGCGGCGCGGGCGAACTGCTGGATTCCTCGAACAGCTTCTTCCCCAGCGCGAATCGGCTCAGCGGATCGTTCTCGTCCAACGCGACCAGCTTGCGCAGGGTAGGTATGTCCATCGCCATGACGACAAACATCATACGCGCAATCGCCGTTCTCCTCAGCCTCGCAACCTTTGCTCGCGCCGGCGCGATCGAACGGACGGCGGTTTTCACCTCCGGCGCGGACGGCTACCACACCTACCGCATCCCCTCGGTCATCGTCACGAAAAGCGGCGCGCTCCTTGCCTTCGCCGAGGGACGCAAGACCGGCGGCGGCGACAGCGGCGACATCGACCTCCTGTTAAAGCGCTCCACCGACGGCGGCAAGACTTTTGGCGCCCAGCAGATCGTGTGGAACGACGCCGACAACACCTGCGGCAACCCCTGTCCCGTCGTCGACCAGAAGACCGGGCGCATTCTTCTGCTCATGACCCACAACCTCGGCTCCGACACCGAGAAGACGATCAAGCTCCGCACCGCCAGGGGCACCCGCACCGTCTGGCTCACCACCAGCGACGACGACGGGCTCACGTGGTCGAAGCCGCGCGAAATCAGCAGGGAAGTGAAACGCCCCGAGTGGACCTGGTACGCCACCGGCCCCGGCGTCGGCATTCAACTGACCCACGGCGGCGCGGACGGCGCGGGGGACCACGCCGGCCGACTCGTCATCCCCTGCGACTATGTCGCCGGTCCCGAAGGCGCAAACGGCAACTCCCACGTCATCTACAGCGACGACGCCGGTCTTTCCTGGCACATCGGCGGCGAGCCCCCGAAGAAAGAGTTCAACGAGAGCCAGGTGGTGGAACTGTCCGACGGCCGACTGATGCTCAACATGCGCAACCACCGCCCCGCCCTCACGCCCACCACCCCCCGCCAGCGCGGCGTCGCGATCAGCACCGACGGCGGCATCACATTTCAGGAGGCCCGCCGCGATCCCGCTCTCGTCGAACCCATCTGCCAGGCGAGCATCCTGCGCTTCGACGAGAAGCGGATTCTCTTCGCGAACCCGGCGTCGGAGAAGCGTGAAAAGATGACCGTCCGCGTCAGCGAGGACGACGGCGCGACGTGGAAGTCTTCGACGGAGATTTACGCAGGTCCGAGCGCGTATTCGTGCCTCGTCGCGCTTCCGGACGAAACCGTGGGACTGCTTTACGAGTGTGGGACGAAGAAAGCGTATGAGCGGATCGAGCTCGCGCGGTTTAAGTTGACCGACTGAGGAAAAAAATGTCATCCTGAGGTACGCCGAAGGATCTGGCACCGTTCGTCGGGTGACGCAGATCCTTCGGAGTACCTCAGGATGACAATTACTTTTGCTGATGTCCGTGGGGGAGCGCTACGTCGTCACCGGTCGTCCCATCGCGCGCAACCAGCGGAAATGCGATGCGACCCCCGCGAAGAAGCTCTTGTGCGCGTGGTACCGAATTCCGAATTCCCGGCACGTCTCCTCAACCAGCTTGCTGATGCGCGGGTAGTGGATGTGACAGATGCGCGGGAACAGGTGGTGCTCGATCTGAAAATTCAGGCCGCCGAGGAACCAGCAGAGCACCGGATTGCGGCGGGCGAAGTCGACCGTCGTCTGCACCTGGTGGACGGCCCAATGGGCTTCGACCTTGCCGGCTTCGTTGGGAAGCGGGAATTCCGCTTCCTCGACCACGTGGGCGAGTTGGAACACGATGCTGAGCATCAGGCCCATCACCCAGCAGGTCAGCAGGTAGGTGCCGAGCACGAGGTACCACTTGTGCAGCAGCAACGGGATGCCGAAGGCGAGCGTGTAGAAGATCACCTTGCCGCCGAGGAAGACGAGCAGGTCGCGTCCCTTCGGGCGGGCGAATTTGTACGAGCCGATCCGCCCGCGCGCGATGTTGAAGAAGTCGTCGAACAACTGCCATTTCACCGGGAGCAGCCCGTAGAGCATCCAGAGATAAATGTGCTGGAGGCGATGCAATCGGCGCCATTTCTGGTCTGGCGCGAGCCGGCCGAAGAAGCCGACCTCGATGTCGTCGTCATGCTCGTGGATGTTCGCGTAGGTGTGATGCAGCGTGTTGTGCTTGTGGTCCCAGACGTAGGACGAGCCGCCGAGCAGGTCGAGGCTCATGGCCATGAGCTTGTTGACCCACGGCTTTTCCGAGTAGGCCTTGTGTCCGCCGTCGTGCTGGATGTTGAATCCGATGGCGGCCATCGCGAAGCCGAGCGAGATCGCCAGCGGGACCGCCTGCCACCAGTGATTGGTGGCGAAGATGAGCATCAGGTACGAACCGATGGCCCAGGCGAAAATGACACTGGTCTTCAAGTACATCTGCCAACAGTCGCGCGGACGGCGCCCGGTGGAACGGAAGTACTGTTCGACTCGTGCTTTAACGGCTTTGTGGAAGGCGTCGGAGCCTTCAAACTTCAACTTGGCGGCGGCGGACATGCGGAAAGAGCTCCTCGGGATATCGTGCTTATTACTTACTGAATGTCAGTGAGTCGC
>JAXDMN010000217.1:0-18263 GCA_034666045.1 Phycisphaerales bacterium | reverse complement strand
CGCTGGTCAGTTGCTTGGCGTTGATGTTGGCCATCGAACCGGCGGCCAGAAGCTCGAGCAGCCCGACGATTCCGACGCCGACGATCACGGTGACGATCGCCGCCTCGATCAGCGTGAAGCCGCCGCGGCAGGCGCGGCGACAGCAGGGGCGGGGAGTAGAGTTATTCCAGCTCGTTCGCACGTTAATTTACCTCGAGGTACGTTCCATTGGCCGGGATCAACTTCGAGGTGAACTTGACGCCGATCGACGGTTGGTTGAACTTGCCGGTCTCGGTGAAGCGGAGCATCTTGCCGGCGAAGACGGCGGCGTTGGCGCCCGGATCCATGGCGATAACGCTGCCCTTGTCGATCGTGATATTGGCGCTACCTTTTTCGTTGAAGGTGCCGACGATCAGGTTGCCGCGGAGGTTGGAGTCGTTGCTGCCGGTGAAGGTCAGCGCCGCGGTGGGGGCAAGCATCGCAAGTCCCTTGATCGAACGGACCTGGTCGAACATTGGGTCCAAGGGAAGGTTGGCGACGCTGGAGTTGCCGGTAAAGGTGATCTTGTTGACGGTGGCGTTGCCCTTGTTTTCGAAGACGATGATGCCGGCGAGCGTGGAGTTGCCGCTGAACTCGATGATGTTGGGCGACTCGACGTAAAGGATGCCCTGGATGAGCACATCGCTGTTGAACTTCAGCGGGGCGGCGGCGGTGCCGGTGTTGGCGGGGATGCGCGTGTTGTTCATCACGGCAACCACGCCGGTGAAGGTGTTAGTGGCGTAACCGGCGAGAACGCTGGTGTCCACGAACGGCAGTTCCGGTGGCACGACCACCTTCACGTGGTCTTTCATGATCGAGGTCAGGTTCGTGGTTCCGCCCACACTGCCCGCGCTGATCGCGGCCAGGCCGGCGCCGACGACATTGACGTCGCCGCCGATCGTGCCGCCGGTCATCATGAACGCGGGACTGGTGGTCTTGAGGCTGGTGATGCTGGCGATCGTGTCGGGCGAAATGCCCGGAACGCCGCCGATCGCGCCCTTCGTGATCGTGATCTTACCGTTCGCCGCCACCGCGCCGTCGAAGATGCTGCTGGGAAGTTCTCGGCGCACGAAGTAGAGGCGGACGTCCTTGCTGCGGTGGGTACGTGCGCTGCTGCCGCTGTGACCGGTCACCGTGCAGACGATGCCGTCCGTCCCGCCGCCGATCGGGGTGATCTTCACGCTGAATCCGCTTTGATCGCCCGGGTCGGTGACGATCAACCCGCCGGCTTGGGCGGGAATCGAGATCGTGTTATTCGCGAACCCGACGGTTTGCGCGCCGAGGTTGCCGATTAATTGCGTGTTGATCCTGAGGTCTTTATCCAGCTCAGTGAGAAGCTGCTCGGTGGTCGTCCCGCCGGGAATCGTGGCACGGGCAAGGCTCAAGCGCATGAACTGGATGCCGGACTCCGCGGCGATCAGCGCGCGGGCGCCTTTCTGATCGTTCTGAGCGAGCGTCGTCGAGGTCGTGATCGTGGAATAGAACCCGATCGCCAACGCCCCAATGATCACCATGAAGATCATGGCGATCGCCGACGTGATGCCGCGACGACGCGCAAAAGGAGGGGATGCCTCACGATGATTCAACAGTTGTGCCACGAGTGATTCATCCAATAGCTGCGGCCACGAGTCAAACGAATCCGCGGCCTATGACGCGGGCCGTTACAGACGACACGGGTTGCACGTCTTCACGTCCGAGAATCTCACTGAGTCCACACATCCGCGCATTCGTCAGTCCCATACATGCCAGAAGCGACGTGGAAGGAGTCGTTTTACAACTCCTTCCAGGCCGCTCCGGCGCTGCTTCAAGTTTTCGGTCGGGCGCCCAGGCGCCGCGCTTACTTCACGAGGCTGCTCAGCTTGAAGATCGGCAGGATGATCGACATTGCGATGAAGCCGACCACGCTACCCATGACCACGATCATCAACGGCTCGATCATCGACGTAACCGTCTTGATGACGCTCTTGAGCTCGTGGGCGTAGAACGTCGACACTTCGTCGAGCACTTCGCCGAGCTTACCGGACTCTTCGCCCGCGCTGATCATCTGCACGACGGCGCGGGGCAGCAGTGAACTCTTCTGCAACGTGTAGGTGATCTTCTTACCCTGCTTGACCGAGCTGTAGACGTTGCGCCACATCCGCTTGTAGATCGCGTTGCCGCTGATGTCGGCGGTGATCGCGATCACGTCGAGCATCGGCACGCCCGCGTTGATGAGCTGGCCCATCGTGTGCAGCGAGCGGCTGATGTAGAGCGCGCGGAACATTTTCTTGAACAGCGGCACCCACAGCTTGACCTTGTCCCACCAGAGTCGTCCGGCGTCGGTGCGCAGGAGCATGACGAAGCCCCAGATCGCCGCGGCCAGGCCGAACAGGATGATGTACCAGTAGTTCACCATGAAGTTCGACAGCCACAGCAGCAGCTTGGTTGGCTTGGGCAGGGCGGCTTCCTTGCCCTTAAAGATGACCATGAATCGCGGCAAGACGAAGGTCAGCAGGAACACGGTCGTGCCGACCGCCATCGTGCCAATGATGCCGGGATAAACCATCGCGCCCTTGACCATCGAACTGGTCTCGATCTGCTGCGCGAGGTACGCCGCCACCTTGTCGAGCATCTTGGAGAAGCCGCCGGACAATTCCGACGCCTTCACCATGTTGATGTAGAGCGGCGAGAAGATTTTCGGATAGCGAAGCAGGGCGTCGGAGAACTGTTTGCCGCTCTCCACGTCGCGCTTCATCTGGATGAGCATTTCCTTGAACTTCGCGTTCTCGACCTGGTCGCCGATGCCCTCGATCGCCGCCCGGATGCTGATGCCGGCGCGAATCATGACCGAGAGCTGGCTCGTGAAGTTCTGCACGTCCTTGGCGCTGGGGCCCATCGAGAGGCTGAAGCTGACGCCACTCTTCTTGATGCTGGTTTCGACCGGGGCGAGGACGAGGATGTATTCGCCACGGTCGCGCAGCTGCTGCGACGCCGCGGCGATGGTCGCCGCCGTCAACACGCCGGACATGATCTTGCCGGCCGACGTTTTCGATTCGTAGCGATAAGTAGGCATCTCTCTCACACCCTCCGAGGACGTTCAGACACCTCGGAAAACGACTCCGTGTCTATCAGAACCGGGTCGCGGACGACCCGGCTCTCCTCCGCGCCGTGCGCCGCTACGCGGCGAGCGAACGCTCCAGCTTCTCCGGATGCGCCGCCTGGGCGATCGCATCTTCGCGGCTGATGTAGCCGTTGACGTACAACTGCTTGATCGAGCTGTCGAGCGTCTGCATACCCAGCGCGCGGCTCGTCTCGATCACGTTGGGAATTTCGAAGATTCGGTTTTCGCGAATGCAGTTGCGCACCGCGGGCGTGCACAGCATCACTTCGATGCCCGGAATCATGCCCGGCTGGTCGCAGCGCTTGAACAGCGTCTGGCTGATGACCGCCTGCAGCGTGTTGGCCAGCATCGAGCGAATCTGGTTCTGCTCATCGGCGGGGTAGACGTCGATGATACGCTCGATCGTCTGCGGCGCGTTCACGGTGTGATGCGTCGAGAAGACCAAGTGACCGGTTTCCGCCGCGGTGATCGCGGCGCCGACGGTCTCGAGATCGCGCATTTCGCCGACCAGGATCACGTCCGGGTCCTGACGCAACGAGTGCTTCAAGCCGCTGGCGAAGGTCGGAACGTCCTGCCCGACTTCGCGCTGCTCGATGGCGCACTTGTTCGAGACGAACGCGTATTCGATCGGATCTTCCATCGTGATGATGTGACCCTGCTCGCGCTTGTTGATCGCGTCGACCATGCCGGCCAGTGTCGTGGACTTACCCGAACCGGTCGGGCCGGTCACCAGGATCAGGCCGCGCGGCAGGTGGGTCAGCTTGTGGACGATTTCCGGAAGGAACAGCGCCTCGATGGGGCGGACCTTGTCGTTGATGGTACGAATTGAGAGGGCGACGGTGTTGCGCTGGTAGTGCGCGTTGACGCGGAAGCGGCCGACGCCCGGGATCTCGTAGGAGAAGTCGGCGTCGCGGTGCTGCTCGAAGGACGCCCATCGCGTCTCGTTGTTGTTCATGATCTCTTTGCACAGCCGGGCCGCGCCTTCCGGCGTGACCATCGGGAAGTCGCTGTGCGTGACCACCGTGTGGATGCGGAACAACGGCGGCAAGCCGACGTTGATGTGAATGTCCGACGCCTTGGCGGTCACCGCGTTACGCAGAATGTCATTGAGCAGGCTCATAACGTCACGTTCCTTCTCTCGCAGGTCTTCAGAGCTTCGATTCTTTTTCCGTCACGCGCAGGATCTCGTCGATCGTGGTCTGTCCGGCGCGGACCTTTGCCATTCCGTCCTCGCGGAGGGTCACCAGACCCTTCTCGCGACACTTGCGGCGAAGCTGGATGACGTCGGGGTTCGCCGTCACCATGTCGCGCAATTGATCGTCCATGATCAGCAGCTCGTAAATGCCCAGTCGCCCGGCATAGCCGGTCTTGCGGCACTTGTCGCAACCTTTGCCTCTCCAGAGTTTTTCGGACGAAAAGCCCTCGTTGCTTAGGAAGATGCGATGTTCTTCCGACGGAACGAAGTCTTCCTTGCAATGCGGGCAGATTTTTCGGACCAGGCGCTGTGCCACAATGGCGTTTACCGCCGAACTAATGAGGTACGGCTCGACGCCGATATTTATCAGACGTGTGATTGACGCCGGGGCGTCGTTCGTGTGCAGGGTCGATAACACCAGGTGGCCGGTCAGCGCCGCCTGGACGGCGATGCGCGCGGTTTCCGCGTCGCGAATTTCGCCCAGCAGCACGACGTCCGGGTCCTGACGCAGCAGCGAGCGAAGCGCCGCGCTGAACGTCATGCCGATCTTGTCGTGCACCTGAACCTGGTTCGCCGCCGCGAGTTGGTACTCGATCGGGTCCTCGACCGTGCTGATGTTCAGCTTGTTGCCGTCCATGCAGCGCAGCGACGAGTAGAGCGTGGTCGTCTTACCCGAGCCGGTGGGGCCGGTGACGAGCACGATGCCGTGCGGCTGGTCGATCTGCTCTTTCCACTGCTTGAGCATCTCTTCGCCGAAGCCAAGCGCCTCGAGCGGGACGCTGATCGACTTGTTGTCGAGAATACGCATGACGACCTTCTCACCGAACGCGGTGGGGAGGGTGCTCATACGCAGGTCGATCTTGCGGTCGTTGACGATCGCGCGAATGCGGCCGTCCTGCGGCAGGCGGCGCTCGGAGATGTCGAGGTTTGACATGATCTTCAAGCGCGACACGATCGCGGAGGTCATCGTGTGCGGCGGATTCATCGCCTCGAACAGGATGCCGTCGATACGCAGGCGGATTTTGAGGGCCTTTTCCTTCGGCTCAATGTGAATGTCGCTGGCGCCCTGCTTGATCGCGTCGGCGATCATGTAGTTGACGAAGCGGATAATCGGCGACTCGTTGCCGGCCTTCTCCAGGTCGGTCGAGTTCTCGACCTCGTCCTTGACGAGCTGGACGTCTTCTTCCTTCACGTCCTTGAGGATCTCGTCGACCTTCTCGGTCGATTCGGTGCCGGCGGTCATTTGCTCGACGATCTTCGCGATGTCGGCGGGGGCGACGGCAATGAAGCGTACGTCGCGCTTCGTGCGGCGGCGGACTTCGTCGTACAGGAAGACGTTGTTCGGATCGGCCATGCCGACCACCAGCGTCTTCTGCTCTTCGCCCTCGAATCGCAGGGGGAGGACGCCTTGCTTCTTGATGTAATCCGGCGGCAGCAGGCCGAACGCCTGCGCGTCGATCTCCGCCTTGACCGGGGTTTCAAACGGGATGCCCATCGTCTCCGCCAGGGCGGAGAGGATCTGCCCCTCGGTGCATGCGTTCATCGTGAGCAGGACCTGGGTGAGGGTCTTGCTCGGGGTCTGGGCCTGGACTTTCTTCGCCTGGTCGAACTGCTCTTCCGTCACGTTGGCGCGCTCGAGCAGGATCTGCTCGACGGTTTTGCGGGCGCGCGGCGCCTGCACGGGCTCCCAGAGCTGCTCGTGCTCGTAGGCCTCCTTCGCCGGGCCGCCCTTGCCGCCGGCGGCGGGGGCATCGTTGGTAGCTGACGGGCGTCGTCCAAACATATCAGTCCTCTTGCGCGGTCTTCTCTCGGTCGTGTCGCGATTCCGATGGCGGATGCTTCCGGGCGATTACCGCTTGGCCTTGAGCTCGAAGCGATACGCGCCGGTCTTGACGATCACGCGCGACTGCTCGATCTTCTCGATGACGAACTGCTCGATCTGCTGGCCTTCCTGGTACATCGAGTTGTTGATCATGCACGCCTTGCGCGAGCCGCTGTAGATGATCGACTGGAGCTTGAGGTTGTCGGACGCCTTGAGGGCGGCCTGCTTCTCCTCTTCGCGGCGGCGCTGGGCGACGTCTTCGGTGACCGGCGCGGCAGTGCCGGAGTCTTTTCCACCGGCGGCTTTGAACGGGTTCGTGTGCAGGTTCGCCAAGGGGATCTGCGTCACCGACGGGTACTCGAGGAACTGCTTGACGACCTTCTCGGTGTCCTTCAGCATGCTCTGCATCATCTTGATGCCGTCCGGGCCGCTGGTGAGGAAGGTGTTGATCGTCTGCTCGGCCTTCTGCGCCTCAGGGCTGGCGGCGGCGGCGGCGGTGGCGGGGCCCTGACGCGCGTACATGAAGTACGTCCCGCCGATCCCGACGACGACCAGCACCGCGAGGAAGATCAGCCCCTGGGTTGCGGGCTTCTTCTCTTCCGTGGCGACAAACTCGGTTTCCGGCCCGGCCAGCGCGCCAGCGAGGTCTTCGCTGCCGCCGGCGTTGCCGCTTTCCGACTGCTCATTTGAATACTCATTGCTCATATTCCAACTCCCGTGGCCTGACTGGATACAGATTTAGTCGTTCAACGCGCGCCGGCGACCCTGGAGCCGGTGTCCGGCTCGAAGAAGATGCTCAGCGTCAGTTGCGCCTGCATCTCGCCGTCGCGGTCGCTGATCTTCTGCAGGGTCATCTGCGTCACGCGCGTGATGCGCTGGAGCTTCTCGAGCTGCAGCAGGAACGAGTAGAAGCCGTTGAAGTTTCCCTGCAGGCTCAGGTCGATCGGCTGCTCGCTGTAGTTCGGGCCGCGCTCGGTCCGCAGCGTTTTGATCGACTTGGTTTGCAGTTGGTTCGCTTCCGCCATCTGCCAGACTTCCTTGAGTATCTTGTCGACCTCTTTTTCCTGCGGCAGCTTGGATTCGAAGAAGGTGATCGCCTGCTGAAGCTCCTCGATCTTGCGATTGAGGTCGTCGATGCCGGCGGTCGCCGCCTGTAGGTTCGAGAGCGCCGTCTGCTTGGCGCGGATCTCGGTCAGCAGGTCCTGCTTTTTCTGGTTCGCCTTGGTGAAGACGAAATAGTTCGTGCTGCCGAGCAGGCCGAGCATCACGACCACGAAGATGATTTCACGGATTCCGAATTTCATGGTTACTCACGCTCCCTGGGGCGCTGTCTTTGTCATTTCGCTGTCACTCACACGCGCTCTCGCGCTCATTTACTTGGTCAGCGGCATCGACGCGGTGCGATCGCTCATCGCCTTGGAGGAGGCGATGTCGACCTGCGCGCTCGGATCGAGCTTCATCTCGATCTGGAACTTGCGCATCTTCAGGTCCGGTTCGTCCGCCTGCTTCAGCTCCTCGGTGAACATCAGGTTCACGTCGCGGAACATCTTTGACCTGCTCAGCGTGCCGATGAAATCGCCGACCTGGTCGTCCGTCATGGCGACGCCGTTCACGCGCATCGTCACGTCGTAGACCTTGGCCTGAGGGGTCGGGATGTTGAGGATGCCTTCCTTCTGTCCGTTGACCTGCGCCTGGCGAATCTCAAAGGCGGTCTTCGGCCGCGGCGCCGGCCCGGTGGGGACGACGCTTTCCAGGCGGAAGTCGAGCAGCGACATGCCCTGCGGGATGCCGTTGGTCAGCTCCGCCAGGATGAAGCTGCGCGGGACCTTCTCGAGCAGTCCGGCGGTCAGTTCCGCCTGCTGCGCCATCTTGCGCTGCTTGTCCTGCATCTGCTGGACCTGCTCGATGCGCTTGGCGGCGTCGGTGAATTCCTGCTGGACCTTGTCGTACTGACCTTCGATCTCGCGCATCGAGCGTTCCGTCACGGTGAACGCGCCGCCGATCGCGGAGATCACCACGCAGAACAACACCGCGCAGATCGCGTTCGTACGCCGGCGCGCCTTGCGGTCCAGGTAGTCGTCCGGCAGAAAGGAAAGTTCATTGGGTGCGGCCATGTTCTGTACTCCTCGCTTCGCGCGGCCATCCGCGCTCGCTCACTGCTCTGTCTCGCTCAGTTACGCCTTGACCGTTTCCGCTTTGTCCGGCACGGTCGCGCCCACGGTGGGCCCCATGCTCAGGCCGATCGCGACGGCCCAGCCGGGTTGCGGCTGACGCCGGTCGATTCCGTTGTCGATTCCGATGTCGCTGTTCTTGTTCAGGCGGACCATCGGATCGCCCACCTGCGCCGCCAGGCCCATCGCCCGGGCGATCTGCTGGCACAGCGAGCGCTGACGCGCTTCGCCGCCCACAAACACCAGGCGGTCGATCGGCTTGTTCGGGAAGGTCGTCTCGTAATAGCGGCGGCACAGCTCGAGCTCCTCAACCAGCCGGTTGAGCGGATCGCGGCACGCCTGTTCCACCAGCTTCGATTGTTTCACGAGCTCTTCGTCGACCGGCCCTGGCGGCGGGGCTTCCTGCGCCATGGCCTTGGCGGCCGGGGCGGCGGGATTGCCTTCCACCTGCCCCGGGATGCGACGCTCGGTCTGAAGCCCCGCCGACAGAAGCGCGAAGCTGTTTTCGACCGACTGCTCGCTGCGAACGGTGTGCAGCGGCGCGTCCGGCTTATCCTCCGACGTCGCCATCATCGGCCCGAGCTGTGCGATGCGGACCCGCAGCAGCTTGGCCTCTTCCAGCTTGATCTTCAGCCCGTTGGCGGTCGAACGGCTGAAGTGGTCGCCGCCGACCGGGATATTCCGGGCGAAGTAAATTTCGCTTCCACGCGCGATGACCGCGCGGGTGCCGACGCAGCCGATGTCGACGAAGCAGTTCATCGCGCCTTCGTCGCTCTTGCGGCGATAGATCTGCGTGAAGCAGTCGACCAGCGCCTTGGGCTCGACGTTCATGCCGACGATGTCGAGTTTGGCGCGGCTGGCGGCGGCGAGGAAGGCATTGACCGTCTCCTTCGCGGCGGCCATCACGATCACTTCGTCTTTTGGTTCCTGTCCGTCAAAGACGTCGCCGGCGACGATGTGCCGCAGCAGCGCGTGTGACGGATCGATGGGAAGTTTGCCGCGCAGCTCCCACGGGAGCGCTTTCTTCATCGCGTCGGCGTCGAGCTTGGGCATCCGCAGGTGCTGGATGAACATCATCGACGCGGGCAGGCCGAGGACCGCCTGGCGGTTGCGGAACTTGCCCGAGGCGAGCAGTTCCTTGATGGACTCGACGAAGAAGTTGATTCGCCCGGCCGGGTCGTGGCGGACGTGGTTGGGGACGTCGGCGCTGGCGGCCGCGATCAGCTTGTATTCCCCGCCGCCCGCCGGCGCCACCTGCGCCATGCGCAGGCAGTCGCTGCCGAAGTCGACGCCAATTGGATTGCACGCACGTGCAAACATGTTCTGTACGAACGAAAGCATCTGCTCTCCATCCCGGGGCAACGGCGCGACACGCCTGTGACTCAGGCCGAAGCCCTCGCTTGACCTACGATTCGTCCCCTGAAGGGTCAAACCGGGCGACTTGGCGAATCTGGGGCCATTAAGGCACGCAGAGTTTGCCGGTCTATGTCATGCGTATCGGCGTTGAAGCGCGGGATGATTAGAGCGCGAGGGGGAAGAAAAACGGGTGGGGGCGATGGAGCGCGCTGGGCTAGCCCGGGTCGACAAACTCGGCGGCCAGCGCGTCGGCGACTGCCAAACCGCGTTCGCTGAGTCGAAAACCGCGTTCGTCGCAATCGAGAAGACCGGCCCGTGAGAAACGATCGATTTGATCGGACCAAAGCGCCCGCGCGTCAAAGGTGGTACGCGCGGCAAAGTCGGCAAAGTTTAACCCGCGCGTCAGCCGCAGCAGCAACATGGCGAGTTCGCCCGCGCGGCGGAGCGGGGACAACGTTTCTACATCAATCGCTGGGATCAGGGCCGAATCCACGGCGCGCTCCCATTCGCCGAGGTGCGGCCGGTTCCGCCAGCGCCACCCCTGCACGTGCGACGCCGCCGACGGACCGAGCCCGATGTAATTCCCGCCGGTCCAATAAACCAGGTTGTGCCGGCACTCTTCGCCGGGTGTGGCGAAGTTGCTGACTTCATAAGGAGGTCGGCCCACCGCGGCGAGCTGGCGGCGCGTGTGGCGGAGCATTTCCAGCTCGAGCGATTCCTCGATCTGATGAAGTTGCCCGAGCCGCTTCTTCACCGCGATCGGCGTGTTGGGTTCAAACGTCAGCCCGTAAGCGGAGATGTGCGGCGTGTTCAAGCCGATCGCGCGCTCGAGGTTATCAGACCACGCCGCGAGATCCTGTCCCGGGATGGCGAAGATCAGATCGAGGTTCAATCTCGAAAAGCCGGCCGCGCAGGCGATCTCGATGCTGCGCGGGACGTCATCGGGATCGTGATGCCGTTCGAGGACCTTGAGCTCGCGCGGATCAAAGCTCTGCGCCCCGAAGCTGAGCCGATCGACGCCGGCGGCGCGGAGCATCCGGCAATACTCCGCCGTGACCGTCGCCGGGTTCGCCTCGATGGTCCATTCCTGGACGTCCGAGAAATCGAACCGCTCGCGAAGCCCGTCGAGCAGCCGCGACATCGCCTCGACCGGCAACAACGTCGGCGTCCCGCCGCCGAAGAAGATTGTCCGCGGGCGAACGGTCACCGGCGGGCGCGTCCACGCATCCGCTTCGCGCAGGATCCGGTCGACAAACCGCTCCATCCGCTCCGGCGTCTGTCGGGTAATGCTGTAGAAGTCGCAGTAGTGGCACTTGTGGAAGCAGAACGGGACGTGGACGTAGAGCGCCTCGACCTCCGTCGCGGGAAGCAGCGCTACATCGAGCGGCGTCTGAGAATCAAGAACGGGCAGCGGCACAACCGCATTGTACGCCAGCCGATCCTGTGACCATCATTTGCCGGCTCAGACCTGCGTGATCTCGATGTAGTTGAGGCGCGTCGCAAGGTCGGGGCTGGCGCTGTTGGTCAACGTCAGCTTGCCATTGGTCACCGTCACCTGCACCGTCTTGTTCGCGAACGCGTTAGCGCCCACCGCCAGGTTCGTCCAGAAGTTCACGCCGTTGACGCTGACTGTGTTCGTCGTGGCGTATTGCGAGTCGCCGACGCTCACCTTGACGTTGTACGTGCCGTTCGCGAGTGCAATCGACCAGTTGGCGCCGGCGTGCATGTGCACGAGGGTGTCGAGGAGCTGGTTCGTGTTCTTGTTGCGGTCGCGGGCCAGGTCGGTGTGATTGACGTTCCAACCGTACGAGCTGCCGTTCCCGCGATCGCCGAAGACGGCGCCGTTGTCCTGCAAATAGCCGGCGACGGCGGGGCTGCCGGCGAGCTGGAAGTTGATCTTCGTCGGCGCCACGACGACCGGCGCAGCGGAGATCTCGATGTAGTTGATGCGCGTCGCCAGATCGGCGGCGGCGCCATTGTCGAGCGTCATCTTGCCGTTCGTGACCGTGACCGACAGCGTCTTGCTGGCGAACGTGTTGATCGCCTGCGCCTGGTTCGTCCAGAAGTTCACGCCGTTGACGTTGATCGTGTTCGTCGTCGCGTATCCCGAATCGCCGACGCTGACCTTCACGTTGTAGGTGCCGTTGGCGATGTCGATCGACCAGCTCGCGCCGGCGTGCATGTGCACGAGGGTGTCGACGAGCTGGTCCGTGTTCTTGTTGCGGTCGCGTGCCAAATCCGTGTGGTTGACGTTCCACCCATATGAAACGCCACTCCCGCGATCGTCGAAGACGGCGCCGTTGTCCTGGATGTATCCCGCAACGGCAGGCGAGCCGACGACCTGGAAGTTGATCTTGAACGGCCCCGTCGGCAGCGTCGGCGTATTCGGCCGAGTCGCGCTGGCGAGCGCGAAGGCGGATTCCTGCGTCGCATTATCGACGGCCGCGACGCGGTAAAAGCTCTGCGAGCCGCTCGGCGCCGTCGTGTCGTTGAACTGCGACGACGCGAGCAGGCCGGACGTGTTCAGCTTCGTCCACGGACCGCTCGCGGACGTCGCGCGGTAGATGTTGTAACCGGCGAGGTCGCTCTCGGTGTTGTCGTCCCAGTTCAGCGCGATGCCGCCGGTCGTGGCGTTGGTGGTGATATTCGTCGGGGCGGCCGGCGGCTCATCGACCGGCGTGCTGCCGTTCACGGACAAGTCGCGGAACTGCGCGGTCGTCGTCGCCGCGGTGTTGTGACTCGTCGCGGCCAGGCCGAAGAAGACGGTCTGCGGCATCGCGATCGTGACGGCGCCGATCGACGTCCACGTCGCGCCGTCCGTGCTGCGATAGGCGGTGAAGACGTTGCCGACGCGCGCCAGGCGCAGCCAGTTGTTCGGGAACGTCGCCGCGCCGCTGCCGGTGCTCGCGCTTGCACCGCCGGTCGTCGCGCGGCTCGTCAGGCGATGTCCATTCGACGCGGAAATCAGCGCGAAGACGTTGCGGCTGTTGGCGACGAGCGACTCGCGCGCCATCAGGCCCGCCTTCGTCCACGCATTGGCCGCCGTCAGACCGGCGACGCGCACCCGCATGTCGAAATCGCCGGTGATCTGGCGGTAGCTAAATCCGAAACTGTCGGACGTGCCGAAGATGTCCGCGCCGCCCGCGGTCAGGTTGTAGTCCGAGCCGTCCGTGACGGTGGTGAGCGAACCGGCCGGCGTCGGGTTGCCGATCTCGGTGTGCGTGTACGTCGTGAGGTGCGTCGCGCTGGCGACGGCGAAGTCGGACTCGTTGTTCGAGGCATCGACCGCCGTGACGCGATACCAGCTCGTGCCGGACGGCGCGGTGATATCGAAGTAGTCGCTGCTCGTCAGCAGGCCGCTCGTGTTCAGCTTGACGTACGTGCCGGTTTCCGACGTGGCGCGATAGACGTTGTACCCGGCCAGATCGGATTCGATATTGTCCGCCCAGCCGAGCTGCGTGCCGCCGGGCTGCACGGTGGCGACGAGCCCCGCCGGCGCGGCCGGCATGATCGTGTCCGGGACCGGGCGCGTGCCACTCGCCGCCGCCGGGTCGGATTCGTTCGTCGACGCGTCGACGGCCGTGATCTGGTAGTAGCTGACCTGGTCCGCAATCGCGGTCGTGTCGACGTAGATCGACGACGTGAGCAGGCCGGTCGTGTTCAGCTTCGTCCACGGTCCGCCGATGGCATCGCTGCGGTAGACGTTGTAGCCGGCGAGATCGGTTTCCGTGTTGTCGTCCCAGTTCAGGGTGATGCCGTTGGTATTGGCGTTGACGATGATTCCCGTCGGCGCCGCCGGCTTGGTCGCGTCGGCAGGACGGGTGGCGCTGGTGGTGGCGGCAGTGGATTCGTTGTTTGAAGTGTCGACGGCGACGACTTCATACGAGCTGAGCACGCCCGCCGGCGCGCCGGTGTCGATGAACTGCGACACGCCGAGCAGTCCGGACGTATTCAGCTTCACCCGCGCGCCGTTCTCGATGCGGTAGACGTTGTAGCCGGCGAAGTCGGTTTCGGTGTTCGTGTCGGCCCAGTCAAGCGAGATCCCGCTCGAGGAGGGCGTCGGCGTCAGACCGGTCGGCTGCGCCGGTGCGGTGGTGTCGCTGCTCGTGCGCGTGCCGCTGGCGGTTGCCGGCGCGGATTTGTTGCCGGACGTGTCGACCGCTTCGACGTGGTAGTACGTCGTGACGTTCGACGCTGCGCCGGAGTCGAAATACGACGAGCTGGTGAGCAGGCTGACGTTCAATTGCGTCCACGGCCCGTCGAGCGAGGTCGCGCGGAAGAGGTTGTAACCGGCGAAGTCGCTGTCGGTGTTGTCGGCCCAGTTGAGCTGGATGCCGGTGGCGCTGCCGCTGGCGGTGAAGCTCTTGGGGATCGCGGGCGGCGCGGTGTCGGTCGTGCGCGTGGCGCCGATCGCCGCGTTGTTGCCGGATTCGTTGCCGACATTGTCGACTGCTTTGATGATGTAGTACGAGGTCTGCCCGAGTGGGGCGGCGACGTCGACAAACTCGGAGCTTTCGATCAAGGTCGAATTCAGCTTGGTGAACGGACCCGCCGCGGCGGAACCGCGATAGACGTTGTATCCGACGAGGTTCGCTTCGGTGTTGTCGTCCCAGTTCAGCGCGATGCCCGCGCCGGAGGCGGATGCGCCCAGCCCGGTCGGCGCGCTTGGCGCGTTTTCCGGCTTGATGTTGGTGATCAGGTAGACGTTGTCGTTGAAGTCGTAGTTGGTGCCTTCCGTGCCGAAGTAGTCCATCGTCATCAGGTAGGCGTTGGGGATGATCGCCCCATCCACGTCGCGCGCCACCCACAGGCGCGTCTCCCACTGGTCGGCGTCGTTGCGGAGCGGGTCGCTCCAGCCGCGCAAGGAAGCGCCTTGGATCTTGAACCCAAATGTCGCCGATGGCGAGAACGTGCCGGCGGCGTAGCCCGCGCCGGTGCTGCTAGTGACGCCGTTGTTCAGGTGCGGTAGGAACGACTGCCCCTCCTCGCCGTCGTGCGTGAAGACGGTGGTGACGGTGCTGCTCGTCTTGAGGTGCCAGCCGAACCGCTCGGTGTTCCCCTGCCCGTGCCACGCCGCGAGCTGTCGGACGGCGACGGGCAGCGTCGTGTCCGCGCGGTTCCAGTAACCCGAGCGCACCTCGTCGCCGATGCGTCCGCCGTTCCCCTGGCCGAGCGTCTGGCCGGTGTGGGCGACGATCGTCTTGTACCCTGCGATGTTGAAGATCTGCTGGAGCGACGGCTCTTTGTTGTTCTCGTTCTCGGGCTGCCAGTAGCCGCTGAGCGAAATCGTGGAGGTCGCCTCGTCGAGGTCGTTGGAGTTGATCGTGAGTGTGCCGTTGAGCACCTTGCCGGTCGTGCCGCCGGGGTTGGCGTTGAAGCGGATGTTGAGCAGCAGTTCGCCGCCCGCCGCAATCGTCGGCGTCGTGTCGGTCAGGCCTTCGATGATCCAGCCGGCGGAGGTCGCGATCGAGCTGATGTCGAGGGCGGCGATGCCGGTGTTGCGAATGCGCAGGACCGCCTTGTCGTGAACAATGTTGTCCGGCACCGGACTGGTGTTGGCCGGCTGCTGGATTCGGTTGAAGGCCAAATGATTGTTGAACGTCGGCCCGTCGAGGTTTTCGAAACCGATCTCCGCGCCGCTGCCGACCGGGGCGGCCCGGACGTTGCGGATGATGCCGACGTAGTCCTGCTGGTCGGTCGAGTTGTTAAATTCCTCGAAAGCGAAGATGAACGCGTCCGGCACGACGGTGCCGTCCGGCGTCTTGTAGGTATAGAAGCGCACCTTGTGCGGCGTGTCGGCGTCGTAGGTCTTGTTGAGCGCGTCCTCACTGAAAACCGTGGGAGCGCCGCTGAAGTTCTGCCAGAACGTGTAAAGCCCGAACGCCCCCGCGCCCGGATCGAAGCTGGTCTGCCCGATGATGTTCGGATTGACCGACTGGCTGTTGTTCAGGTTGTTGGCGGTGTTGCCGATGACCTTGAGCAGCTCGCTCGTGTCGTTCGGATTGCCCGGCGTGTAGTGGCCGAAGCGGAAGGTCGGAACCGTCGCGCTGCCGACGCCGAACACCGCGAGCGACTCGATCGTGACCGGCCCGCTGCCGACCTTCTGCAAGGCCTGCATGAGAACTTCGTCGTTCGGCGTGACGAGAGGGAATTCCAGCTCGGTCGTCGCCGGATTCGAATCGCCGATCTTGATCGGGATCCGGTACAGATCCATCACCTTCTGAAGTGACGGCTCGTTGGTGCCGCCGGCGAGGCTGCTCATCGCCAGCCCGCGCAGCGGGAGCAAGATGGTGGTCTGGTCCGGATCGTTGCTCTTGATTTGCAGCGTCGCGGTGTGAATCACGCCGGCGGTCGCGCCGGCGGTGAACGTGATCGACAGCTCGAGCGAATCGCCCGGCGCGATCTCCGGGTAAGGCGCCGCCGGCTTGTTCACGAAAGCGAAGCCCGCGCCGAGGATCTGTAATCCGTCCGGCGGCAGCGCCAGCGCGGAGGTGCCGGTGTTGGTGATCCGAATCTTCTGCACCGCCGACGCACCCGCGGCCGTGATGTCGTTGAACACCATCTGCGACTTGTCGGTCTCGATGTTCGCGCCCGGGGCGATCGGGCGGACGAGCGTGAGCCGCTGCCCGCCGTATTCCGCGATGTAGAGGAAGCCGGTGTTCGGGTCCTCGATGATGTCGAGCGGATCGGTGAAGTGCGTGAGCCCGGCGATGCCGCGCTTGGCGCTGATGATGTTGCCGTTGTTGTCCGGCGTGAGGACGACGATGTCGTCGCCGCCGCTGTACTCGGCGACCAGCAGCTTGCCCTTGAGGGCGTTGTTAAACGCGGTGCCCTGGTACTCGATGATGCCGTTGGGTGAATAGTTCTTGCCGAAGCTGTAGGCGGATCCGAGCGTCTTCGACGCCATGCCGGTGTTGTTGCCGCGGTAGTTGCGGTCGGGCTGGGTGCCGACGGGATAGGCGCTGACTTCGGTGACGCCGTCGGCGCTGCTGGTGGGATTGCCGCCGTTGAGGACGAATTCGCCGCGCGCCGGATTCGGCTGACCGTAGTAGCCGCCCTTGACGACGTTGAAGAGGTAGTCGTTTTGCGTCTGCGGGAGGTTGGTGATTCCGCCGACGTTCGGGCCGGTGTAGGCGCCGCGCGTCGGGTAATCGATGCGTTCGTTCGGGCCGAACGAATAGCCGGGCGTGCTCGGCGTGCTCGGCGTGCTGCCGCCGGCGGCGGAGCCGTTCGTCGCCGCGAACAGCCGACCGCTGCTCGTCCACACCAGGTCGTACGCGTTGCGCACGCCGGTCGCGTAGATCGTCAACGCCTTGGTTGCATCGAACGGGTTGTACGTCCCGCCGACGTCCGGCGTCTTCACATCGAGCGCGCCGGTGGTCGGCAGCTTGCTCGTGTCGAGGCGCAGGATGGCGGAGTTGAGCAGGTGCTCGCTGCGCAGGCCCCAGGCATTGTCGGGCGCGCCCATGGCGCTGTTGGCGCCCTGGTTGAAGTAGATCGCGCCGTCAGGCCCGAACTTCAACTGGTTCGTCATGTGATCGCGCACGCTGCGCGGCAGGTTGACGACCGCGGTCGTCACCGTCTGCAAGTTCGCGCCGGTGAGCTTGCTGATCTTGCCGGTGAAATCATCGGCGACCGGCGCATTTACGTCAGTGTACTGGCTGTGGCTGACCCACAGGATCAGGTTCGACGCCGTCGACGCCGGATCGAACGCCATCCCGATCAGCAGCGTCGCGCCGCCTTCCTTGGTTTGCAGCGACGTGATGTTCTGCGGCGTGCCGAGCGTGCCGTCCGGGTTGACCGTGAAGCGCTGGATCAGCCCGTCGATCGTGCTGGCGTAGAGCTTGCCGTCCGGCCCGAAGGTGACGCCGGTGTAGGTGTGGCCGGTCGCGGTCGGGAGAGCGACCTTCTGGAATGCGAGGGTCGGATCGGTCTGGAGCTCTTCGGGGTTGGTGGTGAAGGTGACGGTGTATGGGATGAACGCCGCGCCGCTCGTGTCCTTGAGCAGGTCGGTCACTTCGAAGGTGTAGGTGACGCCCGGATCGAGCGCTTCGGTCGGCGTGAGGACGATGGCGTCGCCGCCGCCGGAGGTATTGAGCACCGCTCCGATCGGCGCGTGGTCGCTTGCGCGATAGAGCTTGACGGAATCCGAGCTGAGCGTGGTGGTGTCGACGCCCGCGCCCGGCGTGGGGAGCGAAACGTCGGCGGCGATGAAGCTGTCGCGCGGGACCGGCATGATCGTCGGGACCGAAATCCCACCGACGCGCGCCGCAGTCACGGCGGGACGCGCGGCGACCGCGGTGCCCGCTTCGATCTTGAACTCATCGTACGTCGCGGTGATCGGCGGCAGATTGTTCTTGTGCAGCGCGATGATTCCCGCGCGGCCGGCGCTGCTGAAGAACAAATCCTTCTTCGCGCCGCCGAGCGTCAGCTCCTGGGTGAACTTGCTGAAGCCCTGTCCGTTGATCGAGTAATACGCCTGCACCTTGCCGGTGGCGGCGTCGCCGACGAGCTGAAGGTCCAGGGTGGTGACGTTGGCGAAGCTCGTCTGGATCAGCGTGTTGAACCCGAGCGCGTGCGTGTAGCCCGAGCCGGATTTCT
>JAXDMN010000216.1:0-16823 GCA_034666045.1 Phycisphaerales bacterium | reverse complement strand
TCGGCGAAGTGGGTGGAGTCGACGATTTCCGAGCCGCCGAAGCCGCGGTTGATCACCGGGTGGTTCGGGAAATCGTGCGCGAGCGTTTTCCACCCGCGGATCGTCGAGGAGCCGATGAACAAGAACGCACCCTTGGGCGGCGGATTGGTCTTGTCCTTTTCTTCCATCGCGGCGATCTCTTTTTCCCAGCGCGCGAAATTGTGCGGCTTGGTTGTCGCGGACGTCGCGGGCGCGGGCCTCGCAGGCGCGGGCGCGGCGGCGGCCGGCGCGGCGCACGACCACGCGGCGCTGCATGAAAAAAACATCGCGAAGAGGACCACAAAGCGTGTCGGTTGCATCCGGTTTCTCCTATGGTGAGGCCCAAGAATACCGCGATGGGGTTGATTCCGCTCGATATTGCCGATGTGATTCTCGCCACCTTCGGCATCACCGAGCCGACGGAGACGTACGAACGCCGCATCACCACCGGCGGGTTTCGCTCGGAAAATTTCGCCGACGTGCTCTACGAGAGCCGCTTCGTGTTCGTCATTGACAACAGCGTGCCGCTCGAAGAGATCTGCGCCGACATCGCGACCGCCCTGGCGGAGCTGGGCGCGCCGGTCGATGTCGAGACGGACGAGCAGGACGGCACGACCGCCGCGCTGACCTCGCCGCACGCAGCGAGGGTCGTGCGCTTCGATCGCTCCGCCGGCGACGGATACGACGCGGCCGAAGCGATCATCCGCGCCTTCCAGGCGGCGGCGGGGACAGCAGCCGAGTTCCGCGCCCGTCCGGGCGATGAGGAGGGCGATTGCTGGATCTACGCGGTGCTGACGCCGGCGGAATGGCGCGAGCTGGACGCGCTGAAGGGCGGCGTCATTCGGCAATACTTCTCGCCGCTGACACCCGCATGATCTATTGTGGCTTGGGCGTCACGCCCGTGCGTTCGCGGCGCAGCCGCTCTCCAAAGAAAAGCTCGGGCGAGACGCCCAAGCCACAGAGAAAAAAAACGCGATCACTTCGCCTCACCCCACACCGCCGGCGATTTGAAGTCCGGGGGCTTTGGTTTGGACTTGGGCGGGACGGCCTGTTTGGCGAAGGCGTCGTAGCGGGCGCGAAGCTCCTTCACCTTCTCCGGATTTTTTTCCGCGAGGTTGTGCTTTTCCGACACGTCCTCTGCGAGATTGAACAGCTCCACCTCGTCGCCGGCGGCCGCGGCTTGTTTGCGTTGCTTGCGGCGAGGCGCGTTTTCCGTCGGCGCCGCGGGCGCCTCCGGCGCGTCCTCGTTGTCGCGCTGCCCGCCATTCAGCACCAGCTTCCAATCACCCATGCGAATCGCGCCATTGAATGGCGATGCGTTCAACAAAATCTCTTCGTGCGGCGACGCCGCGCCCTTCGCGATCGTCGCCCACGCATCTTTTCCGTCGAGCGGAAGTTTCTGTTCGAGCGAAACCCCCGCGAGGTTCAGCAACGTCGGATAAAAATCGACCATGTGCACCGGCTGCTTCACGTTCGACCCGGCCGGGATTTTTCCCTGCCACGCGACGCACGCCGCGACGCGAACGCCGCCTTCGTAAACCGTACCTTTGCCGGCGCGCAACGGTCCATTGTCGGTAACTCGCCCCGGCCCCGGCCCGCCGTTGTCGCTGGTAAAAATGATCAGCGTGTCGTCGCGCAGCTTTTTTTCATCGAGGGCGGCGAGGATTTTCCCGACGCCTTCATCCATCGCCGCGAGCATGCCGGCGTATGTCCGCCGCGGCTCGCTCAGCGCGGCGTACGGCTCTTTGTACCGATCCGGCACCTGGTGCGGCGCGTGGACGGCGTTGAACGGCACATACAGGAAAAACGGCTTCTTCCCGTCGTGCGACGTGATGATTTTCGTCGCCTCCGCCGCGAGAAGCGCCGTGCTGTAACCTTCCTCGCGCAGCGCCTTGTCGTCGCGATGCCAATCCAATCCGCCGTCGCGGATGTGCGAAAAATAATCGATCGCGCCGTTGTAATGCCCGTACTGGCGATCGAATCCGCGATGCGTCGGCAAATAATCCGGCGTCACGTGGCCGAGGTGCCACTTCCCGCAGATCGCCGTCGCGTAGCCGGCTTCCTTCAGCGCGGCCGGCAGAAAGCGCTCGTCGAGCGGAACGCCGTAATCCGCATGCGGCCGCACGACGCCCGTCTGGAAGCCGTAGCGCATCGGATACCGCCCGGTCATCAGCGCCGCCCGCGTCGGCGAACAGACCGGCTGCGCATAAAACTGCTCGAGCCGCGCGCCCGCGGCGGCGATCGAATCGATATTCGGCGTCTTGATCTCTTTCCCGCCGTTGAAGCCGACGTCGGCGTACCCCATGTCGTCGGCGATGATGAACAGAATGTTCGGCCGCGCCGATGGTGTCGCATCGGCCGCGACGCATGTCGCCGTCGACATCAGAAGCACAATGAAAACTGCGAATCCGCTTGCGTAGCGCATCAAGCTCCTGTCGTTTGTCCGCCCGGTGCGTATCATGCCCGGACTTTTGCTCAGGGAGAAGTCGTCCATGCCGATCGCGCGCAAGAAGAAGACCGACCCGGCCGTGCCGGACATGCGAGACAGTTGGCGAATCTTTCGCATCATGGCGGAGTTTGTCGAAGGATTCGAGGTGATGGCGCCGGTCGGGCCGGCGGTGTCAATCTTCGGATCCGCGCGAACGAAGCCGGACGAGCCGATGTACAAGGCCGCCGAGGAAACCGCGCGGCTCTGCGTCAAAGCCGGCTTCGCCGTCATCACCGGCGGCGGCCCCGGCATCATGGAGGCGGCGAACAAGGGCGCGATCGAGGCGGGCGGCACCAGCGTCGGCCTGAACATCACGCTGCCGCAGGAGCAGGAGGCGAACCGTTATCAAAATGTCTCGCTCGATTTTCATTACTTCTACGCGCGCAAGGTGATGTTCACGAAATACGCGTCGGCGTTCATCTGTTTCCCGGGCGGCTACGGCACGCTCGATGAGACGTTCGAAGTGCTCACGCTGATCCAGACGCTGAAGGTCGATCCGTTTCCGATCGTGCTGTACGGCTCGGATTATTGGTGCGGGCTGCACGACTGGATCAACCGCACGCTCAAGCCGAAGTTCGTCGATCCGGAAGACACCGGGATCTACCGCATCGTCGACGCGCCGCGCGCCGCGGTGAAGCTGGTGACGCAGGGGGTGAAAAAAGGTTGGTGGAAACCGGTGGACGACGAGCTGCGCCGCGTATCCGACGCGGCGGTGGCGGTCAGCCACGGCGGCAAGCTCCCGCTCGAAGCCGCCTCCGGCGCCGCCGACGCCGGCGAAGGCACGCGCTACGGCACGCGCCCGAAGCGCGCCGAAAAACGACACGCGAAGCCGGAACGAAAGCCGCAGTCGTAACTCCCTCTCCCCCGCATACGTGGGAGAGAGAGGATGTCTTTTTAGCGAGGCGAAATGCGAAAAATTGGTTTGATCGTATTCGTGGTCGTGATGACGCTGCTCCCGCGCGACGCGCAGGCGTGGAATGAAGCGGGGCACATGACCGTCGCGGCGGTCGCGTGGCGGCAACTCGATGACGCGCAGCGCAAGCAGATCGGCGAGCTGCTCAGGCAGCATCCGCATTACGAAAAAATTCTTCTGGCGAACAAGCCGGACGGCGTGGACGCCAATGAGTGGGCGGTTCTCCGCTCGGCCGTCTGGCCGGACCTGGTGCGACCGTCGCGCCCCAACGCGGAGGGGGAAATCTATAAAGGCCCGGAGATCACGCGCTATCACCGCGGCGACTGGCACTACATCGACAAGCCGTGGGTCGTCCCGCAGGACGTGAAGAAAGTCGACCCCGCGACGCGCCCCGCGGCGACCCGGCCGATGCGCGAGAACATCCTGACCGCCCTCGAGGCCAACTCGAAAATCCTCGCCGACCGCAGCGCCAAGCCGGCCGATCGCGCGGTCGCGTTCTGCTGGATCATGCACCTGGCCGGCGACATCCATCAGCCGCTGCACGCGATCTCGATGTACTCCGCGCAATTCCCCGACGGCGACCGCGGCGGCAACGCCAACGTCGTCCGCGGCAATGACAACGTCGTGCGCCTGCACGCCTACTGGGATTCGATTCTCGGAAACTCCGACGCATACGAAGCGATCGAGTTTCTCGCCAACGGAATCCTCGGCGATCCGCAGCTCGCGCGCCCCAAGCTTCACGAGATCGCCGAGCGCCCCGCGTTCGCGCAGTGGGCCGACGAGAGCCATCGCTGGGCGATCGCCTTCGCCTACCTGAACGGCCGGCTGCGCACGGCGTCGGCGGATGCGTTTTATGACAAGCAGATCACCGACGCCGACATCCCGCCGACGCCGACGTCGTATTACACCAACGCCCGCGATCTCTCCCGGCGTCGCATCGCGCTGGCCGGTTTTCGATTGGCCGAGCAGATCAACACGCTGATGCCGGTTGTCACGGGTCACTAGTCATGGGTCACTTGTAGAACCCACCTTACGATGTCCCTCGGTTGGTCCCTCGCCGCTGTTCCATTGCTCATCGCGCTCAACGCGTTCTTCGTCGTGAGCGAGTACGCCGTCGTCGCCATGCGCCCCGCGCAGATCGCAGCGCTCGCCGCGCGCGGACGAAAACGCGCCGCGGCGGCGATGGTCGAGCTGCAAAAGAACCCGGCCAGCGCGATCGGCGCGATCCAGGTCTGCATCACCATGACCAACCTGCTGCTCGGCTGGATCGGCGAGCCGGCGATGTCGCAGTTGTTGCAAATCGCGTTCGGCCCCGTGATTCGCCTCGCGCCCGCGCTGCTGATGCCGGTCTCGGTGCTGCTCAGCTTCATCATCGTCACGCTGCTGACGGTCGTCTTCAGCGAACTGCTGCCCAAGGCGATGACGCTCCGCTACGTCGAAGCCGCGGCGAGCATGTCGACGGTGCCGGTGCTGGCGATCCGCCGGGCGGTCGGGCCGCTCGTGTGGCTGATGAACCGCATGGCCAACGCGGTCACGCGACCGCTCGGGCTCGGGCGCGTGGAAGATCTCGAGCGGCAGGTGGTGACGAGCGACGAGCTGCGCCTGATGGCGATCCAGGCGGCGAAGGACGGCGTCGTCACGCCGCGCGAACGATCGCTCGTCCTCAACAGCCTGACGATCGGCCGGCGGCCGGCGAAGGACATCATGGTCCCGCGCGTGCACAGCGCATACCTCGACCTGCGCGGCACGATGGACGAGAACCGCGCGATCGTCGAACGCCGGTTGTTCAGCCGCATGCCGCTCTGCGACGGCGGCCTCGATCGCGTCATCGGGATCGTGCGCATCAAGGAATTTCAAGAAGCCTACTTCGCCGGCGGCGATACGAGCGTGCTCGCGGCGCTGGCCGAGCCGGCGATCTTCATGCCGGAGCGCGTTTCGCTCGATCGGCTGATCGAAGCGTTTTATGAGCATCGGACGCAGATGGTGTTTTTGGTGGACGAGTATGGCGGGGTGGAAGGTCTCGTCACGCTGCGGGATGTGATCGATGAGTTGTTCCGGCAGGGGTAGTCGCACGCTCATTCGCGCAGGGGACGGAGCCGGACTCTGTGAGTCCGATTCGTTGCGCAGCAACGAGTTCTTCGTGTTCGAACGGAGCAGATGCACGCGACTGCGTCGCGTACCGGACTCACAGAGTCCGGCTCCGTCCCCCGCGCGAAGGACAGGTCTCGAACTCCGGGTCAGACCGCTTTTCGAACCGCGCGTCTGCGTCCGACGTTCGTCGAAATCGCAACACTCGGCACGCTGAGCCGCGCCTCGCGCACGACCACGTCGGTTTCCACACCGCGCGCATACGCCCGTCGCACCAGCCGATCGACCAGTTGCCCGAAATCAATCCCCGCATGCGCCGCCGCCTCCGGCAGCAAACTCGTCGGCGTGAAGCCGGGCAGCGTGTTGATCTCCAGCAAAAACGGCTCGAGTTTTTTATCGAGCATGATGTCGACGCGGGCCAGGTCGCGGCAGCCGATCACGCGGTTCGCTTCGCGCGCCAGCTCGCGGCAGCGCAGTGCGACCTGGTGCGGCAGCTCGAGATCGAAATGGTGCTCCGTGCCGCAGCCGTTGTACTTCGCGTCGTAGTCGAAAAATTCGCGCTTTACGATGATGCGGATCGGATCGAGCGGCTCTTCCTCGAGCAGGCCGACCGTCAGCTCCGGGCCGTCGATGAACTGCTCGACGAGGGCGTCAAGATGATGTTGCAGGCACGCGTCCGACGCGAGGTCCATGTCGATCTGCGATTTGCAGATGCTGACGTCGATGCTGCTGCCGCTGTCGACCGGCTTGACGACGCAAGGCGGCGGCAGCGTGCTCGCGGGCGCGGCGCGATTGATCACTTCCCACGCCGGCGTCGGCAGCCCGGCCGCCTGCCAGGCGCGCTTGGTCGCGACCTTGTCCATGCCGAGTTTTGAGGCAATCGACCCGGAGCCGACGAACGGGATGCCGCGCTGTTCGAGGATCTCCTGAAGCTCGCCGCTCTCGCCGAACTCGCCGTGCAGCACGGGGAAAACGACGTCGCACGGTTCGTCGAGGCCACTGAGGTCGGTGGGGGAGACGTCGCTGGGGAAGACGTCGTGGCCGACGGAGCGCAATGCCTCGATGACGGCGCGGCCGCTGACAAGTGACACTTCGCGTTCCGCGCTGGGTCCGCCGTAGAGAACCGTGATTTTCATGCCCGTTCCTCCGTGAACGCCCGTACCAAATCCGAATGACGAAACCAGAAATCCGAATCAATGACGAAGGTGCGAATGAAGAAACAGGATGCGCTTCGTGATTCGTCATTCGGATTTGATTCGGATTTCTGGTTTCGTCATTCGTCATTCCCGCACCGTGATCCTTCACGGCCAGATCTGAACTTCGCTCTCCAGATGAATCTCATTCTTATCGAACACTTTTTCCCGAATGATTTTGACGAGCTTCATCACATCATCGGCACGACACCCCGGATGCGCGATGATGAAATTCGCGTGCTTCTCGCTCACTTCCGCGCTGCCGACCTTGAAACCTTTCAGCCCCGCCTGGTCGATCAGCGCGCCCGCGCTGAGACCGCGCGGGTTCTTGAACATGCAGCCGCAGTTCTTCGTGTTCAGCGGCTGCGTGTTGCGCTTGAACATCCAGATTTCTTTGGTGCGCTTCATGATCTTGTCCGGATCGTCCGGCTCGAGCTCCATCGTGGCGCCGAGGATGAACTTTGCGCTGATGTTGGTCGAGCGGTAGTCGAAGACGAGGTCGTCCTTCGTCCGCTCGAACAGCATGCCGGAGACGTCCATGACCTGCACGCGCGTGATAAACGCGCCGATGTCGCCATATTTTCCGCCCGCGTTCATGCGCACGCCGCCGCCAACCGTGCCCGGGATGCCGGCGAGACATTCGATCCCCGCGAGCCCCTGGCGGACGGTGCGGAGCACCAGCTTCTGCATATCCGCGCCCGCGCCGACATCGACGGTATTGCCGTCATACTTCACGCGCCGCCAGTCATCCGCATCCAGGCGAAAGACCGCGCCGTTCACGCCGTCGTCCCCGACCAGCAGATTCGCCCCGAGCCCGAGCACGTAGATCGGGATGTTGTTCTCGACGCACTGCCGCGACGCTTCCTGAAGCTCTTCAACGGTCCGCGGCCGAACAAACCACCGCGCCGGCCCGCCGATCTTGTACCACGTGTGCGGCGCGAGAGATTCGTTCTCGGTGACGATCTCCTCAAGGCCGGCGAATGGATTGGTGGTGGCTAACTTCATAAGCGTTCAATTTGGAACCACAGATGAACACGGATGAACACGGATGAATGATCTGTGTGCATCTGTGTTCATCCGTGGTTTCATCCGATCAGTTCTCTTCCGATTTCCCAAACATTCCCCGCGCCCATCGTCACGATCAGGTCGCCGTCGCGCGCTTCGCGTTTTAAATAGTCGACGATCTGCTCGAACGCCGGCAGGTGCAGCGCTTTTTGTCCGTTACGACGGACGCGCTCGACGAGATCGGCGGAGCTGACCGCGTGGCGTTCTTCTTCGCTGTCACGGACGAAATAGATGTCCGGCACGATCGTTTCATCCGCGGCGGCGAAGCTGGTTGCGAAATCTTCCAAAAGAAAACGCGTCCGGCTGTGCTGGTGCGGCTGAAAGACGCAGATCAGCCGCTTCGGATTGTAGCGCTGGCGAAGGGCCGCGAGCGTGGCGCGAATTTCCGTCGGATGATGCCCGTAATCGTCGACGACGGTCACGCCGCCGTCGCGAAATGTGCCCATCTCCGTCATGCGTCGATCGACGCCCTTGAATCGCCCGAGCGCTTCCATCGCGCGCTCCGCATCCACACCGCTGGCGACGCAGGCCGCCAGCGCCATCGTGGCATTCATCAGATTGTGCTCGCCGGCCACCGAGAGTTTCAGCATGCCGACCGGTTCGCCGTCGTGCCAGACCGCGCCGATCGGAAAGCCGTCCTCGATACTGCTGGGACAGGTGCTCCACGTCGTGCCAGGCGACAAGGAAACCGTCTCGACCCGCGCCGGAATTCCCACGATCGCCTTAGCGACGTTCGCATCCGTTCCGTTCGCGATGATCAAACCGTCCGCCGGAACGAGCTTCGCAAACGTACGAAACGATTCGACGATCTCGTCGATGTCTTTGTAGCAGTCGAGGTGGTCCTCCTCGATGTTGAGCAGCATCGCGACCTTCGGCCGCAGGGCATGAAAGCTGCGATCGAACTCGCACGCCTCGGCGACGAACAAATCGCTCCCGCCGCTGCGGCTACCGGTATTGCCAAGCTGCGGCACCGTCCCGCCCACGACGAAGCTCGGATCCGCGCCGCATTCGGCAAGCGCAAACGCGATCATCGCGGTCGTCGTGCTCTTGCCATGCGTGCCGGCGACGGCGATCCCGCGCCGCTCCTGCATCACCTGCCCGAGCAGCTCCGCGTACTTGATCGTCGTGATGTTCTTTCGCCGCGCGATGCAGAATTCGACGTTGGAATCCGGCACGGCCGCCGTGCGGACGACGAGATCGGTATCGTCGCGAATCAATTCGCCGATCTGGTTGCCGCTGATGACAACGCCGCGGTTCGCCAGTTCGCAGGTTTGCGTGTTGAGGTTCGGTTCCGAGCCGGTGACGATCGCCCCGGCGTCCGCGAGCATGCGGGCCAGCCCGCTCATGCCGCACCCGCCAATGCCAATGAAATGCACCCGCCGGCCGGTGAATCGACTGGCCGAGCGCGACTCCTTTCGCAGCTCGCGGACGGAAGTTGGCATCTGGGTTGGCATGGTACTGCTGCGGGGAAAAATGACAAGGTGACAAGGGGACAAGGTGACACGGTGAAAGGGGCGATCACGGGCTGGCACCGATCACCCAGGTTTGCGGGTGAGTGATCATTCCGACGATGGTCGCGAGCACGCGGTCATAGGTCTCGAAGAGAACCTTTGCGCGCTCGCGGTCGAGGTACCCACACTTCACCGCGAACTCCAACCATACCTGCGTTTCGGCGGCTTCCGCTTCGGCGTCTGAAAGTTTGCTGATGAATGCCGCTTCGTAACGCCGCTTCCGCCACGCCTCGGCAAGATTCGCACACACCGAGCGCGACGACCGCCGCACCTGATCCGTCAGCGAATACGTCTCTTCCTTGGGGAAAGATTTCGACGCCTCGAACAGCTCCATCGCGGCCGCAAACGCGTTGCGATAAACCTCCAGCTCATAATGCGTCCGAATCTTCTCCATCCGTATCCCTTTCTCACCCTGTCACCTTTTCACCTTGTCACCTTGTCATCCCTCCCAGCGTCATCCTCATCACAATTTCAGCAACCGCATCGGCAGCATTTGCCCGCCCGAGTTTTTTCGCCGCGTCGCCCATCGCCTGGCGCTTGGTCTGTTCGTAAAGCAACGACGTCAACGCCGGGCGGAGCTTGGCGGCGTTCTTTTTCGCGTCCTTCTCGTCGTCGATCAGGACGGCCGCGCCGGCGTCGGCGAGAACCTTCGCATTGGCGCGCTGGTGCATGTCTTTGTGGTACGGGTAGGGGAGCAGGATCGACGCGACGCCGCAGGCGGTCAGCTCGGCGCAACTGCTGGCGCCGCTGCGGCTGACGCACAGGTCGGCCACGCTCCAGACGTCCGCCATCGCAGGCGTGAAATCGATCACCCGCGCTTCGACCTCGAGATCGCGATATCCCTCGCGCACTTTGAGCGCGTGCTCGCGCCCGGCGAGGTGCAGGATCTGCCAGCCCTGCAATTTCACGTCCTTGAGCATCTCCAGCACGGCCTCGTTGATCGTTTGCGCCCCGAGCGATGCGCCGGTGATGACGAGCGTCATCAGCCGCTTATCCAGCCCGAGCCGCGCCTGGGCTTCAGCGCGCGTCGGAAGATTCAGAATCTGCCGCCGAATCGGGCAGCCGGTCACTTCGATTTTCTTCCGATGCTCGCGCGGCACGTGCTCGGCGGTCTGCTCGAATTGGCAGCAGACGTGCTGCGTGTACCGCATGAGATATTGATTCGCCCGCCCGGGGATGACGTCCGGGTTGATGATCGCGGTCGGGATTTTCTTCAGCGCCGCCGTCTTCACGCCGACGCCCGCGGCGTATCCACCCAGCCCCAGCACGGCCGCGGGCGTTCGCCGGCGCAGGGTCTGGTTCACGAGATCGCGCGTCTCGCGCCAGCTCTTCCAGAATTTTAGGAGCCCGCCGATCGTGCGCACGGGCGGAACGATCGGCTGCGGGATGAACTCGAACCCGGCCGCCTCGAGGATGACCCGGTCGATCTCCTTCTGCGTGCAGAGAAAGACCGGCCGGCAATCCGGCATCCGCGCGCGGAGCGATTCCGCGACGGCGATGCCCGGATAAAGGTGCCCGCCCGTTCCGCCGCCGGCGAGAAGGATGGTCGTCGGTTCAGACAAGTGCAGCTTCCGTCGTCGGCGTGCGCGAAAGGGGCGCGGCGGCCGCGCGTTCTTCCGGTTCGATCAAATCAAACGGCGTCGTCGCCCCCGACACAAACGCATCCCCGGACATAAAGGGGTCACTCCCCTTTATGTCCGCATCCCCGCGCCCGGCGGACAAAATGGGGAGTGACCCCTTTATGTCCGCTTCCGCGGGGTGCCGGTATTTTGAGATGCTGTAGAGCAGGCCGAGCGCGGCGCAGGTGATGACCAGGCCGCTGCCGCCGGCGCTCACCAGCGGCAAGGAAAGCCCTTTCGTCGGCACGCTCACCGTGGCGACGGCGATGTTGATCGTCGCCTGAAGCCCGACCATCGAGCCGATGCCGAACGCGAGCAATCGCCCGAAGTCGTCGCGCTTCTGTTTGACCACTTGCCACGCAACGTACAGGAGCCCGAGGTAGAGCGCAACCGTCAAAAGCGCGCCGAACAGCCCGAGCTCTTCACACACGACGGCGAAGATGAAGTCGGTGGTGTCTTCCGGCAGGTAGCCGAGTTTCTGGATGCCGTTGCCCAACCCTTTGCCCGGCACGCCGCCGGTCGAGAAGCTCAGGAGTGATTGAATCATGTGGTAACCCTCGCGCTCCGGGTTGGCCCACGGATCGAGGAACGCGGTCATGCGTTTCCAGCGATATTCCTTGCTCATGATGAACCACGCCGCCGCGCCCAGCGCCGGCGGGATGATCGCCGCCAGGTGCCAGAGCTTCACGCGCCCCGCGAGCAACATCGTCAGCGCGCAGATCGCAATCAGCGCCGCCGTCCCGAAATCCTGAATGACGATGAGCAGGCAGATCGCGCCGATCGGGATGAGCGTCGGCACGAATCCGCGCCAGAATTTGTCGATCTTGTTATTTCGCCGCGTCAGCCACCACGCGAGGAAGATCACGACCGCCCACTTCGCCAGCTCCGACGGCTGAAGCTGCGTGATGCCGATCGGCAGCCATCGCCGCGCCCCGTTCTTCTCGATCCCGACGTGCGGCACGAGCACGAGCACGTTGAGCACGACGGTGAGCCCGAGCAGCCACGTCACCGGATGGCGCAGAACCGATCCGCCACTGCGCGCGATCCAGGCGTAATCCTGCTTACCGACGATGAAGAACGCCGCGATGCCGACGAAGCAGAAGCCGAGCTGTTTGATCCCGAGCGGATT
The DNA here is from genome assembly GCA_034666045.1 of Phycisphaerales bacterium. Classification (GTDB taxonomy): domain Bacteria; phylum Planctomycetota; class Phycisphaerae; order Tepidisphaerales; family Tepidisphaeraceae; genus JAICTV01. The sequence continues at coordinate 4,799 of JAXDMN010000216.1, read as the reverse complement.
CCACTGCCACGCGGTCTTCCCGGTGACATTCATCGCCGCCGACTGGACCATGATCATGCCGAGGCACAGCAGCGCGAGCACACAAATAGTCAGAATGTCCCGCTGGCGCAGGCGGTAAATAGACGGCTCCATCTCGTGCTTATCGGACGGCGAAGGGCCGCGGCTTGAGGCGACGCCATTACGCCGCGGGCGCTGAAGAGAAGCGATAGAACGACATGCTTCCTCTCCGCGGCGGCGTAGCCTTCGATGGCGTCGGTCAAGCTATCGCAGCTTCACGGTCGCGATCGCCATCGCCGCCAGCATTGCGTTGATCAGCCAGAAGCGGACGACGACCTGCGTTTCCGTCCATCCCTTTTTCTGGAAATGGTGGTGAATCGGCGCCATGAGGAAGAAGCGCACGCCTTCGCCATAGCGCAGCCGCGTGTACTTGAAGTAGTAGCGCTGGATGACGACCGAGACCGCCTCGGCAACAAAAACGCCGCCGACGAGGACGAGGGTGAACTCGTGGCGGATGACGATCGAGATGTACGCGATCAGGCCGCCAAGCGCGAGCGAGCCGGTGTCGCCCATGAAGACTTTGGCGGGGTTGCAGTTGAACCAGAGGAAGCCGAGGCACGCGCCCATCATCGCGCCGGCCATGACGGCCATCTGGTTGCTCATCGGCACGGTCGGCAGCAGCAGGAAGCGCCCGAGCTCGGGGATGCCGCCGAGCAGGGCGAGGATCAGGAAGACGAAGCTGACGATCGCCATGCATCCGCCGGCGAGTCCGTCGAGGCCGTCGCTGAGGTTCACCGCGTTGCTGAAGCCGGTGATCGTCACGATGCCGAGCAGCAGAAATGACCCGAGCCCGAGCGTCATCACCGGCGTTTTGATGAACGGCAGATACAGCTCGTGCGCCACCGGGTTCGCCGCGCCGTGGCGAAAAGTAAAATACGAAAGAATCGCCGCGAGACCGATCTGCCCGATCAATTTTTCCGGGCCTTCGAGACCTTGTCGCGATCCCGCGCGTCGGCCGGCCGTCAGCTTGAGCCAGTCATCGATCGCCCCGATCGTGCCGAGCCCGAGCAGCGCAACCATCCCCATCTGCACGTAAAAATTCCGCAGGTCGGCCAGCAGCAGCGTCGTGATCAGGATCGACGCGATGATCAGAATCCCGCCCATCGTCGGCGTGCCGTTCTTCCCGGCCATCTTCTTGTCCATCTCCGCCTGATCGAATTTTGCCAGGTCGCCGAGCTTGTTTCGCCGCAGCCACTCGATCACCCAAGGCCCGAGCAGAATGCAAATCAAAAAGCTCATGAGAACGGCGACGGTCGCTTGGAATGTGACGAACGTGAACACGCGCAGAAACCCGAGGCCGTGCGCGTCGAGCCAGGCTTGCGAGGATTTGATCAGAAGAAAAAACATGAAAGGGAACCACAGATGAACACGGATGAACACGGATGAAAGAGATCAGGAATGGACTCCGCGCCTCCATCCGTGTTTATCTGTGTTCATCTGTGGTTTCAAACTGCTTTTCGTGTGAACTTCTTGTCCCGCTCTTCGATCGCCCGCGCGACGGCTTCCAGCCCCACGCTGCGGCTGCCCTTGAGGAGGATCAAATCACTGCCGCGGACGCGCCGGGTGACGCCGCGGGCGGCGGTGGTGGCGTCGGGGTAGGTGACGATGCGCGGGGCCTCCATCCCGGCCGCCTTCGCCGACGAGGCGATCAACTGCGCCTTCTTACCCACGCAGATCAGAAGATCAAGCTTGCTGTTGGCGGCGAGCACGCCCGCCTCGCGGTGATATTGATCGCTTTGCTTCCCGAGCTCCAGCATGTCGCCGAGCACCGCGACGCGCCTGCCGCTCGCCGGTAGCGCGACCAGCGTCTCGATCGCCGCACGCGTCGAATTGGGGTTCGCGTTGTACGCGTCGTTCAGCACGGTGACGCCGTTCACCTTCGACAATTGCAGCCGCATGTCCGGCGTATGCGCGTGGGCGAGGCTCTCGATCATCGCGTCTTCCGGAATGTTCATCTTCTTCCCGACGGCGATCGCCGCCAGCGCGTTGCACGCGGAATGCCGCCCGAGCAGCGGCACAAACCACCGCCGCCGCGTGTTGCCGTTGAGATGGAAGTGAACGCCGGTGTGATCGCACTCGATGTCGGTCGCGAAAAGATCATTGCCCTGCGCGTTCAATCCGAATTTGATGATCTGCCCCGAATAGCGCGACACCAGCGAGACGAGCGGGGCGTCATCGCCATTGACGATGAGGCAGCCTTTCGGATTCAAGCCGGTGACGATGCTCGCTTCCTCGCGGCGGACGCCGTCGAGATCATCCAGACCTTCGAGGTGCTCCGCGCCGACGTTGGTGATGACGGCCATGTCCGGCAGCGCCATCTCCGACAGTAGCTTCACTTCGCCGTGATGGTTCGTGCCGACTTCGAGCACGAGATAATCTTGCGACGGATCCGCCGGAAAAATCGCGAGGGGCACGCCGATGTCGTTATTGAAACTTTTCGGCGAGATCGATCCCTTGAGCGACGGCCGCAGGACCGCGTCGATGAGATTTTTGGTCGTCGTCTTGCCGTTGCTCCCCGCGACCGCGATGACGCGCGACTGCAACTGTCGGCGGACATACGTCGCCAGCTTTCCCATCGCTGCCCGCGTGCTCTCGACGGCGATGAGATGCAGGTTCGGCAGCACGACCTTGACTGGCTCTTCCACCAGCGCCGCGATCGCGCCGCCGCCGGCGGCCGCGGGAAGAAAATCATGCCCGTTCACGCGCTCGCCCCGGATGGCGACAAAGAGCGAAAACGGCTCCATTTGCTTGGAATTCGTGCAAACGGCGGTAATCGAAGGCGCATCCTTCGGCAGCGCAGTCAAAGCCTTGCCGCCGACAGCGATCCGAATCTGATGGATCGTCAGAGGTTTCATTCCATCCCTGGAAAACTTATTTCACCACGAAGCCACGAAGATCACGAAGCGGTTGTTCTATTCCTCAAATCCCTCAGCGTAACTTCGCACTCCGGCCGCTGGAGAAAAGGGATCGCTTCGTGCTCTTCGTGGCTTCGTGGTGAACTTCTCTTCTTCTTCTTCTTCTTCTTCTTCTTCTACGCCGCCGCCACCTGTCCCTCGATCGCGCGCTTCGCTTCTTCGACGTCATCGAAATGATGTTTCGTCGTCCCGACGATCTGGTAATTCTCGTGACCCTTCCCCGCGATCAAAACAAGGTCGCCCGGCTCGGCCGAGCCGATCGCCTGTTGGATCGCCATCCGCCGGTCCGGCTGGATCACGATCGGCGTCTCGCATTTCTCGCTGAAGCCGCGGCAGATCTGATCGATGATCGCGTTCGCATCTTCCGTGCGCGGGTTGTCGCTGGTCACGTAGATGACATCGCCGTAGTCCTCCGCCGCCTTGGCCATGCGCGGACGCTTGGTCGCGTCGCGATCGCCGCCGCAGCCGAAGACGACGTGAAGACGTCCCTTGCTGAGCGGCTTGAGCGCCTTGAGCACATTGGTCAGCGCATCGTCGGTGTGCGCGTAATCCACGAGGACGCTGAACGGCTGCCCGGCGTCGACGGGTTGCAATCGTCCCGGCGCGACCGGCGCATCGGCGAGTCCCGCGGCGATCTGGTTCACCGTCAGTCCCGCGACTTCACCGACCAGCGCCGCAGCCGCCAGTGCGTTTTCGATGTTGTGCTGCCCGACCAGCTTCATGTTCACTTCGACTTTGCCGCCGGGCGCGTGCAGCACGAAGCGCGATCCCTGCGGCGTCACCTGCACGCCGGCCGCGCGATAGTCGGAGCGCTTCGTGAACCCGAAGCGGATGATGCGCGAAGGACAATCCTGGATCATCCGGTCCGCCCACTTGCTGCCGTCGTTGATGACCGCAACCGCCTCGGCGTCGAGGTTCTCGAACAGTTTCGCCTTCGCGGCGGCGTAGTTCGCCATCGTCTTGTGATAATCGAGATGATCGCCGGTGAGATTCGTGAACGCCGCCCCGCTGAAAAAGACGCCGGCCAGCCGTGATTGATCGAGCGCGTGGCTCGACGCTTCCATCACCATCGCGCGGCAACCCTTGTCGCGCATCGAGGCGAGCGTTTCCGCGACGAAGCACCCGTCCGGCGTCGTCATCTCCGCCTCGCGGCGCGTGCGCCCGTCGTCGATCTCCACCGTCCCCATCAACCCGCAGCGCTGGCTTACTTTTGAGAGCAGGTGGCGCACGAGATAGGCGGTGGTCGTCTTCCCGTTCGTCCCCGTGATCGCAAAACAGCGCATGCGATGACTCGGTGACGCGTTAATCAGGTTCGCAAGGATGGAAGCCGCCCTGGCAGGATCTTTGACCACGATCTGTGGCAATGGAGCAGCTTGCCGCTTCGCGGAAACAACAACCGCGACCGCGCCGCGCTCCTTCGCGTCCGCGACATACTCCAGCCCGCTCGTCTTCAACCCCGCGCGCGCAACAAACAGAAACCCGGGCGCGACGCGCCGAGAATCCTCGGCCACGCCGGTCACTTCGACGTTGGGAATGCCAGTGAGAGAAAGCTGCGCATCAAAATGCCGCAGCAGAGCGTGAAGCTGCATTGCAAGAATCCTTCCCCGCGTCCGCGTCCGCCTCACCCATCGCGTTGCCCCAGGCCTCCCTGCCCGCGGCGGCGGCCGAACCTATCACACGATACGAGTCCAGGCAACGCCGGTTCGCGAGTGTGCTGACGCCATCCATTCTTCGTCCGCTTCGCACATGCGGGATGAAAAACGACCGGATTGATTCACCGCAGAGGCGCAGAGGACGCAGAGGAAAAGCAGAACGGCCGCAAACTCC
>JAXDMN010000215.1:0-5785 GCA_034666045.1 Phycisphaerales bacterium | reverse complement strand
AGTACTTGGCGTCCCAGTTGAGCTGTTTGGCGTTGACGACCCAGGTCATGTCGTCCCAGCCGCGGCCGGCGCCGTTGACGCGGACTTCGCCCGTCCATTTTCCTTCGTTCGCCGCGCCGCGCGTGACGAGCGTCGCGTCAACCTGCGGCCCGCCGGGGAAGGGCGTGCGCACGCTCATCGTCAGCTCGCCGCTGTGCTGGATCTGCCGCGGCGCGGGGAGCTCGAGCCAGGTTGCTTTCAATTCCGCGGACTGCGCCGCGAAGTCGCCGCTGCCGTCGACCTGCGCCGAGCCGCCGAGCGCTGAGACGCGAATCTGCTTGGCCTTCAGCGTCGATCCGAGGATTTCGATTGCGCCGGATGCGAGGCGCAGCTCCGGAACGGTCGCCATCGAGGTCGTCAGCACCAGGTCCTGCGGATTGACGATCGCCAGCGCGCCCGCGCGCGCCCCCCCCGCGCCGCCCGCGCCCGCCGCCGCGTCAGCATCGCTTCGGCCCGCCTGCACCATCACGCGCCCGCGCGCCCCAAATTTCTCGTACTTCGCATCCGCGATGACCAACCGCCCGATGATCCGCCCCTCATGAACGACCCCCGCCCAGTCCCCATTGAGAACCAGCGGCGACGGCGGATTTTTCATCCACGGCGTCAGCCAATCGCCCGGCTCCGCGAAAATTTTGACTTCGTGCTTCCAGTTCTCGCCCGGCGAGACGAGGCCGACCGCCGTCAATCGCTTCGGCGATCCGGCCGCCGCGTCGTAGCGATAAACGAGCGGCCCCTGCGGATCGCCGATGACATTCACCGGCGCGATGACGAGCTTGCGCCCGTCGTATTCGTGCACGTTGACCGTCGCGTCCGTCACCCGCAGCCGCGGCAAGCGCGGCGGACGCTTTTTCGTCCCCGGCTCCGCCGCTCCGCCGCCGCCCGCTTTGAGCAGCAGCTCCGCGACGTCCTGAAAATTCCACCGCCCGTTCGCATCGCGCTGCACGACCACGTCCGGCTTGCGCAGCTCGATTCCGCTGAGCTCGAATTTCCGCGTGAACAGCAGCGGGATGAGCGAGGTGTGCTCCACCTCCATCGTCGGCATCACCAGAAACGAATCATCCGCCAGCGGCAGCGAGACTTTGACGTCGCTCAGCGTCGTCGATCCGAACCATCCGGTGGAGAGCGACGCCGCCTCGACGCGCAGACCGAGCTGCTGCTGGACGAGCCGCAGGACGAGCGCGCGGGGATAATCCGTCCAGAGGACGATCTGGGTGATGGCGATCGCGAGAACAATCACGATCAGCAGGGTGGCGAGGATTCGGCGGAGCCAACGTTTCATGGATTTGCAATTTGCGATTTGCAATTTGCGATTGAAATGCAATGAAGGCTCTCTTCTCCCTCAATTGCAAATCGCAAATTGCAAATTGCAAATCTTCCTCACTTCTCGGTCGGCGGAATATCCCCGACCGTTCTCGGCCCGAACCCGAAGATCCACCAATCCTCGCGCAGCGTGCGCCCGACGAACGGACCGGAACTCGCCACCAGCTCCCCGGTATCCGCCCAATACGCGACAAACGCGGCGCTGGCGAAGCCATACTGCTTCGTGCTCTTCACGATCGCCAGCTCGGGCGTCGCGATCGGCGCGCTGGCGCCGGTCGTCGTCTTGCTCGTGCCGCCGGTGAGGTAGATCGACGGCAGGCCGAGCAGGTACTCGAGCCGGTCGATGCCGATCCCGCCGCTGCGCACCTCGAGCACGATCTGCGCCTTCTCGCGCTTCTCCGCCAGGCGAACGCCCGCCACCAGCAGCTTGTTGCGCAGCTCCGCGACGTAAAAAAGATTCTCCGGCGTCGGGTACGCGCTGGAGATCAGGTAGGTCGTGTCGACGTACACCGCCCGGTCGCGCAGCGCCTCGGCCGACAGTTGATCGACCGCCTTGCGTGTCGCGACAGACATGAGAAATTGCTCGGTCGCCGATCGGGGCGGATCGGTCGTGCGAATCGTCGCGCAGCCGCGCAGGGAAATGCACAACAACACCAGGACGAGAAGAAATCGCTTGGGCACGCGGCGGCCTCGAATCCGTTCTACCCCGCTGGGAATGACACGCGCATCACGTGCGACGTGAGTGGTCATCAGCGCGCCGGCGGCGGGGCGGGGCGTGACCGCGCCACTTCTACAGCAGCCAGCGCGGCCGGCGGACCGATAATAAAAAATGTCAAAAATGCTGCGCCGCTGCACGCGCTGTTCTCCACGTATGCTCCGCCGCCTGCGGGACTTACGGTGCTCGCGCGTGCGGCCCGCGACGCCGCCGCCGGGGGCGCGAGTGTAACCGAGGCGGGGCCCGCGCGGCTATGGCGGCGAGATTTTTCCCGCGGCGGTTGACGGGAATGTTAGTATATGCTAAGTTAATCGGGAAGGCTTAACCCGGGGATTCGCGCCATGACTGACACGCTCACGCGCATCGACGATCTCGAACGACGCCTCTTTCGCGTAGAACGACACTTGGGAATGGCGACTGCGCCGGAGGCGGCGTACGTCGGCCCCGTTGCGCAGGCCGCGGGGCGGGCGGCCGCTTTGGTCGAGGAATCGCGCCGCCGCGAGCAATCGCACGCCGTTGCGCGGCGTGAGGCGCTCTCCGGCTTTCTTCACGGCAATGCCGCCCGCGCGCCCGCCCCCGCGCCGCCTGCGACACCGGTCCGCCCGTCCCTGATGCCGCCACCGTTGCCGCCGCGCGCCGCGACGCCGCCGCCCCTGGTCACGCCCGACATCGACCTGAACCTTGAGGATTCGCCCGCGCCAGCGCCCGCCCCGACGCCCGTCGAACCCCTTCGCTACGAAGCGCGTCCCGCGCCGCTCGTCGGTCCGCCGAAACAATCCGCACTCGAGCAGACCATCGGATTAAAACTTGCCGGCTGGGTCGGCGCGATCGTGCTGGTCATCGGCGCGGGGCTCGGCATCAAGTACGCCTACGACCACGGCTTCTTCTCCGGCGTTCATCCCGCCGTCTGGCTCTCTCTGCTTTACGCCTGCGGCTTCGCCCTGATCGGCGCCGGAGAATTCGTCTACCGCCGCGTCAACAAAATCTCCGCCACCGGCCTCTTCGGCGCGGGCGTCGCGACGCTCTTCCTCGTCAGCTACGCCGGCCACGGCTACTACGCGCTCTATCAGCAGCAGACCGCGTTCACGCTGATGGCGCTCTCGACGTTGATCGGCGCCGCCGTCGCGATGCGCGGCAAGCTGGTCTCGATCGCGGTCCTGTCGCTGCTCGGCGGCATGCTCGCGCCGCTCGTTCTTAAAACCGATCCCAACCTCGTCACGCCGTTCCTCGCGTACCTGCTGATGTTGCAGGTCGTGGCGTTGGTGTTGTCATGGTGGGGCGGCAGTGCGCGCTGGTGGACGCTGCGCGGGCTTTCGCTCGCGGGCACGAGCGTCTGGATGGCCGCGATTCTCTGGAAATCGGCGCCATGGGGCGCGGCGACGGTTTTCCTCTTCGTCTACGCCGCGCTCTTCCACGCCGAAGTGATTTTTAGTGCCGTCCGTAAACGCCTGGCTACCGTGGATGAACTCGACCTCAACGCCGGCGTCAGTTTTACCGTCGTCGTCACCGGAATCCTCACCGCGGCGACGCTCTGGCTCTTCCGCGACGCGACGCCGAGCGTCCCCGGCACGTGGGTCGCGACTTTTTCCGCGATCACGCTGATTATCAGCCTCGGCCTCGCGCATTTCCGCACTGATAAGCGCCTGCGCGCCCTCGTCTACGGCTACCGCGTGCAGGCGGCGATTCTGCTGCTGCTGGCGATCCCGGTCGCCTTCTCCGGCGCGAGCATCAGCATCGGCTGGGCCGCCGTTGCGCTGGGCCTCGCGGCAATCGGAGCGAAGCTCGACGACAAGCCCGCGCGCTACAGCGCCGTCGCTGCCTGGGTGCTGGCGATCCTCAACTGTCTGCTCTGGCAGGGGCGCAACGAAACCGAGACCGCCGCCCGCGCCGTCTGGCTGACCGTCCTCGGCCAGCCGATTCTCGCGTGGACGATCATCGGCTGGTCGCTCGCCATCATCGGTCACGTCATCGCCTGGTTCATCAGCCCGCGCGACGAAAAAGAAGCGCCGATCCTCAGCTTCCTCGCCAGCGGCCTCCTCGCGCTAATAACGATCGCGTCCCTGCCGCCGATCGGCGCCACGGGCGTTCTTCTCGCGTACGCCTGGCTCCTCGTCGGCGTCGATATCTTCGTCGCGCGCCTGAAAATTCTCCCGCAGGCGTGGACGATCCTCGCGATCGCGGCCGCGAAGTGGATCGCGATCGACACGATCGCCGCGTGGCTTTCACCCGACTGGAACGCCGCCACCTACCGGCCGATTCTCAACCCGCTCATGCTCACCGGCGTCGCGCTCGCCGGCTCGATCGTCGGCATCTATCGCCTCCGCCGCGATGCCATCCAGGCGCGCTTCGCCGAAGCCAGCCCAGACGGCGGCACGACCGTTCCCTCGATCCTCGTCCTCACCGCCGTCGCGCTGCTCATCACGCTCGGCCTGACGTTCGAGGTCGATCGCGTCGTCGTGCAGCTTACGCAATCCGCCTGGCCGATCGCGCAGCTTCGCCACATGGCGTGGACGATGCTCTGGACGGTGATGGCGTCGGCATATTTGTGGGTCTTCGTGCAGCTCGAACCGGCCGCGCGCCGCCGCACGAGTTGGCGCGGCGTGGCGTGGCTCGTCGCCGGCTTCCTCGCGATCAAGTTCGTCCTGATCGACACGCTCCTGCGCGGCGGCGAGTTCTTGTCGATGTCGTCGACGTCCTCGTTCACGCCGGGGCCGCTCCTGAACTTCCAGACGGTCGCCGCGCTGATCGTCACCGGCGGGCTCGCCTTCGTGTTCTGGCTGCTCAACAGCAATGACGCCGCGGATGCGCAGCGCGACGAAACGACCCCACTGCGCGTCGGCTTCGCCGCGATGATCGTCCTGCTCTGGGCCGGCACGCTGGAGATCGACCGCCTCGTCGCCAGCGGCGTCTTCCCGGGCGCGGCGGTCTGGCCGGCGTGGCAATTGAAAAATTTCGCCTGGTCCGCCTGGTGGGCCGCGGGCGTGACCGGATTCATCGCCATCGCGACGCGCCGCGACGAAACCAAAATCCGCCGCCTGCCGATGCTCCGCATCCTCGCGCACGTTCCCGTGCTGCTCGCGATTAAATATCTCGTGCTCGACACGCTCCTCTTCCGCCTGATGCACGGCCCGGCCAACACCGCCGTCGTTGCGAATCTTCAAACCTTCGCTGGTGCGATTGTCTTCGGCGCGCTCGTCCTCATCCGGCACTGGCTGCCGGAGCGCCGAAAAATCGCCGGCGCGATCGCGATGATCATGCTGCTGTGGCTCGGCTCACTCGAGATCGACCGCGCGTTCGAGCGCTCGACCGCCGTTATGAGCGCGTTCGCCGATCCGCACATCGCCAAGCAGGTCGCGCTGTCGATCTTCTGGTCCGCCTTCGCGATCGGCTCGATCGTCGCCGGATTCAAGTTCCGCACCGCCGGCGTGCGCTACTTCGGGCTCGGCTTGTTCGCGCTGACGCTGCTGAAGATCGGCGTCGTCGACCTGCAAAACGCCGAAACCGGTTACCGCATCCTCAGCTTCATGGGCCTCGGCGCGCTGCTGCTGATCACCTCCGTGCTGTACGGAAAACTCTCGCCGGTGTTATTGCGCGACGATATTCGTGAAACGGCGGGGCGAGAATAGCGTTATACTCTCAGCCATGCGCGGGCGACATCGACGAGCCTTCAGCCTGATCGAAGTCATCGTCGTCATCGCGATCATCGTCATC
>JAXDMN010000214.1:0-5265 GCA_034666045.1 Phycisphaerales bacterium | reverse complement strand
GCCGATGATTTCGAGATTGACGGGGCCGGCGTAGCGGCTTTGGTGCAGGACGCGGATGTAGCCTAGGAGGTCGATGTCGCCGCGGCCGTTGGCCTGGTGCTCGGGTGGGCCGGGGTTCTGTTGGCGGCCTTTGCAGTCGCGGATGTGGACATGGCGGATGCGCTTGACGACGGCGCCGATCGCTTCGACCGGATCTTCGCCGGCGCGCCAGATGTGGCTTGGGTCCATGTCGAGGCCGAGGTTCGGGTGATCGAGCGCTTCGAGCACCTTCAGCGTCGTCGGCGTGTCGTGGACGTATTGGCCGACGTGCGCTTTGAAGCAAAGCGTGACGCCGAACACCCGCGCGCGGTCGGCGAGTTTTCCGAGCGAGTCGACGAGCGGCTGAAACGTCGACTCATCGCCCGCCTTCCCGCCGGGGCCGCAGTTGATGATCGGAATCGCCAGCTCCGCGGCGGCCTGAAAGGCGAGCTCCATCTTCGCCGCGTCCTGCGAAGGTTGCTCGATCGCGAGAAGCGCGAGGTTGTATTGCTTGCTGAGCTGTTTGATCTGCGGCGCGAGTTCTCTCCATCGCTCGAGGACCAGATGCTCAGACATCCCGTCGATCGCGGACAGCTCGATCCCGTCGTAGCCGCACATCTGTGTGCAACGAAACGCGGTTTCAAGGTCGTGACCGCCGAAGAGAACTGAGTTGACGCCGAGCTTCATATTTTTCTAAACCTTCACGACCGTTCCGTGTTCCAGCGATTCGATGGCGGCGGCTAAGACTTTCTGTGCGGCCAGTCCGTCGGCGCCGGAGCCGTCGATCTGGTCGGGCGAGACTTTTTGCGAGACCTGTTCGAGGAACGTGTGGATGCGGTTGCGAAACGTGTCTTCAAAATCGCGCATGCCGCCGAACGCGGGATTCGAGTAGACGGTTTTTTCCAGGTTGCCCGCGGGGTAGAGCGTGAGCTCGCGCCACATGTCGTCGAGGACGAACCGCCCGCCGGTGCCGGCGACTTCGCAGCGCTCCATCGGATGGCCGCGCTCGATGTCGTAGCTGCCGGTGAGCCCGCCGACGACGCCGTTCTTGAATTTCATGCTGAAGTGCGCGGTGCTCCAGATGTTTCGACCGGGCGCCTTCGTGGCGAAGCACTGGACGGCGTCGACGTCGCCGCAGAAATAACGCATGACGTCGACGGTGTGCGGATGCAGCGCCTTGATCTGGAAGTAGGGCGACGACTCGGCCGGGTTCTTAATCCACATGCTCATGTTGCAGAACAGCAGGTGGCCGAGGCGACCTTCGTCGACCCATTTCTTCGCGAGGTACGCGGCGGGCGTGAAGCGATGATTGAGATTGATGCCGTAGCAGCGATTTTTCTCGCGCGCCCTGGTCACCATCTTCTCGGCCTGCGCGATGTCATTGGAGATCGGCTTTTCGCCGAGGACGTGGCAGCCCGCATCGAGCGCCTGCATCGTGGGCTCGAAATGATCCGAGCCGTACTCGTAGCCGCCGGTGGCGACGCTCACGACGTCCGGCTTGAGCGCGTCGAGCATTTTTGCTGCGTCGGAGAAACCCTGCACGCCGAACGATTTCATGGCGGCGTTCATGCGCGTCGTGTCGCGGTCGCAAACGCCGACGAGCTCGGACAGCGCGTCCTCCTGGTAAATCCGCGCATGACGGTTTCCGATCGGACCCATGCCGATGACGCAGGCGCGCAGCTTCACGAGAGTTCCACCACTTTCCCGCGCTCCCACGATTCGATCGCCGCCTCGATCACGCGCTGGGCTTTGAGCGCATCGTCCGCCTTCGCGTCGACCTTGTCATACGGCGTCTTGTTTTTGATGTCGCCGACCCACGCGCGGATGCGGCTCTCGAACGTGTCGTTGAAGCTGCGCATGTTGCCGAGAAATTTGTAGCTTTCGCTCTCGATCGACTTGCGCGACTGGAATTCGAGGACCTCGCACGCATCCGTGATGACGATTCTCGCTTCGTGCCCGACGATCTCGCAGCGCTCGAGCCCCCATTGATGCCCCGGGCCGCCGCCGTCGTAGCTGCCCATCAGGTGGCCGATCACGCCGGAGTCGAAGAGCATGTTGACGTGGACGTTGCTCCAACCCTGTCGGCCGTGGCCGCGCTTGAAGAAGGCGTGGACTTTCTTCACGTCGCCGGCGAAATAGCGCATGACATCGATCGAGTGCGGGTGCAGCGCGCGCATGTGAAAATGCGGCGAGCTCTCGTTGGGGTTGTTGATCCACATGAACATGTTAATCATGTTCACTTCGCCGCAGCGGTTCGCGTCGAGCCATTCCCTGGCGCGAACGGCGGCGGGCGTGAAGCGGTGGTTCAAATTGATGCCGTAGGGAACGCGTTTTTCCTTCGCGAGCGCGACCATCTCCTCCGCTTTCGAAACTTCGTTCGAAATCGGCTTCTCGCCGAGCACGGGAATGCCCGCGTCGAGGAGTTGCATCGTCGGCTGATAATGATCGCCGCCGTTTTCCTTGCCGGCGGTGCAGACGCTGACAGCGTCAAGCTTCACGCCGCTGCGGAGCATCTCGGGCACCGAATAAAACGCCTTCGCCCCGTACTTTTCCGCAGCCCGGTCCGCCTTTTCCTTGATGATGTCGCAGACGGCGGCGAGGCGCACCTCGTCCTTGAGCTGCTGCGTGTAGACGCCCGCGTGGATGCTGCCGATGTTGCCCAGGCCGACGATCCCGACGTTGATCATGGGGCTAGAGTCTAACGTTTCATCCGCCGCGCGGTAGTTTGAGCGTATGACGAGATGGTTCCTGCTCGCGATCGTCCTTGCGTCCCCCGTTTTCGCCGCCGATCCGTTTGCGGAATACGTGCGCTCGACCGAGCCGCGGACGCCGGATGAGCAGCGGAAGCTATTTCATGTACCGGAAGGGTTCGAGGTGCAGCTCGTCGCGGGCGATCCGGACATCGCCAAGCCGATGAACCTTGCGTTTGATGCGCGCGGGCGGCTGTGGGTGACCGAGACGCGGCTCTATCCGGTGCCGGCGAAGGATACGCCTGCGAAGAAGGACGCGATCAAGGTGATCGAGCTCGGCGCGGACGGCCGCGCGGCGAAGATCACGACGTTCGCGGACAATCTGGACATCCCCGTCGGCATCTATCCGATCGGCGACGGCTCGAAGGTCATCGCGTACGACATCAACAACGTCTGCCTCTACACCGACACCGACGGCGACGGCAAATCGGACGAGCGAAAAATCCTCTTCTCCGGCTGGGGCTACGAGCGCGATACGCACGGCATGGCGTCCAATTTTCGCCGCGGGTTCGATGGCTGGCTCTACGGCTGCCACGGGTTCAACAATATTTCCGATGTGAAGGCGAGCGGCAATCCAGCCGCGCCGCCGGTGCACATGCAGTCGGGCAACACGTATCGCATGCGCCTCGACGGCTCGAAATTTGAGCTCTTCACGATCGGGCAGATCAATCCGTTCGGCATGTCGATGGACCCGCTCGGGAATATCTACACATCCGACAGCCACAGCAAGCCGATCTACCAGTTGCTGCGCGGCGGACGATATGAAGCGTTCGATCGCAGCACCGATGACGGCCTCGGCCTCGCCCCGCGCATGATGGACCACCTGCACGGCTCCACGGCAATCGCCGGCAGTTGTTTCTACGCGGCCGATCAGTTTCCGGAGGAATTTCGCGGGAATGTGTTCGTCGGCAACGTCGTCACGTGCCGCATCAATCGCGACAGGCTGGAGCACACCGGCTCGACGCCGCGCGCGGTCGAGCAGCCGGATCTGCTCAGCACGGATGATCCGTGGTTTCGCCCGGTGAACACAGTTCTTGGTCCGGACGGAGCGATTTACGTCGCGGATTTTTACAACCGCATCATCGCGCACTACGAGATCAAGCTCGATCATCCCGGCCGCGACTATCAGCGAGGGCGAATCTGGCGGATTTCATACAAGCGGCCGACGGTTGAGAAATTCGACATCAGCAAATCAAGCGCGGAAGAGCTGATCGCGAAGCTGAACGATGCGAACCTGCTCGTGCGGCAGCTCGCGACGGATCAGTTGAGCGACCGCCTCGGGAAGGATGCGATCGCACCGCTGAAGCAGTTACTGAGCGGCGACGGGTCAACGTTGCAGAAAACGCACGCGCTTTGGGTGCTCTACCGCCTGAATGCGATCGACGATGAAGTTCTTACGCGTGCCGCGTCGGATAAGGAATCGGCGGTGCGCGTTCACGCCATGCGCATCGTCGCCGAATCGTCGAACGGGCGCGATTTGGCGCTGAAAGGCCTCGCCGATTCCGACGCCCTCGTTCGCCGCTGCGCCGCCGATGCGCTCGGCCAGCATCCGGACATCGCTAACATCCGCCCGCTCCTCGACGTGCTCGCCAACGCCGATCGTGCGGACACGCACTTCGTTTACGTCCTGCGGATGGCGCTGCGGAACCAGCTCCGTCCCGACGGCAGCTACGCCCGGCTGGCGAAGGTCGAACTCTCCGACGCCGAAGTGCTGATGCTCGCCGACATGTCGGTGGCCATCGATTCCAGCGACGCCGCGACGTTTCTGCTCGATCACATCCGCCAGCTCGCCTTGGACAAGGCGGCGTTGAAGAAATACCTGGTTCACGCAGTGCGGTTTTCGACGACGCCGAACATCGCGCCGCTCGCCGCGCTGATGCGTGAAAAATTCGCGGACGATCTCGATCTCCAGCTCGAGCTGTTCCAATCCGTCCGTCAGGGATTTGAACAGCGCGGGCAGCCGTTGCCGGAGTCGGCGAAGCAGTGGGGCGAATCGCTCGCGTCCGACGCGCTGAAGAGTGCGGTGACGCAGAGCGCGTGGACGTACACGCCGCTCGATCTTGACGCGCCGGTTTCCGATCCATGGGACTACGAGGTCCGTCGCATCGGCGGCGCCAAGACGGCAGCGCTGCTGAGCAGCCTGCCCGGTGGCGAGATGTCGACCGGCGTGCTCCGTTCGAAGTCGTTCGCGGTTCCGCCCAAGCTGACGTTTTTTCTCGGCGGTCATAACGGCGCGCCCAGCGCGCCGGCCGAGCCGAAGAACATCGTCCGCCTCAAGCTTGATTCAACCAGCGAGGTGATCGCCGAGAAAACGCCGCCGCGCGACGACGTCGCGCGACGCGTCACGTGGAAGCTCGACGATCACGCCGGGAAGCAGGCGTACCTGGAAATCACCGACGGCGACGCCGGCACCGGCTACGCGTGGCTGGCGTTCGGGCTGTTCGACCCGCCGGTCGTGCCGATGCCGGAGCGTCCGGTGCACGCTGTCCAGCGCCGC
>JAXDMN010000213.1:0-4816 GCA_034666045.1 Phycisphaerales bacterium | reverse complement strand
ATCTGCCACGCCAAACCCATGCGAATGGTCGGAAACATCCCGAGCGACACCGACGCCGAGCGCTTCAGCGACTACCTCGTCACGCAGCAGATCGGCAACATGGTCGAAGAATCCGCTAGCGGTGACTGGGTCGTCTGGATCGAGAAAGACGACCAGATCGATCGCGGCAAGAGCGAGCTTCAGGCGTTCCTCCAAAATCCCGCCGATCCGAAATACGGCGCCGCCACGCGACACGCCGAGAGCATCCGAAAGCAGCAGGAACAGAAGCTGAAGAAGAAACGAACGGAGTACATCGACGTCCGCACGCGCTGGGGCCGACCGAGCCAGTGGAACGCGCCGCTCACGCTCACGCTGATCGCGCTCAGTTGCGTGATCTCCGTCGGCACCTTATCGATCCTTGGCCTTGAGCGGTCGCGCCAGCAGGCCGTCGACCTGTTCACCTTCACCTCCGTCTTCCCGCCCGACGCGTACGAGAAGTGGCAGACCGAACACAACGTCGAAACGATCTTCCAGGCGCGCACAGGCTACTGGCTGGAGCACCTCAAGCGCGGGCAGGTCTGGCGTCTGATCACGCCGATCTTCATCCACTGGAGCGTTCTGCACCTGATCTTCAACATGTTCTGGATGCGCGACCTCGGCGGCATGATCGAACTCCAGCGCGGCACGCGCGTGCTGCTGCCGCTGGTCCTCGCCTGCGCGATCCTTCCGAACATCGCGCAGTACTACCACCACGGCCCCAGCGCTTTCGGCGGCATGAGCGGCGTCGTCTACGGCCTGTTCGGCTACGTCTGGATCAAGGGCCGCTACCAGCCCCACCTCGGCCTCGGCATCAATCAGCAGAGCGCGACGATCATGATCGCGTGGCTGTTCCTCTGCATGACCGGCCTGGTCGGCCCCGTCGCCAACACCGCCCACGTCGCCGGGCTGCTTAGCGGCGCGGCGATCGCGTATGCGCCGATCGCATTTCAAAAGATTAGAAAGAAGGCGGCGGCGAGATAGGCATGTCGAGGAGCGCCGGCGATCTGATTGGTTATTCGACTGACGGCAAGTCCGCCGGAGATTGCGGCGCGTCGAAGAAGTCGACGTCGCTGGCGATCCCGTGCGCGTCGAACATCACCGCCATTGCGGTCTGCGCTTCGCGATCGATCGCGTAATACCACGTATCCGCGCGCCAGAAGGCGGCCTGGCCGACCTTGCCCATCGTCGGGCGGATGATGACTGCCGTGCGCGGCGGACCGAGAAGATCCGCGACCGCCACCTTCCGCCGGCCGAGGATGGAATCGCGCAGCAGCGGGAGCGGCAGGCCCTCGTTCACGCGCTCCATCAGCGCGCTCTGCGGCGGAAACGCTTTTGTGCGCGCGCTGAAGAAACCGCGAAGCCACGCCCCGATTTTCGAATGACCCGCGATGGCAACCAGCGCCAACGCGCCGCCGATCAGCAGCGGCGCCAGTACGTGTGCGGGCGAAATCTCACCGCCGCCGCGTGCGCTACCATTGCCGCCGCCCTCACCGCCGCGACTTCGCCGCCGCGCGTGCTTCCGTCCGCGGCGTGCGCGCGGACGTTGCGGCGGAAAGGATTCGAACCAATCATCGGCGGCGGAATACGAACTCATGCCCAAAACCCGTGCCCGGTTACACGTCATACGTCGGCCGATGACCTGGAGTTTACTTCAATGAAATCGGCCCGTCATCGCGTCCGGGTTCAGCCCGCTGCGGACGCGGCGGTTCGCTCCCCCGCCAGGACGAAGCGGTGGGCGAAATGGCGATAAAAACCCGCAAATCCCACGCCCGCGCGATCGCGAAGTTGCAGCGCTTCCGCTTTATCAAACGCCTGCGCCACGCTCACGCGCGCATCGTGCCGCACCATCCGGTTCGACAGCAGCGTCAACAGCGAAATCCACGCGTACGCCCGCGCGTTGCGGACGATGTCCGCGAGGACGATCCCGCGACGCGCCACCCGCCCCATCGCCGCCAGCGCACGCACCGCATCGGTATCCGACAAATGGTGCAGGAACATGCTGGACAACGCGTAATCGAAGCTGCCCGCGTCGAACGGCGGATCGAGCGCGTCGCCGCGGACGATTTCGATCCGCGGCTCGTGCCGCGTCGCAGCGCGAGCCAGCTCACACGTCGTCTCGTGCAGGTCGAGTCCCACGATGTGCACGTCGAACCCGCGCCGCCGCGACCATTCGATGATCGCCAGCGGCACGTCCGCCGATCCCGTCGCAAAATCGATCATGAAAATGCGTTCGCCCGGCTGCCAGCGCCGGCTGAAACGCTCGAGGTGCGAAATCGTCGCGCGCGTGTAGTGAAGCAGTGAGTTGACGCGACGGATGAATCGCAGGCTGTCGGCGAGCGTGGCCGGATCGACGTCCGGCGCGTCCATCCACTCAGGCTCGCGCCGACGCTGTCGCAGGTCTTTCATGAAAAACATGGATGACTAGAGGCGGCGCGCTCCGCTCACCGCGCGCCCGCCGGCTTCTTGGGGTCTTTGTTGTAGCGGCCGGCATTCGCGTAGTCGTAGCTCAGCACCTCGCTGGCGCGCGCGTGCAATTTCTGGGCGGCCTGCGCGTCGGCGATCAGCTCCGCGCGATCGGTCACCGTCGCGAGTTCCGACGCAACCGGCTGCACCTTCTCGCAGGTCGCAATCACCGCCTTCAGGTCGTACTGCTCAGCGCTCGTCAGGCCCCACAACCCGTTAACGTCGTTGCCGCTGATCGAATATCGGCTTGCCGAGCGCCAGCATTCCTCGACGCGCTTGCTCATCGGCCTGATCGTGTCGGAGATCAGGTGGTGCGCGTGCGTGCCGAGATCGGCGCTGAGGCCTTTGGTCTCCGTCGACGTTCCCTTGGCCGCGATCTCGACCGCGCGCAGGTCGCCGAGCGACTTGATCGCGTCGATGATCGGCGGCAGCGCTTCGGATTTGGTGGCGGCTTTCACTTTTGGATCGACCACCGCCATCTCGTCGATCAGCATCGCCGCGAACGCGCGCTTGCGGTCGGCCGCTTCGATGTACGGGATCGGCGTGCCTGGCTTGGCTTTGGCGGCGGCAGCATCGGCCTGGGCATTGGCCGGCGCGGGCGCCGCGACGCGCGGCACGTACCCGAGCGGCTTCGCGCGGCGGATGAGAAGCTCGGTCGCCCGCGCGACCGCCTGCTTCTGCGAATCCTCCGTCGCCCGCGCCGCCTGCGCGAACGCGTCGATCGCCATCGTGTTCGCCTTCGTCCGCAGCGCCCCTTCGCCGCGCAGGCAGAGCAGGTCGTACCGGTCATACCCCTTGGCCGCCTCGCCCTTGAGCGCCAGCAGTTTGGCCACGTGCCGCAGCACGTCCTGGCTTTTCCCTTCGCTCAACATCTGGTTGAGTTGCTGCATCGTCGGCAGCGCCTCGCCGCCCGCGCCCGCGCTACCTGCGCGTCCGCCGCCGACCGCGGGAGCTGTCGTTGGCGCCGGCGCAGCGTCTACTCGCGCGATAAAGGAGATAACCACGATCAGCACAGCGACGAAAAAGCGATTTCGCATATCCACCTCGCCCGCGCCAGCAACCTCGCGAGAATGACCCCGGCAGACCCACCTTGCACGTGAGCCGCAATCATAACCGCGATCGCCCCGCCGTGTCTGCCCGCCCACGCCGCCGCGCCAACCGATTTACCGCGGGGGATCGACGACCGGCACCTCGACCACCACGATGTGATAATTTTCCCGCGGCACCGGCCCAAACGCGAACGGCAGCGGGCCCCACACGTCGCTGTAGAACCCGGCCTGCCCGCGCAGCATCGTCGACACCAGCGGCATGACGTCGTACTCGCGAAGCTCAATCCGCCGCACCGTGCCGGGCGGCAGCTCGATAATCGCCGTGTTGTTCTCTGGATAAATAACGATGTCGCCCGGCGCGAGATCGATCTGCGCCGCGTCGAGCGGCCGGGCGGCGCCACGAATGTAATGCTGGAAGCCCCAGTGCCCGGCGAACCAGAGTTGCTTGGTTCGTTCGCGCAGGCCCGCGAGTTCCGTCGCCCCCTGGCGCTGGGAGCGCGCCAGCGAGGTGTCGGCGGCGGCGATGAGCAGCGCGAGGATTCCGCTGACCGCGATTCCCGCCCAGGCGCGACGTTGCAGTCGCGATGAAATCGTTCCAGCGCCGCGCGAATTGTAAAACCCCGCCGCCACGATCGCGGCCGCCGGCGTCAGCGGCAGGATCGAGCGCGCGGCGACGTTCCAGTTGACGAAAACCGAGAAACAAAACGTCCCGCCGATCCACAATGCCAGCAGCAGCGCCTCCGCGTCGCGCGCACTCCATAATCGCCGGCCGAGCATCACCAGCATCGCCGCGCCCGCGCCGGCCCAGGGGGCGAGTTGCACGAGCAGCCGTGCGCCCCCGCCCGCGCGCACCAGCGCCGCGCCGATCGGGTCGAACGTCAATGCCGCAAACGCCGCCGTCGCGCCCAGGGCGGTCCACATCAGCGTGCGCATCGGCAGCGCCGCCATCGTCAGCAAAACGATCGACGCACAGCACCCGCCGGTGAATGACAGCCCTTTCACGATCGTCGCGACGACCGGCGATTCGCCCGCCCAGCGTCGCTCGGCCGCGTAGCCTGCGGCGTCGAAGAGCAGGCTGCGGCCGTAGAGATGCCGCGTCGCAACGTGGTACGCCGCGAGCACCGCGAACGGGATCAACAGCGGCAGCATCCACGCGCCGATGCGTCGCGACCGCGCGAATCCATACGCCGCCAGCAGCGGGATCAGCGTCACCCCGAAATATTTCGTCAGCGCCGACGCCGCGATCAGCAGCGACGCGACGATAAGCATCGACATCCGCCCGGACT
>JAXDMN010000212.1:0-8053 GCA_034666045.1 Phycisphaerales bacterium | reverse complement strand
CTGCATCGTTTCTGGGCCGAGAAACTCGCCGGGGCCGATGCCCTGCTCTTTGGCCGGGTCACTTACGAAATGATGCAGGCCGCGTGGCGGTGGCCGGCAAA
This sequence comes from Phycisphaerales bacterium, assembly GCA_034666045.1. Taxonomy (GTDB): domain Bacteria; phylum Planctomycetota; class Phycisphaerae; order Tepidisphaerales; family Tepidisphaeraceae; genus JAICTV01. The sequence continues at coordinate 7,952 of JAXDMN010000212.1, read as the reverse complement.
TGGGCTGCGGCCCGAATGGATGGCCGGGTGGATGGAACCCTTCGCCCGCACGATCGACGCGGCCAAGAAGTACGTCGTGTCGAGCACCTTGCCCCCCCTGGGGTCGATTGGAACGCGGAGCTGCTGCTTGGGACATCGGGGCGCGGGGATCTGGCAAAGGCCGTCGAGCAGCTTAAGCGGGAGTCAGAGGGGGCGGGCAACGGAGCCAAGGGGGGACTGTTCGTGGGAGGCGTGACGCTCCCGCTGGCATTGGCGGAGCTGAGATTGATCGATGAGTACGAGTTCGTCGTGCACCCCAAGGTGGCGGGCCATGGGCCGACGTTGTTCGCCGGGCTATCGAAGCCTCTCGACTTGAAGCTCGTCAGCCGGCTGGAGTTCGGCTCGGGGGCGGTGGCGATGCGATATGAGCCGAGAAGGTAGCCGTTCCTGCTGGGGAGAAGCCAAAGGGATCGCGCGCGAAGCCGCGGACAACGCCGCCCTTCCGTTTCCGCGCGGTGAGGACTTCCTGACCGCCCCGCCGAGGCGGGCGAGGTCCTGCGGACGGCAGACGTGCCGTCTGCGGGACTGCCGTCCGCAGGACCGAGCGGAAGCCCGGCGCAGTAACACCGCGGGACGCCGTTCATGAAATGACACACTGCGGAAAGGAAACGTCCGTTGGCCGCGACGGGTTGCGTGCGGCTGACTTCGGCGAGCTCAGTCGAGGCGCGCCGCACATCCGTGAGTACACGCCTCATGGGCGAGACGCCCATGCTACGGGAATGAGAAATGACAAGTCAGGAGCGCCGGCCGACGCACCACTTGACGGCGCGGACGACGCGGGAGCGCAACTGCAACACCCGCAGCCGCAGCTCCATCTTCTGGAGAGATAAATCCTTCGCGTCCTTGTCGAGCCCGAGGCGGACCCAATCCATCGCTTCGTCGTAGCGTCTCAGATGCTCGTTCGCCAGGGCGAGGTTGAAGATGGCCATGGCGTTGGCGGCGTCGCAGGCGAGGGCGCGGTTGCAGGCTTCGATGCCTTCGCCGTAACGCTCTCGGGAGAAATAGGCGACGGCAAGGTTGATCCAGCCGTTGGCGTTGTTGGGCTGGATCTGGACGAGCCGCTTCAACGTCGCGGCGGCGAGGCGGGGTTCGCCGCTGTCTAATAAAAGATTGCCGAGGTTGAGCAGGATCGCGGGGTCTTCCGGTTTCAATAAAAGCTCGCCGCGGAGATGGCGGCGGGCCTCGACGGTCTCTTTGTGGTTCTGGTGGATGCGGGCGAGGTGCAGGTGCGCGCCGGGAAAAGTCGGATCGAGCCGCAGCGTTTTCAATAACTCGACGACCGCTTCTTCCTCGCAGCCGCGAGATAAAAGCCATTTGCCGTAGGCGTAGCGCGCGGCCGGTTCGTCGGGGGCCATTTCGATGGCGCGGCGGATTTTTTCGCCGGCTTCGTCGACGCGGCCCATCTCCGTCAACAGCTCGCCGAGATCTAAAAGCGTGTCGGTCGATCCCGGGTCCTGCCGCAGGCCGGAGAGGTAATGCCGGCGCGCTTGCTCGAGCTCCCCCTTCGCCCAGAGCGCCTCGGCGATGCGGACGTGCGCGTCCGGATGATCTTCATCGAGGTCGAGCGTCTTGCGCCAGCAGTAGATCGCCTTGTCGAACTGCCCGCGCGCGTTGAGCGAACAGCCCATGTAGTAGTAGCAGCGCGGGCAGTGCTCTTTGTACAGCCGGGCGAGATAAAACATCTCCTCGGCTTTTTCGTGTTCGTTCAACTCAGTGAAGGTCAATATTCGATTGCAGTAGCACGGCTCGAACGAGGGATCGATGTTCTCGATCTTCTGGAAGGTGGAGAGCGCCTGGCGAAATCGGCCGACGCGGTGCAGGTCCATGCCGAGGCGGTTCATCGTCTGGAGGTCGTTGGGATCGATCTCGAGGGCCTGCTTGTACGCTTCGATCGCTTCCTCGGCGCGGTCGAGCTCGTCCAACGTCAGGCCGAGGTTGAAAAACCAGCCGGAGTTGTAGGGATTGATGGCGATGGCGGCGCGGAGCTCCTCGACGGCCTCCTGGAGCTTGCGCTGCTCGTAGAGCTCCTGCGCCCGCTCGACCCGACGCTCGGCATCATTCCAGTCGTTCACAGTGACCGTCCAGCAGCTCGCGAAATTGTCCCGGGATGCACATCGGCAGCGCAGCCGTGCACGAGGCAGAAACGCCGGCGGGCTACTGTACTATTCCCGGCGAAAAAATCGCAAGACATCCGTGGCGCTATTGCCGCGGAATTTTTCGACCGATGCCTCGACGGCAACGTCCTATGCTCCCAAGGCTTTGCGATCAGGCGGAAATACAGTAATTTCAGCGCACGCAGGGTCCGCGCCGCAAGCGCGAGCAAGTATCGGCACGGGCACCGAATGCGCGCATGAGGTAAGCCGCAACGCCACGCGTTGCGCGTCCGCCCTGCGGCGCAGCGGGCTGAAGCGCTCCAATTTCGCAGGCGGGCGCGCGAACGACACAACGGGCAAGCATCGAGCGCATCCGCGCCGACAGCGTTTGCCCCGCTCCTGACCGGCACGGAGGTGTCGCAGTGGGTTTCCAGCGGCGAATGGAAAAGGCAGGCAGGCGGATGATCCTCGCGGCGCTCGCCGCCGGGGCCGCATGGCCATGCCTGCCGTCCGCCGATGCACAATCAACCGCCGCTGCGCCCCCCGGTGCGGTGGCGACGACGTCATCCTCAACGGACGATCCTGCCGCCGTGCTCCGCGCACCCAACATTGCGCAACGCGATCGTGACGAGGCGGCGGCGAAGCTAATTCTGCGCAGAACGCCCGAAGCGCGGCAACTTCTCGTCGCCGCGATGGCCGACGCGACGAATCGCAGCGTGCAACGCGCCGCTGCCCGCGCGGTGGCGCTCGACCCGGATCCGGATCCGGCGTTCATCAACCCGCTGTTCGACCTGATCGGCGCGGATCCCGCGCTGACGGATGCGGCGATCCAGGCCCTGGCCGGATATCGCGCGCAGGTATCGGTCGCGGCGAAGCTGATCGCGCTGGCGGTCGACGCGCCGCATCAACAGCGCGAGGCGACGCGTCTTGCGGCCATCCGCGCCGTCGGAACGATGCCGAACAAGCCGGCCGCCCGCGCGCTGATGGACCTGCTCAATGCCGACGCCGAATCTCCCGCGATCCGCACCGCCGCCGCCGTCGCGCTCGGCGACATGACCGCCGCCGGCGTCAAGCGCACCGATCCCGCGCACTGGCAGCGCTGGTGGACCGAGAACCAGATCAAGGATGACGCCTCGTTCGCGCGCGACCTGCTCGAAGCGCGCGACGCGCGACTCGTGCGCCTGCAAAACCGCTTCGACCGTTACGTCGGGGAAATGCGCGCGATCCTCGAGGAGGTCTACCAAAGCGCGCCGGAGAAGAACAAGGAAGCGATCCTGCTCCGCTATCTGCGCTCGCCCGAGCCGGAAACCCGCGCGATGGGCGCAACGATCGTGCAGAGCGACTTCACGCAGACGCGCCCCATCCCGCCGGCCGTCCGCGACGAGCTGCGCGGCATGCTGACCGACAGCTCCAGCCAGGTGCGCATCGCCGTCGCGCAGGCGCTGTTCTTGCTCAACGATGCGCAGGCGTTCGACGCGCTGCTTGCGCAGTTGGCCCGCGAGCAGGACGCCGACGTGCGGATGGAGCTCGCCCGCGCGCTGGTGCCGATGCGCGACGTCCGCGTCGTGCAGCCGCTGGTGAAGCTGCTGAGCGACCCGTCGACGGCGGTGGCGGAGACGGCCGCGCGCGGGCTGGGGGATTCGAATCTCGCGCCGCTCATCCAGCGCGATCCCGCGCTGTCGACGCTGGTGGCGCAGGAGCTGACGGTGGCGCTGACCAAGCGGACCGGCCCGCCCGGCACGACGTCGCTGCGCGCGGCGTTGATCGACGCGATGGGCGCGCTGCGGAACCCGAATCTTCATCGCCATTTCACCGCGATGCTGAAGCCGAACGAATCGGTCGTCGTCCGCCGCGCCGCGCTACGCGCGCTCGGTCAATACGGCAAGCCCAACGGCGAAATCTGGCCCGCCGGCGCGGTCGGCGAAGGGCTGCGCGACGGCGACGACACCGTGCGGCTGGAAGCCGTCCGCGCGCTGCGGACCACCGCCGATTTCAGTCACGCCTCGATTTTGTATGACCTGATCAAGCGCGATTCGCCCGAGCCGAGCCAGAGTGTGCGCGACGAAGCGTGGGCCGTGCTCAAAACGCTGTTCAGCGACCCGTCGGCCGGCAACGCGCAGCTCGCCGGGTTCGCCGATGCCTTCAAGGGCGAGCCGGAGCGGCGCATCGAGGTGCTCAAGGTGCTGGCCGAGCGGTTGGCGTCGTTGAGCGACCCGCAGAGCCAGTCGAGCCTCGCCTCGTTTCGTTCCAGCCTGGGCGCGGAGTACATGGAGCTGGCGAAGCGCGCCGCCGAGCGCCCTGACCTCGACGCCGCCGCGCGCGAGCAGGCGGTCATCGAGAACGCCAAGCAGGCGGACATTTATTTCGATCTCGCGCTCAAGCACTACCGCGCCAAGGACCCGCGCGACCAGGGGATGACGACCAGCGACCTGCTCGAGCGCCGCATGGACGCGCTGCTCGCGAGCAAGCAGTACCAGACCGCCGCCGACTTCGCCGCCAGCTCGATCACCGCCAACACCGGCAACCAGGAAGCGATGGGGCGAAAGATCAACACCGAGGCGGATCGCCTCCGCGACCTGGGCGCGCTCACGGATGCGCTGCGCCTGATCGAGGCCGCGAAGCGAATGGATCCGCCGCTGGTTGAGCCGAGCGCATCCTCGATCGAGCGGCTCGAAGCCGCGGTCCGCGCGCAGCTTCAGAATCAAGCGCCGCCAAACAATCCCATCACGACGCCGCGGTCCGCGGTCGGAAGCGGGCAATAGCCCCCGGCTAAAGCCCCCGGCTTGGCCACTTCAGTGGCCATGTCCATCACTCATTTCGCACCGGTTTCGTCGTCGCGTTCATCGACGTCGCGCGGCGAATGAACTCCGCAATATCATCGTGAAGCCGCTGGCGCGATCCCGCATCGTGATACATCATGTGCCCCGCCGGGTAATACGTCCGCGTGATGTTGCGGCGAAGCTCGGGCGGCAGGTTCAGGTGATAGACGGTGTAATCGCTCGCAAGATACGGCGTCGCGAGATCCAGCTTCCCCGCGCCGACGAGCAGCTTGAGCTGCGGGTTCTTCAGCATCGTCGCGCGCAGCGTGTCGGCGACATACAGATACCCGCGGCCGGCGGCGCCGAAGTTCCACGGCTGCACGCGCTCGGTCAGCACCTCGTACGGCAGGTCGCTTTCGAATTCCAACTCCGTCCGCACGTAATGATTCAAACTCCCGCTGTAGAGCGGCAGGAACAGCGACAGGCTCGGATCGTAATCCGACGCATCGTTCAGCGGATCGCTTTCAAACCCGGTGATCCGCGAATCAAATCGGCCGATGACTTTGCCTTCCTTCGCGAGCAGCTCCTTGCGAAACCGACCCGGACTGATGCGGAGGTTGCCGCGGAAGATCCACTCGGCGTCGAGCCCCGTGTAGCGCGACAGCTTTTCGGCGACGGCGCGTTTCTTCGGCTCATCGAGCGAATCCCCCGCCGCCAGCGCCGCGAGATAATCCCCCAGCGCAAATTGCTCGACCTCGCGCAGCGTCTTTTCCAGATCGCCCTGGATCGGCGGCGCCAGCTTCTTGTGATGCCACGCCGTCGCCGCGTACGTCGGCAGGTAGAGCGCGTATGGCAGGTCATTCCCCGCGCCGGGCGCGATCGTCTGAAAATCGAGCACCGCCGAGATGAGGATGATGCCGTTGAGACTGATCCCCTGCTTCTCCAGCAGGTACTCGCTCAGCCCCGCCGCGCGCGTCGTGCCGTAACTTTCCCCCGCGAGAAATTTCGGCGAGGGCCAACGCTGGTACCGAGTCGTGTAGAGACGAATGAAGCTCCCGACCGAGCGAACGTCCTCTTCGACGCCGTAAAACTGCTCCCCCTTCTCGCCCTGCGCCGGCCGACTGTATCCCGTGCCGACCGGATCGATGAAGACCAGGTCCGTCGCGCCGAGCCACGTCGCTTCGTTGTCGACCACGCGGAACGGCGGCGCCGACGGCACGCCCTTCTCGTCAATCGCCACGCGCTTCGGCCCCGCGGTCCCAAGATGCAACCAGACCGACGCCGCCCCCGGCCCGCCGTTGAACACGAACGTGATCGGCCGAGTCGTCGGATCCGCTTTCGCGCTGCGATCGAGCGTGTACGCGACGAAAAACATGTCCGCCTTCGTCGCGCCGCTTTCGTCCTTCTGCGCCATCGTGCCGGCCGTCGCGGTATAGCGCAGCACGCGATCCCCGACCGAAAGCTCATGCTCGGTCACGACGAGCTTGTCCCCTTTTTCGCCGGCCTGCGTGGTGGCGGGACGCGTGGTCGTTCGCGCCGTTGGATCGCCCGACTGGGCCGACTGTGTTGTCGCTTGTCCGGAGACGCGCCCCGCGAGGAGACAGACCGCGGCGACGATCAAAAAGTGATATCGCATGTGCGGCACATGCTAGCATCGCAAAAGCGCGAATAGCGTTTGCCGCTACGCCCGACCCGCCTGCCGCGTCTTGCAGCGGCGACGACTTTCGGGTCGTCCGACCCTCGCCTCGTGCGGCGGCCGGTCTCTCATTGAGCGATTTTTACTCTCGGCCCGGCCACGAGTTGGGCCGGGAATTTTCACGTCGCCGCGAAAAATAAGGACTTACGAACGTCGCCGGATCGGTAGAAATTTGTCGCGCCGGTACGTCAAATTGGTCGCCGCGCGTCGGCCGAACTACAAATTGCTGCTCGCCGGCGCTCGCCCGCGTCGCGAAAACCGCTCGGCCAGCGCCGCCATCCTCCCGCCCGCCGAGCGGAAACGAACGATTCCCGCGCGCGACAGTCATGATGTCGCAGCGAATTACGCCTGCTGTTGTATTTGATAAGATTGTCTTACTCGCTGCGCAACAGGAGGAGAACGCCTTGGTCACGATCGGCATCTGGTCCGTCATCGAGCCCGTGATGATCCTGCTCACCGCCTGGGCCATGGCGCGAGTCGCGCAGGCGGTTGGGTCGCCGCGCGGGAAGTTGCGGTTCGGCTTCCTTGCGCTGCTGTTTGTCGTGATCGTCAACATCGCCTTTTCCGCCGCGACCGTCCTTTCTGTTCGCGCGAATCCGAATGGCGCGATCGCGGAAAGTCTGTTCCTGCTGCTTGTTCAGGCCGCCATCGTCCTGATGGTGCTCCGCCGCACGTTCGGCTTGTCGACCGGCCGCGCATTCGCCCCCTTCGGAGCGCTGCTCGCCGTTGGCATCGTGCAACTCGCGCTGGTCCTGTTGGTCATCAAGCCACGGCTCACCGAAACGTTCCTCATGCCGACCGCGAGCATGTCGCCGACGATCGAGAGCGGCGATCGCTTCTTCGTGAACAAGATCCTTCGCCCGCGCCGGTGGGACCTGGTCGCGTATCGCAACGTGGACCAGATTCAGCCACAGGAGCCGGAAATATTCTGCAAGCGGCTTATCGCCCTGCCCGGCGAGCGGTTGCGCTTCGACGGCGGGACGATCTACATCAACGACCAACCGGCGAACGTGCCGCCCGTTCTCGCCGGCCGATGTCACGCCACCTTGCCGCGCGTTTTCGCCATCTCCATGCCTTACACCGATGGCCAGACCATCACCCTCGCCGCCGACGAATATTTTTTCATCGGCGACAACGTCGACATCTCCGGCGACTCTCGCATCTTCGGCCCATCCAAGTCGTCATCGATCCTCGGCGTGATCGACGTCATCTATTGGCCGCCGGGGAGGATTCGCGTTGTGCGATAGGACGGTGCGCGCACCCGTCCTGAGAGGGGTGTCTAAGAGGCCCTCTCCCTCTTCCCGGTACTCCGGGGAGAGGGTTGGGGAGATGGGCGCGCGGCGCTCCAGTCTCGCACCGTTCGAT
>JAXDMN010000211.1:0-4268 GCA_034666045.1 Phycisphaerales bacterium | reverse complement strand
GATCCAACGAATCGAGCAGCCGCCGGCGATGCGCGCGGCGTAGCTTCTCGTAAAGCTTCTCGTGCTCGTCCTGGAGTTTTTTCAGTCCTTCAGTGTCGCCGCGGCGGCGGAGGGTGTTCATGCGCGTGCTCAACTCGCGCATCTCCGCGTTGTCGAAGACATCGGCGCTGCCGCTGTGGATCTTCACAAACGTCTGCCGCGCCCGCCGCCATGCGTCGCGACGATTCTTGTCGTAGGCGGGCGACCACGGCGGAATCAGGTGCAACTGCATCGGGACGCTGAAATACTCCCGCACCTCCGCGGCGACTTCCTTCGCGGTGTTGGCATCGGGCGCCACGCAGTCGAGGGCCATCGCGCTCGGGGTGACCGCGGAGGCGACGAAGACGGCGCCGCCCCCCCTGCCGCCGCCGCTACGCTTCTCCAGCTCGTCAAACCACTGCTCGCGCGTCGCGGGATCAGCGACGGGCAGCATGATGCTCTGCCCGAACAGCGCAATCGACGTTCGCCGCGTCCGCAGTTCATCGAAAGTGATTCGTGCTTCGTCCGGCGTCGCGAAGGTCGCCACGATGGACGAAGGCGCAGTCGTGGGCGCCGCATCCGACGGTTCGCCGTCAACGATCTGTATCTGCTCGACGGCGAGCGCGTACTTCGGCACATGTCGCTGCGCGCGCGCTCGCGTGCGCGCCATGTCGACCATCGGCCCGATCCCGCCATGCTGCGCGACGGCGAACAGCACCCCGGCCAGGACGACAAAGAGCACCGCCCCGAAGTGCACGAAGGTGAACGCCGTCGTCGCCAGCCAGCCGGGCGTGCGCGTGTTGATCGTTTCGTAAACGTTGAGCGTGTGCATCGCCGCCGTGCGGTTCGCCAGCGCGCGCGGGAACGCGCCGCGCACTTTGGTAATAATCTGCTGCGCGACGTCCGGCGGAATCATCTGCTCTTCCGGCGCCGCGCGGCGGATGCCCTCGCGGCGTAATTCCGAAGCGATCCGCGCCAGCCTGTACGCGGCGGGAATGCCGAGCAGTGTAAAGATGCCGAGGAGCATGAGAATGCGGTCGCCGATGGCGAAACCGCCGCCGATGAGCACGATCGCGGCGCCGACGCGGAAGATGACATCGAGCGCCCAGTGCCGCGAGAAAAACAGCGTGTGCATCACGCGCCCGCCGTCGAGCGGCAGCACGGGCAGGAGATTCAGGCCGTTGAGCACTAGCGCGTACACGCCGATCTTCAGCAGCATTTCATTCTGGAGATAGGCGCCGGCCGTCCCCGCGACGGCGCCGAGAAAAATGCCGGGCAACGGTCCCATCAGCGCGACGACGACTTTTTTCCATCCCGGCGCGCTGTAGTTCACGCCGCTGACGGCTGCGCCGAGCATGGGGATAAAAAACATCCGCACGTTGCGGTAACGGAAGATTTTCATCGCCAGAAAATGCCCGAGCTCGTGAAACGCGAGCAGGCCGACGATGAGAACAATGAATTCCCATTCCCACTTCGCCGCGCCCGCGCCGATGCCGATGAACAGCATCAGAGAGACGACGAGCAGCAGCGCCGCCGCGCCCCAACCGGTTCGGCGTTTCTGCATTCGGACGAGCTCCGCCCAGACCTCCGGATACGCCATCCCCGCCGCCGTCGCCTCGCCGACGTGCGATTCGATTTCGCTCGCGCGCTGCTGCTCGCCCGGGCGCATCGGGCGAAAGAGTTTTCGCGCGAGATGAAAATCGCGAAGCAGCGCATGATGTTTTTCGATGACATCGAGCACCGGCTCGCGCCCCGCCGCGGCAATCGGCTGCGCCCCGGACGTCATCCCACGCCGCTGCACGTTTTCGACGTGATGCTGCCACAGCGTCTCCGCCGACGCGCCCGTCTGTCGCGTCACGTGCATCTGCGGTGGAGACTCGAGCACCGAACGCGCCGCCGTCGACCATACGAACGAGCCGTCTCCGAACGCGGTGAGAAAGTCACAATAAAAATGCGTTTTCGGCGGATTCCCGCCCCCCTCGGTGCGATACCAGACGCGCCCGATCGCACTGCCGTCCCCGCGCGCCAGCGTCGCGATGCGCGACCGGCTCTGGTTGAACAAGTCGATGATCTCATGCACCGCGACGAGGTCGAACCCCAGCACAAACATCTCGCGCAGCGCCGGCTCCATCGCCGCCCGCACCTCCGGCGCCAGCGCCGCCTCCGCGATCTCGAACGGCGCCAGCGATTCGACATTCGGATCGTTGACCGATCCCGGCAGCCGCTGCCGCAGAATTTTCAACAGCCACGCGATCCCGACCGTCGCCGGCGAAGCGTCGCGCCACAGCTCCGCGAACGTCGCACGGCTGCTGTCGACGAGGAAGATGACTTTTCCCCCGCTGGATGATGATGTCTCGTTCGTGTCGGTCATGCATCAAGCGCGCTGCGGCGAGCGAATAATAACCGCCACGCGCGGACATTCCTCATTTGTCATTGGTCATTGCCGCCACGCCCGTCACGCCTGCCGCGTTTTGCTTCGCCGACGACTTGCAACTCATCCGACCCTCGAAACGTGCGGCGGCCGCACCAGGCCGACGCGTTTTTTACTCCCGGCCCGGCCACGAGTTGGGCCGGCATTTTCGAGGCTCCGCGCGAAAAATAACGACTTACAAACGTCGGCCGGATTAGTAGGAGTTCCGATTTTCGACCGCCGCCCCGTCCGCCTAACCGGTTAACCGGGCGGTTAACACGCGGCCACGCGCTCGGCCGCGCCAAAAACATCTCAAATCATCCCGCCGGCCTCCCGCCCGCCGACGCATTTCGATTCCGAATCAACGATTCGCGCCGGCAATTGGTGTGAGCTTGCGGTTGGTTAACAACGTGCGTTGTCGACGCCGAAGAAACTGGATCGCAGCGAACTGACGACCCGAGCTGAGATGGCCGGAGTGTTTTTCGGACATAAAAGGAAGCGACCCCTTTATGACCCTGACCCCTTTATGACCGCATGGCCCCTTTATGACCGCATGGCCGCTTTATGACCGCATGGCCGCTTTATGACCGAAGTTTTGTGATCGCGGTGCGGGTGGGTACCATCTTGCTGCGGCAATCTTCTCGGTGCGCTGCTCCACATCTCGTTCCCGGATGAAAAACATGCGCGACTTACGCTCTCACACCAGTGCAGTGCTTTCCACGCTGCGATGTCAGCTTCTGGTGATTGGCGCGGCGGCAACGCTGCTCACGGGCTGCGCCTTGCCCAAGGCGAACACCCTCATGAGCCCGACGCCGATGCAGGGAAGCTCGGGAAAATTCCTCAATCCATATAACGCCGACGGCGCGCTGGCACCGTGGGCGGAACGGGGCGTCGGCAAGAGCCGCGTCGCCGCCGGCGTGGCTGGCTTCGCCGCCGCGGAGGCGATTTCCTTTTTCGTCCCCATTGCCGAGGTCTCCACCGTGGCCGAGAACACGATCAAGCAGCAGGCCGCAATCGGCGCTGCCGGCGGAACGAAATACATGAAGTCGACGTCGGAGACGTCCTTCAAGCGCCGGCAGGACCTGGCGGTGTACCTCTACGCCAACCACTCCACGAAGAAGCGCTATAAAGAAACGCTGGCGCTGGTCGCAGAGATCTACCCGGATATGTGGTCGCACTATGACGCCGACATCCGCAAGGCGAAGAAGAAGCCGAAGAGCGCAAGCGCGGCGCAATAGCAGCGCGCGAGAGAAAAAATAGCTCCCGTCCCTGTTTTCTGATCGCGCGAGCGAAAAAATAGCTACCCGTCCCGTGTTTTCTGATCCGAAGAGCGCAAGCGCGGCGCAATAGCACCGCGAGAGGAAAAATAGCTCCCGTCCCTGTTTTCTGATCGTCCCTGTTTTCTGATCCGCACGGCCGGAGCGGGACTGCCGCGGCGAAGTTGAAGAGTCGACGCTTCACGCGGCTATTTAGACTAGTGCACGCGGTCGTCGGCAAGCTCAGTCGACTCGCCGGGCCGTCCTTCTCCCGTTGTTTCTTGTTTATGAAGATCTTCTCGTGGTGTCGCTGCGCCGGGCTTCCGCTCGTTCCTCGCACGCCCGGCGTGGCGATCGAGCGCGCAGGCGGTCATAAAGGGAAGTGACCCCTTTATGACCTCGGCGTGGCGATCGAGCGCGCCGGCGGTCATAAAGGGAAGTGACCCCTTTATGACCGTAAAGGGAAGTGACCTGCTCTGTCTCAACCCTCCGCCAACAGCATGATGTTGTGCGTGAGCACGCGAAGCAATAACTCGTGCCGCCGGGCGACGGCCGTGCGGGCGCGCATCGCCGAGCCCAGGTTG
>JAXDMN010000210.1:0-12606 GCA_034666045.1 Phycisphaerales bacterium | reverse complement strand
CGCGCAGCACCAGCTTCGTAATCTCGGGCCGGCAACCAAATCGGATCGGCGCCATCTGACCCAGGCCGCGGCTGACGTGCATGATCGTCGGCGGCAGGTCGAACAAGCCGCTGTGAAAACGTCCGCCGGCGAGGGGACCGAGGAGGGGCCATTGGATTTGGCCGCCGTGGAGGTGGCCGGCGAGGAGGAGATCGACGTTGCGCCGTCGCGCCCAGTGAATGAGATGCGGGGCGTGGCTGAGGAGGATGCGCAGCTCGTTGGGCGCGGTCGCGCGATCGATCGGCGGGTCGTCGCCGAACCAGGGGCGTTCGGTTCCGGCGATGGTCAAACGCGCGCCGCGGAACTCTTTGGTGATGACTCGCCCCGTCACGGCCAACCACGCCATCGTATCGAACGTCGAGCGGATTTCGTCACTTCCGGCGTGCAGGTCGTGGTTGCCCAGGACGAAAAAACACCCCAGCGGCGCGGTCAACTTGCCGAGCGTGGTCGGCAGCCAATCGACGACGGCGAGGTGGTCGATGACGTCGCCGGTCACCGCGACGAGATCCGGACGAAGCGCGACGCACTGATCGATCGCCCATTCGAAGAAGCCGCGCCCCGGCGTTCCGTTCATGTGAAGATCTGTGATGTGGAGGATGGAGAGCCCGTCGAGCTGCGCGGGAAGGCGCGGCAGGCGGATCTCGCGCTGGACGATTTCGACGGAGAAGATTTCGTTTCCGGGGAGCCGCGCGAGACGAGAAATCGAGGGCGTTGTCCCGGTGGAGTAGTCGAGCACCTTGCTGGACGAGCTGAGTTGGGCGCGGGGGATGGAATCAATCGATCGGCGGACGGTGATGACGATTCCAATGACCAGCGCGACGACGCAAGCGACGAGGTAGAGCTGCCAGGCGAGCGGGAGATCGGTCCATGGCGTGTGGTGTTTCCACCTGACGACGCGGACGATCAGGATCGGTCCTGCGATGCCGAGCACGATGAGAAGCGTGACGAGCGTCTGCCAGACGCGCTGCGGGAGTCCGAACTCGTATCCGCGACTGATCAGCGCGCGGACGATCGCGACGTGACCGAGCACGAACGCGATCAGCGTGAACAAGCGCACTGCGTCGGACATTGCGGGGATGTTTACTTTGAACCTGCGCGTCTCTACTTGATCTGCACGTCCAGCCGCTCGCTCTCATTCCCGCAGCGGTCGACGGCGGTGATGACGACGGCGGTGGCGGCGCCGGCGGTGGGATCGGGATTGAGCGTCAGGCTCGGCGAGCCGGCGGGGACGGTGAGGAAGCGCCATTGCGCGCCGTAGCGGGCCCAGATCGCGAAAACGATCGGCGGCTCGCCCGGGGCGCGGCTCAGCGTGACCATGACCGCGCCGTTCTCCTGGCGCTGCCCGCTGGCGCGCGGCGTGGGCGGGGGTTTGCTGTCGAGCCAGGGCATCGGCGGGACGAGCGAGTTCGTGCGGAACGGGCCCTGCATGAGCGCGTCGCCGAACTTGTCCTTGTGACGCCGCAGCGCGCCGATGCTCCAGAAGACCATCCCGCGCGATCCGGGATTCTTTCGAATGATCGCGATCTGCCTGAGCAGCTCGGCGGTGTCGTGGCGACCGACGCCGATGCCGGGCCAGACCCAGCGCTTCGACGTGCTCTCATTCACCCACCATTCGAGCAGCGCGGGGAACGGCTGATCGCCCTCGATGGGCCAGTAAAGCTGCGGCGACATGAAATCGCACCAGCCGTTGTTGAGCCAGAGCTTGGCGTCGGCGTAAATCTCGTCGTACTGGCTCATCCCTTTGACGCCTTGCGGCTCGCCCGGTTTCCAGATGCCGAACGGGCCGTAGCTGACCTTGACCCACGGCTTGATCTTGTGCACGTCGAGATAAATTTTCTGGACGAGCTGATTGATGTTGTCGCGCCGCCAGTCTTTCCGCGCCAGCTTTCCGCCGGCGTTCTTGTAGCGCACGTAGCTGGGATCGTCCGGGAAATCGATCGGCTTGCTGGTCGCCTCGTCCTTGATGACGTAGGGGTAGTAGTAATCGTCGGTGTGCACGCCGTCGACGTCATAGCGGCGGACGATGTCGAGGATGACGGCCAGCGTGTGCTGCGCCGACGCCGGCTCGCCCGGGTCCATCCAGACGAACGTGCCGTACTCGCGCATCAGCTCCGGATGTCGGCGGCTGATGTGATTGGGGGCAACATGAGCCGGCTTGCCCGCGCGGGCGCGGTACAGGTTGTACCACGCGTGCAGTTCGATCCCGCGACGATGCGCTTCGGTGATCCAGAACTCCAGCGGATCGTAGAACGGCGTCGGCGGCTGGCCCTGCGTGCCGGTGAGGTACTGCGACCACGGCTCGAGGTTGGACGGATAAAACGCATCGGCGGCGGGGCGGACCTGGATGAAGACCGCGTTGAGCTTCAGCCGGGCCGCGTAGTCGAGCAGGTCGATGATCTCGCGCTGCTGCTCCTGCACCGGCAGCCCCGGCTTGCTCGGCCAGTTGATGTTGCCGACCGTGGCGATCCACACGCCGCGAAATTCCCGCGGCGGGGCGGGAGGGGCGTCGTCCTGCGCGAACAACGTCGCAGGCGACAAGAACAGGACGAGCAGCAGAAGGGATGCGGCTTTCATTGATTTCAATCGTGGCATGGGCGCCTCGCCCATGCAACTCGCCGCGCACGCGGCTCTGCGACTTTTTCGACGAAGCGGCTGCCGCCGCGAATGCACGGGCGAGGCGCCCGTTCCACGATAATCATCGCGACGGCTGCACCACCGGCGCCGTCGTCGTCGCCGCGCCGGGCTTCGTCGTGGGTTTCTTCGGCGGCGGACGCAGGCCGGTGTCGATGGTCTTTCGCTTCGACTCGTTTCCCATGCGATCGACCGCCGACACTGAGACGCGCTGCACCGGGCCGGACCAGCGGCTGTCGCGGATGACGGTCTCGCGCTCGCTGCCCGGGATGAGCTTCATGCCCCAGTCCTCGCCGATCTTGTAATAGACGGCCCACTGGAACACTTTCTCCTCGCCCTTGCCGGGCGTCCAGCCGATGCGGACCTGCGGGAGCCATTTTTCTTCCGCGGGCTTGGTGGTGAGCGAATAGAACGGGCGGGTCGTTCCGCCGCGCTGCCTCGAGCTGGCGCGCGTGGTCGCGGGGCCGGTGGTCCACCAGCGGCGTCGTCGGCCGCTCTCGGCTTGAGTCGTCGCGGGCGGCTTCTTCTCCGGCGGCTTGCCGACGCCCTCCACGCGCGCGATGCGCACATCGGCGGGCGTCGCGGGCGGCTTGTTGTCGAGCCACGTCGTCGCCGGCACGATCGCCTGCCGGGCGTACAGCCCGTCGCGCAACAGCGTGGCGATGTCGTCGCGATCCTGGTTGAGCGCAATCTGGCTGAAGTGAATGTGCCCGCCGGTGCCTTCGACCAGCCGCGTGAGCATGATCTGGCTCATGATCGTCTCGGCGGCGTAGGTCGTGTCCGACCAATCGATCTTACTGGTGAACAGGCCGGGGTAAATGTGCCGGCCCTTCGGATTATGCTCGGTCCACCAGCGCAGCAGCCCGTAGTACGGGACGTCCTGCCGATAGATCGGCCAGTAGAGCTGCGGCGCGAAATAGTCGCACCATCCCTTTTCCAGCCAGAGCACGGCGTCGGCGTAAAGCTTCTCGTACTGGTCGAAGCCGCCCTTGGTGTACTCGATGCCCGGCAGCCCCGCGCGCGGGACGCCGAACGGGCTGATGCCGAACTGTACGTTCGATTTGCGGGCGCGGATGCCTTTGTAGATCCGCTCGATCAGCTTGTTGATGTTGTCGCGCCGCCAGTCGTCGCGCTTCAGCTTTCCGCCGGCGTCGGTGTACTTCTTGTAGCTGTCGTCATCGGGGAACGGGATCAGGCGGTCGTCCTCCGGGTCCTTGGGGTTGAGCTTTTCCTGGTAGGGGTAGAAGTAGTCGTCGATGTGGATGCCGTCGACGTCGTAGCGCTCGACGACGTCCATGAAGACCTTGAACGAGTGCTCCTGCGCGTCCGGTTCGCCCGGGTCCATCCAGCCGCTCTTGCCGTAGGTTTTCGCGAGGTCGGGGCGGCGTTTGCTGACGTGCGAGTCCGCCATCGGATATTCGCCGCCGCCGTACTTCGTGCGGTACGGGTTGAACCACGCGTGCAGCTCCATGCCGCGCTTGTGCGATTCCTCGATCCAGAATTTTAATGGGTCGTAGTACGGCGCCGGCGCCTGTCCCTGCTTGCCGGTCAGGAAATAGCTCCACGGCTCGAGCTGCGACTCGTAGAGCGCGTCGGCGGTAGTGCGAACCTGGAGGACGATCGCGTTGAGGTTGATCTCCTTGGCGCGATCGAGAATCTTGATGATCTCGTCCTGCTGCTGCTGCGTCGTCAGCCCGGGCTTGCTGGGCCAATCGATGTTGCCGACGGTGGCGACCCAGACAGCGCGAAACTCGCGCGGCGCGGGCGGCGGTTCGTCGCCCTTCATATTCACGCCGCTGACGGCGGGGATGGCCGGCAGGTTGTGGCGAGGGGCTTTCTGCGCGCTGCCGGGGACTTTCGCGCCGGCGCGATTCGTGCAGGAAACGGCGAAGAGGGAGACGAGCAGGAGAAGGCCGATCCGGATGGGATGGTGCATGCAGGGGTCCTGAGTGAGTTGTACACAGCAAATGCGCGGCGCGCGTGGCCGAAGGTATCGCGGCGCGCGAAACGCTTCAAGCTGTGATACCGCGGCGCGCCAGCGGGAGTTGATTGAATTCCGGTGCGAGCGATGATGGAGCGCGTGACGCGCATGACCATTCAACAGGCGATCGAGCTCGCGATCGGGCACGAGCGCGCGGGGCGTCTGGCGGAGGCGGAGGGCATCTACCGCGAGGTGCTCGCCCAGCGCCCGGAAGAGCCGACGGCCCTGCATTTGCTCGGATGTCTGGCGATGCGCGGCGGGAATCTCGCCGCCGCCGAGCAACTCATTCGCCGCGCGACGCAGGTCGGGCCGGAGGTCGCGCAGCGGCACAGCGATCTCGGGGTGGTGCTGCAATCGCAGGGGCGGATCGACGAGGCGGCGGCGGCGTTTCGGGCGGCGTTGCAGGTCGATCCGAATCTTGCGGACGCCTTGAGCAATCTCAGCACCTGCCAATGCGAGCGCGGCGATCTCGCCGACGCCGTCGCGCTGGCGCAGCGTGCCATCGAGCTGAGTCCTTCGCACGCCGATGCGTTCAACAACCTCGGGAACGTCCTGACGATGTCCGGGCGCGGCCCGGAGGCGATCGCCGCGTATCGCCGCGCGATCGAGCTGCAATCGGATGCCGCTTCAGCGGCCGCGGCGCAGAATCATTCCAATCTGCTGCTTGCGCTGCATTACCAGCCGGATGTCGAGCCGGCCGCGATGTTGGAGGAGCACCGGGCGTTCGCGCGGAAGTTCGCTGCGCCCGCCGGGGCCGTGCGGCACCCCAATGGCCGCGATCGAAAACGCCGGCTGCGCATCGGTTACGTTTCTTCCGATTTCCGGCAGCATTCCGTCGGCTATTTCATCGAGGCGGCGATCGAGAAGCACGATCGCGAGCAGTTCGAGGTGATCTGCTATTCCGACGTCACGACGCCGGATGCCATGACGCGCCGCATGCAGCCGCGCGTCAAGGCGTGGCGCGCGATCGCGGGCGTGCCGCACGGCGTCGTCGAAAAAGTCATTCGCCAGGACCAGATCGACATCCTCGTCGATCTCGCCAGCCACAGCGGGCACAATCGGCTTCCCGTCTTCGCGCGCAAGCCCGCGCCGGTGCAGGTGAGCTATCTCGGCTATCCGGACACGACCGGGCTGAGCGCGATGGATTATCGCATCACCGATTCGCGCGTCGATCCGCCGGGCGAGGCGGATTCGTTCAGCGTGGAGAAGTTGCACCGCCTCGATCCGTGCGCGTGGTGCTTCCGCCCGCACGAGCCGTATCCGCCTCTGCCAGCGCCGGCGGAGGCGGGGCGGCCGGTCACGTTCGGCACCTTCAACGCCGTGGCGAAATTGAATGAGCCGCTGATCGCGACCTGGGCGGAAATCGTGCGCGAGACGCCGGACTCGCGCTTCTTCATGAAGGCGGGCGCGTTCGTCGACAACCAAATCGCCGCCCGCGTCCGCGGCTTGTTCGAAGCGCACGGCGTCGCGGCGGAGCGCGTCGAATTCGTCGGGCAGAAGCTCGATGCGACGCAGCATCTGGCGATGTATGCAAAGATCGACATCGCGCTCGATACGTTCCCGTACAACGGCACGACGACGACCTGCGAGGCGATGTGGATGGGCGTCCCCGTCGTCACGCTCGCCGGCCGCGCCCATGCCGGGCGGGTTGGCGTGAGCTTGCTGGCAAGCGTCCGCCTCGAGGAGCTGATCGCGGCGGATCGCGAGGCGTACGTGCGTATCGCGGTCGACTTGGCGCGGGACCGCGACCGATTACGACAGCTCCAGCAAAGCATGCGACAACGGATGCTCGCCTCGCCGCTGATGAACGGTTACGACTTCGCCAGGCGGCTCGAATCGGCCTATCGTGCGATGTGGGGGCACTGGTGCCAGTCGCCCGGCCGGGCGGCGATGTGAAATCCCGCCGGAGAAGTGTCCCTCTTTCGACCCCAGCGGATATAAATACGGACACAGTCAGCCGGGAAACACGCGCGTGAAGATTCTCATTACCGTCGTCATTACGTTGGCTCTCGCCGGCGCCCTCACCGGTGTCGGCATGAAATTGACCGGCAAGTCGTCGATGGGCGGCGACGCGGAGCAGGAAACTGCTGTTCGCATTGAGAAAGTATCGCGCGGCGATCTCGTGGAGATCGTCAGCGCGCCCGGGCAGATCCAGCCGAAGACAAAGGTCAGCATCAGCGCCAAGACGACCGCGCGCATCATGGAACTGCCGTTCGACGAGGGGATGGAGGTCAAGAAAGACCAGATCGTCGTCCAGCTCGATTCGAAAGACCTCGAAGCACAATTGAAGGCGGTCGAATCGCGGCGATCGGCGGAGGCGGCGCAGATCGACGTCGGCGAAGCGCGGCTCAAGGCGCAGCAGTCGCAGATCGAATCTGCCAAAATTCAGTTGGCCGAGGCGCAGCGAACCCTGAAGCGGCAGAAAGAGCTGCTGGCGACGCAGGACGTCGCTCAGTTCACTGTCGATGAAGCGCAGGCGCGTGTGGATCAGCTCCAGGCGCAGCTCACCGGCTCGCTCAGCTCCCTCGAAGCGGATCGCGCCAGCCTGACCGTGCAGCGCCATCAACTAGAAGCCGCCGCCGCGGAAATTCTGCGCGCGAAGGACAACCTCAGTTACACCACGATCGTTTCGCCCATCGACGGGATCGTCACGCGCATGAACGCGAAGGTCGGCGAGATGGTCGTTACCGGCACGATGAACAACATGGGCACCGTCATCCTCGAGCTCTCCGACCTCTCCGAAATGCAGGTCGACGCCCAGGTGGACGAGCAGAACATCGCCAGCGTCAAGGCAGGGCAGAAGGCGAAGGTTCGCATCTCCGCGTTCCCGGATCAGATGTTCGACGGCGTCGTCAAGCTCGTCGGCCTCGACATCGCCGACGCGCGCTTCGGCAACCAGAACAACTCCGGCGGTGGCGGGCAGCAGGGCCGCTGGTATCGCGCGAAAGTCGTCGTCGACACCTCAAACAAGCGCATCCCGGCCGGCTTGTCGGCGGACGTCGACATCGAAACGCAGCGCCACGAGAAGGTGATTCGCATCCCGACGCAAGCCGTCATGGGCCGCCCGATCGACGAGCTCCCGCCCGGCGTGAAGGAGCGCCCGGAAGTCGACAAGAACAAGCAGCTCGCGACGATCGTTTTCCTCTTCGTCGACGGCAAAGCCAAGATCACGCCGGTCACATTGGGCGCCAGCGACATGACGCACACGCAGATCACCTCCGGCCTATCGGACAACGACCGCCTGATCATCGGCCCGTACAAGATCCTGCCGGGCCTGAAGGACGGCCAGAAGGTGAAGGAAGACACGACGGCGACGACGAAATCAACCACCCAATCGACGACCGCGGCGACGAGCCAGCACGCGACCACCACAGCCGCGAAATAAGATGTCATCGCTCATTCGCTTACGCGACATCACGAAGCACTACCGCGTCGGCGAGGAAGAAATCCGCGCCCTCAACGGCGTCGATCTCGACATCGGGCGGAACGAGTACGTTGCCATCATGGGATCGTCCGGTTCCGGCAAGTCGACGATGATGAACATCCTCGGCTGCCTCGATCGCCCGACCGCCGGGACGTATGAGCTCGACGGGCAACTCGTCTCGGCGATGACCGGCACGTCGCTTTCTCGTGTGCGGAACGAGCGGATCGGCTTCGTGTTTCAGTCGTTCGAGCTGCTGCCGCGCTCGTCGGCGGCGCGGAATGTCGAGCTGCCGCTGATCTATTCGCGCGGCGGATGGTGGTCCAGGCGAGCGCGGGCGCGCGAAGCGCTCACGACGGTCGGCCTGGCGGATCGCATGTCACATCGGCCGAACCAGTTGTCCGGCGGACAGCGCCAGCGCGTGGCGATCGCGCGAGCCCTGGTCAATCGACCGGCGATCCTGCTGGCGGATGAGCCGACGGGAAATCTGGACTCGAAAACGAGCGAAGAAATCCTCGCGCTCTTCCAGAAGCTCCATGACGACGGCCAGACCATCATCATGGTCACGCACGAGACCGACGTCGCGCGCCACGCCAAGCGCATCGTCCGCATGAAGGACGGCAAGGTGCTAAGCGACCTGCCGACCGAGAAAGACGCGGTGGCGGCATGATGACGCTGCTGCGATTGCCCCTCGTCCTCCTCGTGCTCTTCTACCAGAGCATCGTGCTCGCGATGTCGCAGATCTGGGCGAACAAGGTGCGCGGGATTTTGACGACGGTCGGGATCATGATCGGCGTCGCCGCGGTCAGCGCGGTCATCGCGCTGATCACCGGCATGAAGCAGAGCGTGCTCGATCGCTTCGAGGCGATGGGCACCAACAAAATCTTCGTCGAACCCAACTGGCCGCGGCAGGGACGCGTGCGGATCTCCTGGCGGCAGATCATGTTCGGGCTCAACGATTTTGACGACCTTTTGCAGCACTGCCCGTCCGTCGCGAAGTACACCCGCCAGCATCACGACCGCGGACAGCTCGCCTTCGGCTCGAAGACCGACGACACGAACATCAACATCATGGGCGTCGATCCGGAGTGGCACGAGGTCGAGCGGCGTTACGTCAGCATCGGCCGGCCGCTCACGGTCATCGACAACGCGCAGCGCCGGCCGGTCTGTTTGATCAACAAAACCGTGCGCGACAAGCTCGACATGGATCGCGATCCGGTCGGGCAGTACATCGAAGTCGACGGCGCTCGGATGCTCGTCGTCGGGCTGCTCGAGCCGCCGCCTTTCATCATCGGCAACATGGCCGAGATGCGCGAGGTGATCGTGCCATTCACCTTCAGCGTCGCGCGCGACCGCTGGCCGTGGTACACGGTGGTCGCGACGAGCAAGGGCCCCGCGCTGTCTGAAGACGCGAAGGCGGAGATCGAGTTTTACCTGCGGCAGAAGCGGCACGTGAAGCCGGGCAACCCGGACACGTTCGAGGTCAGCACCGCGCAGCAGCAGATCCAGGAATTCACCGAGATCGCCAGCATCGTCACGCTGATCGCCACGGGAATCGTCGGCATCTCGCTGCTCGTCGGCGGCGTCGGAATCATGAACATCATGCTCGTGAGCGTATCCGAGCGCACGCGTGAGATCGGCTTGCGCAAGGCGGTCGGCGCGCCGCCGGCGGCGATTCTGTTGCAGTTTCTCGTGGAGGCGGTCGTGCTTTGCCTGATCGGCGGGGCGATGGGATTGATCCTCGGTCAGGGGCTGACGACGGCGACGGCGTCGTTCCTGCCGGAAGACGCCGGCGTCGGGCGGCTGCTCGTTCCGCCGCAGGCGATCGCGCTGGCGTTCTTCTTCTCCGCGGGCGTCGGTCTGGTCTTCGGCATGTTCCCCGCGATCAAAGCCGCGCGCTTGGATCCGATCGAGGCGCTGCGGCATGAATAATTTTCGATACGCCGCACTGCTCTCGACCTTCGCTTGCGCCTTCGCGTCGTCGCTCCTACCCGGCTGCCGCGACGCCGGGCGCGGCGGCACCGGTGAAATCGTCGTCCCGCGCGAAACGCTCCGCGAGATCGAATCGTCCGACCCCGCCGATTTCGCCCTCGCGCCCCCGACGACCGCGCCCACCACGCTCCCGAGCACCCGTCCCGCCGCCACGCAGCCGCTGCGCGACGTCAAGCTCACCATCGAAGAAGTCCGCCAGCTCGCGCTGAAAAATAATCTCGATCTCCACGTCGATCTCTTCGCCCCCGCGATCGCCCGGGAAAACCTGAACGCCGCTGAGGCGGGGTTCGAATCACTCTTCACCTCCAGCATCGACTACAGCACGTCCGACACGCCGACCGCGACGCAGCTCGAGGGATCGCAGGGGAAAAACCTCCGCATCGCGCCCGGCGTGCGCGTGCCGCTGCGCACGGGCGGCGAGATTCGCTTCGACGCGCCGATTTCACGGTCGGAAACGAACAACCAGTTCTCCACGCTCAATCCCGCTTACGCATCCGACCTCGCGGCGACGCTCTCGCAGCCGCTGCTGCGCGGCGGCGGGGTGTACGTGAACACGCAAAGCATCCGCATCGCGTTTTATGGCTACCAGCAGCAGCAGGCGCGGACGAAACTCGAAGTCATCCGCGTCCTCACCGACGCCGACCGCGTCTACTGGAGGCTCTACGCGGCCCGCGAAGCGCTCATCGTCCGGCGGCAGGAATATGACCTGGCCGTCCAGCAGCTCCAGCGCGCCCGCAACCAGGTGGCGGCGGGGGCGGCGGCGGAAGTGGAGATCATCCGCGCGCAGTCCGGCGTCGCCGACCGCGTCGAGAGCATCATCACCGCCGACAACCTCGTGCGCGACCGCGAGCGCGAGCTGAAGCGAATCCTCAACACGCCGGACCTCGATTTGCAATCGCCGACCGCGCTGGTGACCGCCACGCTGCCGCGACCGATGTATTACCAGGTGGATACGGACCGGATGATCGCGCAATCGCTCGGGCGGCGGATGGATCTGCTCGATCTCGAGCTCCAAATCGCCGCCGACACCGCCGAGATCCGCGTCGCGCGCAACGCGACGCTGCCGCTGGTCTCGCTCGCCTACACGTACAACATGAACGGCCTGGGCGGCACGCTGGATGATGCCTTCACGATGGCCCGCGGCAACGACTTCGTCGACCATCGCATCGGCGTGCAGGTCGAAATCCCGATCGGCAACGAAGTCGCCCGCAGCCGCCTGCGCCGTTCGCTGCTCCAGCGCCTGCAAACGCTGGCGACGCGCGAGCAGCGCGAGCTGCAAATCCGCCAGGAAGTTTTGAATGCGATCGACCAACTCGAAGCGAACTGGCAGCGCATCCTCGCCGCCCGCCAACGCGTGCTAAGCGAAGCGCGCGTGCTCGAAGTCGAAATCCGCCAGTTCGAGCAGGGGTTACGGACGAGCACGGAAGTGCTGGAAGCGCAGACGCGCCTGGCGAACGCGAAGCTCTCGGAAATCTCCGCGGTCACCGATTACGAAATCGCCCAGGTCGACATCGCCTTCGCGACGGGAACCGTCCTCGGCGCCTCGCGCGTCACGTGGGAACCGGCGCCGACGCCGAAACCGTGATGAAACCGCAAATGAACGCCGATGCACGCAGATCAGAATTTCCTATCTGCGTTTATCTGCGTTAATCTGCGGTTCCCCAATGGATTTATCTCGTCTTGGCAGTGTCACGATTGAGCCGCTCGCGCCGGTTGTCGCCGGCAGTAGTGGACAATGGACGATCACGCTCACGGTTGGCGCGGCCGGGATTGATGAGGGCGGGACGATCAAGTTGTGTCAGCGCTTCGCGAGCGACTGGCAGCCGCCGCAATTCGATCGGCCGGCGGAAGCGGGTTATACGACGGTCACGACCAACGGCGAGGCGAAGCTTCGGCCGCGCTATGACCGCAAGGGGCACGATCGGCCTTGGATGCAGGCGATTGTCGTCGACGTGTATGACGGCTCGCTCGCGCCGGGCGATGTGGTGACCATTGTTCTAGGCGATCGCAGCAAGGGATCACCGGGGATTCGGGCGCAGACGTTTATCGAATCGCGCCACGATCTTCGTGTGTTTGTCGATCCCACAAACGCCTGCGTCGCGCGCGCGGTGCCGGACCAGCCGACGTTTCCCGTCATCTCCGGCGACACGACGCGCATCGTTTGCATCGCCGGCGAAGACGGCAGCGTTTTCACCAAGGGCGAGGACAAGTGGGGAAATCCCACGCCCGCGCCGGCGGACGTGAAGATCACGCGCGACGGCGACTATTTTATTGCGCGCAGCGGAGAGCTCGTCGCGCGCTCGAACCCGATCAGCAAGGGAAAATTCTGGGGTGATCTCCACGCGCAGTCCGATGCCACAGTCGGCACCGGCAGCGAAGAAGAATATTTCCGCTTCGCCCGCGATGTCGCTCGCCTCGATTTCTGCTCCCACCAGGCGAACGATTTTCAGGTCAGCGACCAAGACTGGCGACGCTTGAACGAGCAGGCCAGGGCGTTTCACGTCGACGGGAAATTCGTCGTCTTCCCCGGCTGGGAATGGTC
>JAXDMN010000209.1:0-4540 GCA_034666045.1 Phycisphaerales bacterium | reverse complement strand
CTCGGTGATGTTCGTGCTGCTCGTGGCGTGCATTGCGCTGATCCCCCTGCCTATGCTTCGGATCGGCATTGCGGGCGTGCTCGCGTTCATCGCGATGTTCGCCTACAAAGTCGTTGCGAACAAATAGGGCATCATGCGACGAGTCGTAGTCACTGGCATTGGCGTCATCTCCCCGATCGGCATCGGGGCGAGCGCGTTCTGGGAGAACCTCCTCGCGGGGAAGGTCGGCGTCCGGCGCATCCAGCGATTCGACCCGAGCGGATTCCCATGCCAGATCGCCGGCGAGATCCCGGAATACAAGATCGGCGACTACGTCCCCAAGAGCTATCGCAAGGCGACGAAGGTGATGGCCCGCGACATCGAACTCGCCGTCATCGCCGCCGATGATGCGATGAAGGATGCCGGGCTGAAGACGAAGGCGTACACCGAGACGCCGGAGATCAATTCCGCGCGCTTCGGCTGCAACATCGGCGCCGGTTTGATCAACACCGAGCTCGATGAGCTCACCGCCGCGATGCACGTCGCGCGCGAAGGGAACAAGCTCGACCTCCACAAGTGGGGCCGCGACGGCATGCAGCAGCTTACGCCGCTCTGGCTGCTCAAGTACCTGCCGAACATGCTGGCTTGCCACGTCACGATCATTCACCAACTCAAGGGCCCATCGAACACGATCACCTGCGCGGACGCATCGTCGCACCTCGCGATCGGCGAAGCTTTTCGGACGATCCAGCGCGGCAAAGCGGACCTCGCCATCTGCGGTGGCGCGGAATCGAAGGTTAACCCGATGGGCATCGTCCGCCACAACCTGCTCAAGCGGCTGAACGAGACGAATAACGACTCGCCCGACCAGGCCGTCCGTCCTTTCGACGAGAACGCAGCCGGTATGGCGCACGGCGAAGGCGGCGGGCTGCTCATTCTTGAAGAGCTCGAGCACGCCAAGGCGCGTGGCGCGAAAGCCTACGCGGAGCTCGTCGGCTTCGGCGCCTCGCAGGACACCTACAGCGTCACCGAGCCGGACCCGAGTGGCCACAGTTACGGCCGCGCGATCGGCAAGGCGTTGGCGGATGCGAACGTTCCGCCGAACGCGGTCGATCTGCTGATCCCGTGCGGCCTGGGCATCCCATCGCACGACAAGGCGGAACTGAACGGGCTCACGCAGGTCTTCGGCGGCGGCTTGGAGCGCGTCGCAATGTCGCCAATCAAAAGTCAGATCGGCAACCTCGCCGCCGGCAGCGGCGCGGAGACCGCCGCCGCGCTCTTCGCGATTCGCGACGGAAAGATCCCGCCCGCGCTCAACACGCGCAAGCCGCGCGACGGCAGGAAGCTCAACGTCGCCGCGCACGCACGCGATCAGAAGGTGAACGTCAGCGTCAGCAGTGTCTACAGCATCGGCGGTCAGAACGCGGCACTCGTCTTCCGAGGAGTGTGACATGATGAAGGGACAGGACTACAAACCGACGGGTCTGGAGAAGCTGGTTCGCACGTGGCCTCTCTTCGTGGGGCTCGCGTTGGTCGCTTTGGGACTGGGCTACGTCTGGTACTGTAAGACCTATCCGCCGCACATTCTGTACACGCGGCCGGTGATCTTGCTCTGCGGAGGCGGCGTCGTCCTGATCATGTACTGGGCGTTCACGAACGAGAGCGGCGGCAACAGTATCTAAGAGCAGAGGCGCATCGGATGAATCGAGTCGTCATCACAGGTCTCGGCTGGGTCACGCCGATGGGTCATTCCATCGGCAGCGTCTGGAAGCGTCTGCTCAACAGCGAGAGTGGCATCGCCAGGACGACCATCTTCGACGCCAGCACCTTCCCCACCACCTTCAGCGCGGAAGTGAAGGATTACGACCTGAAGTCCCACGTCGCCGACGCGAGCAAGCACGGCAACATCGGCCGCAACACGCAGTTCGCGCTCGGCGCGTGCGCGCAAGCCTGGAAGATGGCCGGCCTCGACGCCGATGCGCTCGATCTCGACCGCGTCGGCATCTACCTCGGCTCGGGCGAAGGCTCACTAGACTTCGACGCGTACACGACCGCCGCGCTGACCGCCTGGAAGCCGGAGGCGGACGACATCGACGCGGTGAAATGGGCCGAGATCGCGCTCGAGCGCATGAACGCGACGCGCGAGATCGAGCAGGAGCCCAACATGCCGCTGTCGCACCTCGCACTGCTGACCGGCGCGCGCGGCCCCGCGATGAACTGCCTCACCGCCTGCGCCGCCAGCACCCAGGCGATCGGCGAAGCCACCGAGATCCTCCGTCGTGGCGACGCGGACGTCATGATCGGCGGCGGCGCGCACTCGATGATCCACCCGTTCGGCGTGACCGGCTTCAACCGCCTGACCGCGCTCTCGACCTTGAACGAGAACCCCACCTGCGCCAGCCGCCCGTTCGACGCGCATCGCGGCGGGTTCGTGCTCGGCGAAGGCGCGGGCATGGTCATCCTCGAAACGCTCGAGCACGCGCAGGCGCGCGGCGCCAAGATCCTCGCCGAGGTCGTCGGGTACGGCAGCACCGCCGACGCGTTCCGCATTACCGACCAGGATCCCGAAGGCATGGGCGCCGTCGTCGCAATGCAGGAAGCCCTCGCCGACGCACGGCTCACGCCAACGGACGTTCATTACATCAACGCCCACGGCACCGGCACGCGAGAGAACGACGGCAACGAGACTACCGCGATCAAAAAAGTCTTCGGCGATCACGCGAAGAACGTTCCCATCTCATCCATCAAGTCGATGATGGGCCACCTCATCGCCGCCGCCGGCGCGGTCGAGATGATCTGCTGCGTCCTGGCGATCCGCGACAACGTCCTTCCGCCGACGACCAACTACGAGACGCACGACCCGGAGTGCGACCTCGACTACGTCCCAAACAAAGCGCGGCCCGCGAAGGTGGACGTCGCGCTTTCTAACAGCTTCGGCTTCGGCGGACAGAACGACACGATCATCTTGAAGCGATTCTCTGCCTGATCCCATCATGCCCAACACGACGCAGCCGAGCTGGGAGGAGACGGAGTTCGGCCAGCTCATCCTCCGGCCGTTCAAATCCGCGCCCTACCCGCACGAGTCGCGCGACGCCGGCTTCAAGGGCAAGACCAAAGAGTTCCCGCGCGACCCGCACTACACCGATTCGACGGTCGGCATTTTCATCCCCGCGCACTACGTCGCCCGCGCCGACGACGCCGTGCACTTCGTCATGTACTTTCACGGGCACGGCAACAACGTCGCGAAGACCCTCGCGGAGTACAAGATGCCGCAGCGGTTTTCGGCCGCGAAAATCAACGCCATTCTGATCATCCCGCAGGGCCCGCGCGACGCGCCCGACTCCGGGGGCGGGAAGCTCGAGCTGGATCGCGGCGCCTTCGCGACGCTCATCACCCACGTGCAGACGTTCCTGCTCGACCAGCGGAAGATCCGCGCAAAACAAGTCGGCAACGTCGCACTGGCAGCCCACTCCGGCGGATACAAGGTCGCCGCCGCCGTCCTCGATCACGGCGGCATGGCCGAGCACGTCACCGATGCGCTGCTCTTCGATTCCGCCTACGGGTCGCTCGAATGGTTCTCCGCGTGGTGCGCCGCCGAGCGGTCGCACCGGCTCGTCTCGATCTTCACCGAGCACCTGGCGGACGAGAATGAGCAACTCATGGCGCTGCTCGACAAGGCGGGCGTGCCCTATGCCCGGTTGGACGAGAGCAAGTTGACCGACGACCAACTCCGCGCCCGCCAACCCATCTTCATGCCGACCACCGCTGGCCACGGGTACGTCCCGTCGAAGTTTTTCACGCAGCTATTGAGCACATCGGCCCTGGCGGTTTGACCGCCCGGCCCCGTTCGCATAGATTTTCCAACCCCTTTGCAGATTCAGGCGTATAGCTGATCTAGCACTAGCGAACGTAACCAAGGACACAGAAGCACATGCGAGCCAGCGATATTCGTAAAGGTCAGGCCGTCATCATGGACGGCAAGCTCATGGTCGTCACCGGCGCCGACCACAACACGCCCGGCAACCTTCGCGCCAAGGTGCAGTTCAAGCTGCGCGACGTCGCCAAAGGAACGATCCAGGACAAGCGCGTCGGCGCCACCGACGACATCGAGACCACCAACCTCGACAGCCGCAACGTCGAGTACCTCTACAGCGACAACGAGGGCCACGTCCTCATGGACATGGAGACCTACGACCAGAACACGATCCCCAAGGAAGTGTTCGGCGACGACATCCTTTACCTCAAGCCGAACACGCCGCTGAAGGCGCTGTTCCACGACGGCAAGGTCGTCAGCTACGAGCTGCCGGCGACCGTCGAGCTGAAGGTCACGGACACCCAACCGGCGATCAAAGGCGCGACGGCGACGAACCAGTTGAAGGAAGCGACGATGGAGACGGGTTTGAGGACCCGCGTCCCGGGATTCATCCTCACCGGTGAGACGCTTCGCATCAGCACGGAAAATGGCAGCTACCAGAGCCGCGCGTAACGCGCGTCCGCTCGGTTTTCAAAGAGCATCATGGAAGCCCGGGGATTGCAATCCCCGGGCTTTTCATTTTGATCT
>JAXDMN010000208.1:0-3152 GCA_034666045.1 Phycisphaerales bacterium | reverse complement strand
CGACCTCGCGCTCGCCCGCACCATGGGTGCGGAGATCGTGGATTACGTCGAGGCCAGCCATGCGCGGCTCAAACAGCGGCTCGGCGCGCGGCAGGCGGGCGTCCACGCGCTCGGCTTTGCCAACATGTTCCCGAACTTCTCATTCAACGATTTCAGCGCGCTGCGGCCGATCGGCCTGCATCTGTGGCATCCGCGGGGACCGGGCAAGCTCGAATCCTGGCAGTGGTGCGCGGTCGACCGCGACGCGCCGGCCATCATCAAAGAGCACGCGCGGATCGACTTCACGCGCATCCAGGCGGTGTCCGGCATCGCGGCGCAGGACGACACCGAGAATTTCGAGCAGGTGACAGACGCCACGCGCGGCGTGGTGAGCCGCCGGCTCGATTTCAACTACACCATGGGCGTTGGGCACGACGGCGAGATCGCGCTCGACGGATATCCGGGCCAGTTCGGCCGCTACTATTCGGAGCATTGCCAGCGCGGCTTCTATCGCGCCTGGGCGCAGCGCATGGGCGTGAACGGTGGCTGACCGCGAGCTGTATTTCGCGGTCGAGCAGTTCATGTACCGCGAGGCAAGATTGCTGGACGAGCGCCGGTTCGACGCCTGGCTCGATCTGTTCGCCGACGACGTGACTTACTGGATGCCGGCGCGCGAAACCCGACCCGCTGACGACAAGATCAGCGCGGCGGACGAACTCGCGCTGATTGCCGACGACAAGCCGTTCCTGGTGCAGCGCGTCGCGCGTCTGCAAAGCCCGCTGGCGCATGCCGAGCGGCCGCCGTCGCGCACCCGCCGCTTCATCTCCAACATCGAGATCGTGGGCGAGGCGAACGGCGCGATCGAGGTGCATTCGAACCTGCTCTTGTACCAGTCGCGGCTGGAGCGCACCGAAAGCATGTTCGTCGGCAAGCGCGAGGACACGATCCGCCGCAAGGGCGACAGCTTCGAGATCGCGGCGCGCAAGGTGCTGCTTGACCAGACGCTGCTGCCGCGCTCGCTGTCGGTCCTGTTCTAAGGACGATCCATGAGCCTCCTTGACCGCGTCCGCGAATGCAATGTGCACGATCTCACGCACTTCGTGCCGTTCATCGTCGCGGGCGTCCGCGTCGGCTGGGTCAAGAAGTGGTTCATCGAGCAGCTGAGGGCTTTCCCGCACGTGTTCGACGTGACCGAGCGCGCGGTCGAGATGTCGCCGCGCCTGACCACGCCGGAGGAGCGCACCGAGGCCGCGAGAGGCGCGCTGCGCGTGCTGGCCGATGCCGGCCTCATCAAGGGCTGGCGCGATGAGTATTACCCGGTGGGCACTTCGTTCACCGCGCCGCCGCTGATGCTGATGGAGCGCGCCGCGGTGGTGTTCTTCGGCGTGCGTGCCTACGGCATCCACGTGAACGGGATCGTGCGCGACGGCGACGAAACCAGGATGTGGATCGGCCGTCGTGCGCCGGACAAGCACACGTATCCGGATCAGCTCGACAATCTGGTCGCCGGCGGCCAGCCGGCCGGCATCGGGTTGATGGACAATTTGGTGAAGGAGGCGGAGGAGGAGGCATCGATTCCGCCGGAGCTCGCGACCACATCGCGGCCGGTCGGTGCCGTGAGCTACTGCCTGGAGACGGAGGAGGGCTTAAGGCCCGACGTGCTGTTCTGCTACGACCTGGAATTGCCGCCGGACTTCGTGCCGGTGAACCGGGACGGCGAGGTCGCCGAATTCCAGCTCTGGCCGATGGAGCGCGTGCTGGAGACCGTCGCCGAGACCACCGAGTTCAAATTCAACTGCAACCTGATCGTGATCGATTTCGCGGTGCGCCACGGCTTGCTCGCGCCGGACGAGCCGGACTACGTCGACATCGTGCAAGGCCTGCGGCGCTAAGTGGGGGAGCGAGAGAGCGGCCGTGGCAGCCGGTGACAAACCCATCGTCGTTCGCAATTTCGTGGAATTCCTGGGTGCGATTCGCGACTTGGGTCCGGCGCGGCGGCTGTTCCGCGGCGTCAGCGATGCGCGGTTCGAACTGGTCCCCTCGATCGGTCGCGCACGGGATGCCAATGCGCGGCCCTTCACCCGCAGCGACGAGAAGAAGCTGCTCGAACGGTTCAAGGACCAGGTGCGCAGGTTCGTTGGCGCCGAGCCGCGGAACGATCTGGAATGGCTGGTGCTGGGTCAGCATCACGGGCTCCCCACCCGGCTGCTCGACTGGACGTTGAGCCCCATCGTTGCGGCTTTCTTCGCAGTCGGCGATACCAGGATCGATGCGTTCAACGGCAAAACGGGCGGCCGCGTCCGGGAAATCCCCGGCAAGGTCTACACCGCGCCGCTGCCGCAGGAGGTATCGCCGCGGGACAGGATCGACCCGTTCCGGGTGAAGGCGCCCAAGCTCGTGCTGCCGTCGCACATCTCGCCGCGCATTCCGCAGCAGTCCAGCGTCCTGACGCTGCACCCAGCGCCCAGCCGGTCATGGCAGCCACGCAAGCTTCGCGTGATCGAAATACCGCCCGAGCGAAAGCTGGAGTTCCAGCGCGAGCTGGACGTGCTCGGCATCAACGACGCGACGCTGTTTCCCGGGATCGACGCCGTGGCGAAATACTTGGCCTGGCAGTTCCGCTTCGACACCGTGCTTTGAACGATGTGTTGTCCCCGCGAAAGCGGGGACCCAGGGCCATCAGTCTCGTCGACAGTCCTGGATTCCCGCTTACGCGGGAAAAACAGATAAGGAAACTCAGCCGGGGATGCGGTTGGCCCAGTCGATGTGCGCGAAGCGGTTGAGTACCGAGCTCGCAACGTCGCGGCGGAGATCGCCATGGCCGAGTTCGACGACGGTAGTGCGCAGCTTGTCGGTCATCTCCACAAGGTCCTCGCGCGTCAAGAGTCCCTTGTCGTTGAGCGATGCGAGAATCGCGAGCAGCGCCACCTCGACGCCATCGACCACGCCGGCCACGGCATCGCTCACATTCGTCGCGATGGCCCTCGCCAGGTCGTCTTCGCTGAGGATGTCTGAGGTGGTCTGAATCATGGCGGCCCCCGTTCGCGTGTCTGGTCCAGCGACTGTACGAATCAAACCTGCATACCGGTGTGGGATTTTCGTGTCTTCGCTGCGTCAATCGGAAGCAATCGTCAGATGTGCTCTTCCAGAACGCTTTTTCGCACATCGTCCTC
>JAXDMN010000207.1:0-4974 GCA_034666045.1 Phycisphaerales bacterium | reverse complement strand
CAACCCTCTCCCCGGCGTACCGGGGAGAGGGAGTAAATGCGCCGGCCACTCTGCGCGTTCATCAGCTTCCTCTGTACGTCGAGTATGCCCACGGCGACACGAGCAGCGGGACATGATAATTCGCGCTCGCGTCCGCGATGCCGAAGCGGACGGGGACGATGTCGAGGAAGCGCGGGTCGGTCTGGGCGGCCGCGACGCCGCGCGATTGAAAATATTCGCCGACGAAGAAGAGCAGCTCGTAAGTGCCAACTTCGATGGCGGCTTCGTCGAGCAGCGGCGCGTCGGTTCGGCCGTCGGCGTTGGTGCGGACGGTTTTTAAAAGCTTCTCGCCGTCGCCGCGAAGCTGCCAGAGCTCGATGCGCACGTCGGCGGCGGGTGTTCCGCTCGCGGTGTCGAGGACGTGGGTGGAGAGTTTGCCCATGGGTTTATTCGTCTCGTTTCACGGTGCCGCGGATGACGCCGAACGGTTCGTCGGTGGTCACAAAAATTTCGTTGTCGTTGGTGAGGTCGAAGGGAGCGAGGTTCGCCGGTAAGCGGTGCTTGTTGGGCATCGTGAGGGTGACATCGGAGATTTCCGGGAGGGCTTTCAGGACTTCGTCTCCCATTTGATAGAGCGTTTGCTGGACGGCGTCGGAAAAGTTGGTCGCGAAGACGCGCAGCGCCGCGTCGCGGGCCTTCGCGTGGGCGGCGTTGTAGTCGGGGCACGCGGTGGCGTCGCGGTAGGTCCACTCCATCTGGAGGATCGTGGCGAAAATGCGGTCGTTGGTTTCCCTCAGCGTCGTGTAGCGGTCACGGAGAAAACCGGTGAAGGCGGAATCGGTCGTCTTCAGGATGAGCAGCCCGTCGAGGCCGGATTGGATCGTGGTGCGCTCGCGCGTGACGGTGACGGCGGCGGTGCGGCGCTCGGAGCCGCCGCCGACGAAAGAATGGTGGTGAGGCTGGCCGTTGACCGCGATGCGCTGGAACGGCGTTTCGCTGAGGCGGACGGCGGCTTGCGTGATGTGGTCATTGTTGCCGACGAAATGGGCGGCGAGCAGTTGGCCGAAGACCTCGATGCAGTTGAAGGTGTTCTGCTGCGCCAGCGCGTAGACGGTGTTCTTCATCGTGTCGGTGGCGACGAGCATCGAGTTGTCGCCGAGCGTGTACGACTTTTCGAAGGCCCCTTGCAGCTCGATGTCGACGCTGACCTCGATCAGATCGTGTCGGCCGTCCGGCTGCCGCGAGACTTTCGTCAGGCGGACGTTCGACTTGCCGTAGGCGTTGTGCGAAAGCGAATTGCCCATGGGATTCGTCATTCCTCTGATACGGCGTCAGCGAGGCGGAGGTGCGCGATCTTGCAGATCTCGTCGATGGCGATCTCGATCTCGCGCGCGCGGCTGTTCTGCAACCGGCGCGGGAAGGCGGCGAGGATCGCGTCTTTTTTGTTCTCGCGCGCGCAAATGACGAACGGGAAGCCGAACTGCTCGCGATAGGCTTCGTTCCAGGTGTTGAAGGCGTCGCGCTCGTGGCTCGAGAGTTGAGTCAGGCCGGCGGCGGCTTGCTCGGATTGCGATTCGCGCGTCAGTTGTTGCGCCATCCGACCGACGAGGTCCGGATGGGCGCGAATGAGCGCGAGTTTTTGGTCTTCGCTCGCGGATCGCACCGTGTTGCACAGTTTTTCGTGCAGCTCGGCGACGCCGTGGAACGGGTGGAGATGAAACGTCTGCTCGGCGATCCAGGGGGAATTCTCGAACACGTGGCCGATCGTGCGGACGAAGGCGTGCGCGTTCATCTGGTTGAGGCGCTTGAGCGGCGTCATCGCGGCGCCTCCGTGACGACGCCTTCGATGACTTGTGCGGCGAGGGCGATGTCCTCGATGCGGCTGAACTCCGCGGGGTTGTGACTGATGCCGTCCTTACTGGCGATGAAAACCATCGCGGTCGGGAGATACGGCGCGATGACGGCGGCGTCGTGCAGCGCGCCGCTGACCGTTGGCGGGGCGGCGATGTTCAGTTTCGCGGCGGACAGCTTGAGACGTTCGCACAATCGTAGATCCATCTTGACCGCCGGGGCGGATTCGGTCGCGTCAATCGTGTGCGAAAGCCCGCGGCGGTCGCAGGTCTGGGCGAGCAGTTTTCGGATCCGCTCATCGCCCGCGGCGAGGATCTCATTCGACGGGCTGCGAAAATCGATCGTGAAATCGACCTCGGCCGGGATGACGTTGATCGCATTCGGCTTCACATGGATTCGGCCCACGGTCGCGACGGTGTTTTCGCCGATGCCGTTCGCGGTGCCTTCGAGCTGGAGGATGCAGGTGGCGGCGGCAACGAGGGCGTCCTTGCGGTCGCTCATCGATGTCGAGCCGGCGTGATTGGCGACGCCGCGGATGTGCACCTTGTACTGCTTGCGGCCCGCGATGGCGGTAACGATCGCGACGCGCTCGCCGCGGTTCCACATGCCGGGGCCCTGCTCGATGTGCGCTTCGATCAGGCCGAGGTAATGGCGCGGGTTGAGGCGGTCTTCGAGAAGCATCGACGGGCGGACGCCGAAATCGATGCCGGCTTCGACATAGCTGAAGCCCTGCGCGTTGCGGGCTTTTTCGAGCTGCGGCGGCGAGAGATCGCCGACCCAGGCACGGCTGCCAAGCATGCCCAGGCCGAAGGTGGTGCCTTCTTCTTCCGCGAAGAGGACAAGCTCGAGGGCGAGCGGTTTTGCGGTTGCGCTGCGGAGGATTTCGAGGGCGATTACGACGCCGGCGACGCCGTCGTAATCGCCGCCGTGCGGGACGGAATCGAGGTGGGAGCCGCTGAGCCAGACGGGAGTCTCCCAGGGGACCGATTCGTGTCGCGCGTGCAGATTGCCGGCGGCGTCGATGCGCGTTTTGCAGCCGGCGGACTTGGCTTGCGCGATGACGTAATCGCGCGCGGCGCGCCACTCGGGCGAGAAGGTGGGCCGATCCGCGCCCGCGCCGGGCGTGGCGGTGAAGCGAGCGATCGCTTCAATGTCGGCTCGGATTCGGTCGGGGCTCACTGACATAAATCAAAGGGAACCACAGATGAACACAGATGAACACAGATTCGGATCTTCATCCGTGTGAATCTGTGTTTATCTGTGGTTTCACTTCCCGAATTCTTCGCGCCACTTTCGTCCGGTTTGTTCCATGCTGCTGTTTTGTCCTGTGCGGCGCATGCGATGCAAGGTCGGCATACCGAGGGCGAATTCCTGCATCCAGTCTCTCGCGAATTCGCCGCGTTCGGTTTCTTCGAAGATTTTTCGCATGGCGGCTTCGTTCACGACGCGCGGGCCGCGCGTTCTGATGGCGAACTCGCAGGTGCGGCTGCTGCGATTGCTGATGTATTCTTCGATGCCGACTTCGTCCATCACGTCGATCACGCTGCGCAGGCTGCGGATCGCTTTCGCGTAGGCAAAGCTTGGCGGATAGCCGTTGTCGACCATGATCTGGTAGGTCAGTCGCATGAGTTGGATCGCGCCGCCGTAGAGGACTTGCTCTTCGAAATTGTCGCCTTCGGTCTCCTGCTGAAACGTCATCACGACCACGCCGGCCCGCGTCGAGCCGACGGCTTTGGAAATGGCCAGGGCGATCGGCATCGCGTCGCCGGTGGCGTCGTGATCGACGGCGACGCAGCCGTAGACGCCTTCGCCCTTCTTGTATTTCTCGCGGACGAAAACGCCCGGCGCGTTCGGGACGAAGAGCACGGTGTTGACGTCCTTGGGCGGGGTGATCTGCCCGTAGAGGACGGAAAAACCGTGACAGAAACAGAGCGTCTGCCCCGCGCGAAGATTCGGCGCGATCTCCTTCTTGTAGATGGCCGGCTGCACCGGATCGGCGAGCTCGATGAGGAGGATGTCCGCCTTCTTCGTCGCGTCGGCGATGGAAAACGCTTCGAAGCCGTCGGCCTTCGCCTGCTCGCGCGACTTCGATCCTTCGTCGGCGCCACGGCAACCGATGATGACCTTGAACCCGCTGTCGCGCGTGTTCGCCGCCTGCGCTTTGCCCTGGATGCCGTAGCCGATGACGGCGATGGTTTTGTTTTTCAGGATCGATGAGTCGACATCGGCGTCGCGGTAGATTTTTTCAGACATTTGAAGCTCCTGTTTTCACCGCAGAGGCGCAGAGGGCGCAGAGGCCAATTCATCAAGATGGTTCACCATCCGCTTGATCCCCAGGCGGAGTACTTCGACGTTGAAATTGATCAGCAGACCGAGTTGGCACTGGCTCAAGCGTAGGTAGGTCAGAAGCTGCGCCTCGACCGCTTTGATCTCGATGACCAGTACGCCCTCGACAAGGATGTCAATGCGATAGCCGCAGTCGAGCACCATGCCTTTGTAATTGACCGGCAGCGGCTTCTGGCACTCAAACTTGATTCCGCGCAGGCTCAACTCACGACAGAGACATTGCTCGTACGTCGACTCGAGCAAGCCCGCACCCATCTCCTTATGAACTTCGATCGCCGCGCCGATGACGCCCTCCGAAAGCTTGTTTAAGTCCATGTCTGTCCTCTGCGTCCTCTGCGCCTCTGCGGTGCAACTCATTCCCTACAGCGCCATCTCCCGATTGACGTTCTTGTAGTAAATGTATTTCGACGCCGTCGTACCCGTCGCATAGAACGACTGCGGGCAGTAGGGGCCCATCCAGATGAAGTCGTCTTGTTGGACTTCGAGCCATTCGCCGTCGAGGTAGTACATGCCTTTGCCCTGCATGAAGAGCAGGCCGTGCTCCATGACGTGGGTTTCGACGTACGGCAGGCCGTGGCCGGGGTCGAAGGTGAAGATGTTCATCGCCATGTCGAACTGGAATTCGTCGGGGATGAGCGTCTGGAGGCGCGCGTGGGGGTTGTCGGCCCAGACCTGGGGCTTCACCGTCGACTCGTGGCCGAAGCGCATCTCGAACGGCTTGATCCCCGCCGCCGGTTCGAACTTTTTATGAAGCGTGAGCAGCGACAGGGGCTCGTTGCCGAGGATCTCGAGCTCGGA
>JAXDMN010000206.1:0-2999 GCA_034666045.1 Phycisphaerales bacterium | reverse complement strand
CTTGCTCGTTGACCAGCTTGACGGCAGAGAGTTTGAACTCCCGCGAATAACGTCGGGGCATGATGCGCTCCTGGGACAGCCATTATGCTGTCCCGTCAGCGCGCCCACCAAATGGGGGGAAGTCCAGCCCCAAGTTTTCTCTCCTCGCCTCCTCCTCTCGGGCTCTCCTCCTCCACTCCGCTCTTCCTTCCCCTTTCATGCCCCCCGGGCGGCGGAAATGCTGAACGATGAGTGATGAACGCTGAACGAAGCCGCGCGGATCGCGCGAGCGGCGCTCCAAGGTTGTTGCGGCGCGAGGTGCGTCATCGACGACCAACGGGAGGAGCCGGTTGCGCTATTCGCCGCAACAGGGGGGGAACCTTCTCAGGGGCTGTACCCCCCGGCAACGCTTCCCGCGAAGACTTCCCGCCCGCCGTCCGGCCGCGGCGAAACGCGTTGCCCCGACAACGCTTGCGCCGGTATCCTCCCGCTCAGCACCGGCGTGCTAATTCGCGCAACGGTCCAACTATTGATTGTTATGCGGCGGAGGTTGTTCACCAGCATCGCCGTCCTGTCCCTCATGCTATGCGTCGGCGTGTTGGGGATGTGGGTCCGCAGTCTCTGGCGATTCGACGCGTATTCCTTCCGGGCTTACGGCTGCTCGATGTCGATCTCAACGCCGAGGCACGCGCTGGGGTTAGAGGGAATCGACAAGCCCGGCTACTACTCCTTCAATACGCGCGGCTGGTCGTCTCACAGCGCCTTGGACAACGCAACAGTGGACGAGTTCCTGGGGTTTCGCATTGAGCGAGGCAGACTTGATTACCGTCGCTACTGCGGCTTGGGGTTCAAGTTCCGGCCGCTCTGGCATGACTGGCAGGGTACGTCTCTTGCCCTGCACGTGCCTTTCTGGTTCCTCGCTCTCTTGTTTGCCCTCGTGCCGGTGCAGTGGGCGCGAAGCACGCGGCGGATGCGGCGAACGAGCAGAGGTCAGTGTGCGAAGTGCGGCTATGATCTCCGAGCGAGCCCGACGCGTTGCCCGGAATGTGGAAACATTGCCAAACCCGCCGCACAGACCGCCGCATAACCCGCCAATGCAGCGGACCGGGGCCGCGGGTATCGTCTCTGTCGTTCGGTGGCTGCTGGGGCGCGGCTCCGGCCGCTGATCGGCCTTACGTTTATCCGCCTACGCCCGCACCAAGCGCATAACGGTCCGGGCCCGGGAACGGTGCAGACGTGGTAGATTTCTCCGGGCGTCCCCGCGCGTTTGACTCCCATGACCCTGCGCCATGACGTGGATTTAATGAGACCATGTCTAAAACGTCGGCAACCCATACGATCATCAGTCGGACTGCGGACGCGCCCTATCCGGGCGCGACGCGGCTGCTGGTTGCTCTGACAGTGCTCATCAACATTGTGCTTCTCTCCATCCACTTGGGTCTTCGTTTAGCCACCATCGACCCCCATCGCCGCTACCAGAACATGAACGGTTCGTCCTTGCCCGGGACTTCGGTAAGGGCGTTCGTTCTCATGGAGCATGGCATCCCGATCGTCTTGCTGATAGCGCTCGGCATCATGTTGTGGCGCGATGATGGACGTGCTGCCGCGACGCTCTATGCCATCGCCGCCTTCGTTGCCATTCCTTTCCTGTTCGCCTGGTACTTCGGAAGACGGCTGGCGAATTATCCTGTTTCGCTGTCTCTGCGCATGCTCATCGCGTTCTGGCTTCTCGCCTGTGGTCTGACCGCAGTCGCCTACGTTGGACGCTTAAGAAGATTCGGGCGGAGGAGCCAGATGATCATCATCGAGGCGACGACTGAGTCGACCTCAGGCAACGGCGGATGACCCGCCGCTGACTTCGCCGAATTCAGTCGAGTCGGAGCGGACCGCGGCCGGCGGGTAAAATGCTTGCAGGTCGAGTGCGCCGCGCGTGTGTGCCGGCCGGGCCGCTCAACGGCATTCCGTTATGTCGCAGGAAAACGACGAGCTTTTCGACGCCTTGGAGTCGGTTCACGACGAAGAATCGTTTCGCCAATTCCTTTTGGCACTCCGTGACGATCGCGAGCGGTCGGTTGCTCAAGAGAAGGGGACGCCAAGCTCTCCGTTCGGGCCGGACGCCGGAGGATGGGAGAACACCACGATCGAGCGGTTCTTCGATACCGCGGCCGCGTGGGCGAAGGTCTCCGTCAACGGCACCGCGGGTTATACGAAGTCTGAGAACCCATGGCGTCGATGCGCCGACATCCTCTACATGGGCAAGATTTACGAGTAAGCGGCGGTCCGGCTGCGCGCGATCACCTGCCAATGCACGCTGGACCGAGGCGGCGAGCCGGCGAGTACACGTCTGGTGGTTCGAAGATCGCGACGGCGCCGGGCCGGCGGGGGAGCGGGCGGCGGAAGAAGGGAGACTTCCGAACTCAATGAAGACGCTCCGCGGCGTTCCTGCCGCAGCCGAGCGCCGCGCGCAGGCGCGCGGCGATCGCGTCGAGCTCGCGGCCGTCGCGCCCCATCAGCAACCGGATGGCGCGGCCGCTGCTCAGGCAGATGTAGAGCGCATCGATGGTCCTGCCGGGGACGCCGCTGCGACTGACGCCGCCGCGCCGCTTCGTGCCGCCGACGGACAGGCCCGTCGCACCGGCGTCCACCGCGGCAATGTCGTCCACCCGCAGTTCGAAGCGGCGCGTGCCGAACAAGTCCGTTTGATCGATCAACAGCGTATCGCCGCGGACTTCAACGACCGCGCGGCGGATGCCTATGTTGATCCCGCTCACGGTGACCCCAACACCCACGACCGCAAACGCGCTGATCAATGCCCACGCAGGCCAGGGAAGCGGCTTGTGCGTCGGCGGAACGTACACGCCTTTGATCGTGCTGCCCACGTGGGGAAAGATGAGCATCGCGGCGCCGATGACCGCGACACCGGCGCAGAGGCAGATACCCACCCAGAACAACCCATGGCCCGCGCGGGACACGCCGACACGCCCGAGTTCGAGCCGCAGGGGATGCGTCGAAGGTTTGCG
>JAXDMN010000205.1:0-21638 GCA_034666045.1 Phycisphaerales bacterium | reverse complement strand
GACGACAGCAGGCAGAAGTCATCCGTTGCCTACTAATTAAGCAAGTCGCGCGACATGCTTAATTCTTCAGCGATCCGCCGAGGAACGGCGGACGAAAACTGTGGTGTGCTTCCGCCATCGAATCTGCCGATTCCCACCGCATGACGACTGCGATCGCCGACGCGCCGCGCCCGCGCATATCATCCCGGCCCATGGCGTTGTACTCACTCGACACCCACGGACAACTCGATCCCTTCACCCAGCGCGAATGGCTGCTCACCAACGGCATCGGCGGATACGCGTCGTCCAGCGTCGTCGGCTGCAACATGCGGAAGTACCACGGCCTGCTGATCGCCGCGACCGTGCCGCCGGTCGGTCGCATGATGACCCTCAGCCGGCTCGGTGAGCAACTCATCATCGAAGGCGATACAAACCCGCCGCACGAGCTGGCGGTCAACCAGTTCCGCGACAACATCCACCCGCACGGCGAGCAATACCTGCGCCGCTTCGAGCTCGAAGACACCGCCCGCTGGCACTTCGACGTCGCCGGCGTCCGCGTCACCAAGGAACTGCAAGTCGCCTGGCTGAAAAACGTCGCCGGCGTCCGCTACACGATCGATACCGGCGGCCGCGAAGTCGAGTTCCGCGTCTCGCCCTTCTTCGCCATGCGCGATTTCCATTCCACGCGCCACGCGGCGGGCTATGACTTCCCCAATGAGAGCGACGAGCGCGGCGTCGTCGTGAAAGTTGACGGCCTCGAAACGCACGTCCGCGCCGACGGCGGCACCTTTTCCACCGAGCCGGCTTGGTGGTACGGCCACGTCTATCCAATCGAATCCGACCGCGGCCAGGACGACAGCGAAGATCTCTTCACCCCCGGCAAATTCACCTGGCGCGTCAAAGGCACCGCGACGCTCACGCTGTGGATCGCCCTTGAGCGCACCGAGCTCGATTGGGACGACGAAATCGCCCGCCGTCGCAAAGCCTTCGCCGAGACTGCGCCGTCGACCACCACGCGAAAACTTTTCCGCGCCGCGACTGATTTCATCGTCACCCGAAAATCCCCCGACGGCTCCGACGGCACCTCGATCATCGCCGGCTACCCCTGGTTCGCCGACTGGGGACGCGACACCTTCATCTCCCTCCCCGGCCTGCTTCTGACCACCGGAAAATTCGATCGCGCCCGCGAAGTGCTCACCGTCTTCGCGAAATACGTCAGCCAGGGAATGATCCCCAATCGCTTCGACGATTACACGAACGAGCCGAGCTACAACACCGTCGACGCCAGCCTCTGGTTCATCCACGCCGCGTTCGAATATCTCCGCGCGTCGAAAGATCGGAAAACCTTCGACGCGATCCTCCAGCCCGCGTGTCGCCAGATCATCGACGGCTATCGCCGCGGCACGCGCTTCAAGATCAGGATGGACGAATCCGACGCCCTGATCGCGCAGGGCGACGAGCAGACGCAGCTCACCTGGATGGATGCAAAATGCGAAGGCGTCGCCTTCACGCCGCGGCAGGGGAAGCCGGTCGAGATCAACGCGCTCTGGTATCACGCGCTGGTGCTCATGGGCGAAAAAGATTTGGCCGCGCGTGTGAAGGAATCATTTTCCCGCGCGTTCTGGATCAGCCCATTCCGCGGGCTCGCCGACGTCGTGGATGGCGATCCGCAGCGCGGCTACAGCCGGGACAATTCGATCCGGCCAAACCAGATTTTCGCCGCCAGCCTGCCGAATTCGCCGCTCTCGCCGCAGCAGCAGAGCGCGGTCGTCGAGGTCGTCCGCCGCGAGCTGCTCACGCCGATGGGCCTGCGCACGCTGGCGAAATCCGACGCGAAGTACAAGGGAAAATACGCCGGCCAACAGTTCCAGCGCGACGCCGCCTATCACAACGGCGCCATCTGGCCCTGGCCGCTCGGCGGCTTCCTCGACGCCTATCTCCGCGTCAACAACAACTCCGAAGACGCCCGCGCGCAAGCGCGGCGATGGCTCTCGCCCCTCATCGATCACCTCGACGACGCGTGCATCGGCAGCATCAGCGAAATCTTCGAAGCGGACGAACCGCACCGCCCGGTCGGCTGCTGCGCCCAGGCTTGGAGCGTCGCCGAAGTGCTGCGGCTGGCAGTTGAACTAGCAATGTGACTGTGACACGGGCGTCTCGCCCGTGCTGATATCGCCAGCATGGGCAGGATGCCCATGTCACGACTGCGCACCTAGAATCCGCCCATGCCCGACCCGCTCCACTATCGCGAGCCGGCGACGACCGACCCGCCCAAGCGCGAATCACCCGCGCGCAGCGCCATCACCATCGGCGTCATCATCTTCCTGATCAGCGTGGTGGTCATGTTCCTCCCCCTGGCGATTCCCCTCGGCCAACTCGCCAAGTTCGTCGTCACGCCCGCGTTCATCGGCGCCTGCATCGGCCTGAGCATCACTGCCAACGCGACAATCGACTGCTGGCGAAAGCGGCGGAAATGATCACGCGGAAATAATCACACCGTAATAAACGCCCCGTCCTTCTCCCATTCCTTCTCGCTGAACTGCTTTTCCTTGTCGACGATGATGTCCCCGTCCGCGTTCACGGAAAGGCCATACCGATACAGCGAACCCTTCGCCGGACCTTTCAGGCTCGTCCCCTGCACGGTGAACTTGCTGCCATGACACGGGCAGACGATCTCTTTTTCCTGCTTGGCGTTTTCCTTCAACTTGACCGCGCAGTTCTTGTGCGTGCACGTCGCGGTCGGGGCGTAGATTTTTCCCTCGTGACGCACGACCAGCACGCGGTTCTTCTTCGCGAACTCATCGCTGACGCCGTCCTTGTCGTACTTCGCCTTCTTCCCGACATTCACCGTCCCAACGTTCGGCGGCGGCGCCTTGGGCGATTCCTTTTCCTTCCCTTCGCCCGCCGGCGCATCGGCCGCGAGGGCGCTTTCGCACGCGCACGCGGCGACGGCCGCGCCGACTGTGGCCAGGACGACAAAGTTGCGGCGATTCATTTCGATTTCAGACGACATTGAGTGTGCTCCCATTCGTTGCCAGTTAAGACCAACCTGAGTCCAGAATGTTAGATAAACGCCCGCCGACCCGCAAAATTCCCCGGTGAGGGCGGGTGACGCGGGTGGGTAACCCGTTTCACACCCGCAATACCCCGCCTCTGGAAAAATGTTGGACTCAAGTCCCGCCCGGCGGCAATCCAACGGCGGAGCGTGTCGTCTTTCGCTGGCACAGACGTCCATTCACATTTCCGTTCGGGGTGATCGCATGTTCGCATCGGAACCTCTCGAAGCGCGTCGTTTTCTCAGTGCGGGCGACCTTGATCCGACCTTCGGCAGCGGCGGCACTTCACGGATCGATTTCAACTGGGCCAACGGCTACAACCTCGTCAACCAGCGCATGCCGGACGGCAAGCTGCTCATCGGCGGGAATATCGGCGGGCAACTCGGCGGCGGCGGTAACGGCACCCTCGTCCTCGGGCGCCTCAACCCGGACGGCTCCGTCGATACCACCTTCGGCCTCGCCGGCCAACTCGATACCGGCATCCTCGCGCAGGGACAGGACGTCTCCGTCCATCCAACCACCGGCAAGATCGCCATCGCCGCCAAGAGCGCGACCGCCGACGAGATCAACGTCGCGGTGCTCAGCGCCGACGGCGTGCCCGATTCATCCTTCGACGGCGACGGCCGACGAGTCATGACCTTCCCGCGCAATGACACGACGAACATGCACGTCGCCTGGCAGGGCGATCGACTGATCCTCGCCGCCGCTGACGATCTCTCCGGCACAGAAGCGGACGCGCATCTTGTGGTGATGCGCCTCAACGCCAACGGCTCGACCGACAACAGCTTCGGCAGCGGCGGGCAGCACTTCATTGCGCACGAGGTCACCGCTGGCAACGACATCGGCGAAAGGCGCACCCTCCACGAGA
Organism: Phycisphaerales bacterium; assembly: GCA_034666045.1. Classification (GTDB taxonomy): domain Bacteria; phylum Planctomycetota; class Phycisphaerae; order Tepidisphaerales; family Tepidisphaeraceae; genus JAICTV01. The sequence goes on along the minus strand of JAXDMN010000205.1, from coordinate 17,735 downwards.
TGGACGTCCTGGCGGATGGTCGCATCGTGATCACCTCCTCGTTCAACGACGGCGACTTCACTGCCGCCGACGCCTTCCGTCTCACCGCCGACGGCGACACCGACACGACCTACGGCGGGGGGGACGGCGCGGCCGGCATCTACGGCGTCACCAACGGCCCGGAAAACGACGAGGGCGGATACCTCATCGATTCGCACGTCGGTCCCGACGGCACGGTGTACGGGATGTGGAACCGCTACAGCATCGCCGAGTGGCACGCGTCCGTCACCAGGTTGGACGCCGCCGGCGTCTCGCTCGGCAACGTCGCGCTCGGCTTCGGGACCAACGACGGCCCGACCGACGTCGCGTTCGATGCCGCCGGCCGCATCTACGTCGCCGGCCTGGCGGGCTCGTTCCCCAACGACACCACGTACGACTTGTTCGCCACCCGCTTCAACGTCCAGCCCCATCCGGAGCCGCGACCGTACCTCGACCCGTGGATCGGCGTGCGGGACACCGCGTACGGCGTCGATGGTTTCGCCCGCGCCGTCTCGGGCACCGCCTGGACGTTCGCCGCGCGGTACGAGGACGACGGCGCCGCGACGTTCGTCGGGCCACCCGGCGGGCTCGGAAGCACCGCCCCCAAGCAGCTCCAGGTCGTGCGCGTGCTCGGCGCCGTCCCCGACGTCGTCCTCAACCGCAAGGGCTCGCTCATCGTCAACACCGACGTCACCGCTGAGCAAGTCAGCCTCTCCATCCGCGGCCGCGACGGCCGACTCATCGTCCGCGTCGGCGACTTCGCCAAATCCTTCGCGCCGTCGCGCGTCAAACGCGTCGCGCTCTTCACGAGCGGCGGCGATGACGTCATCACCATCGGCGACGGCGTCAAAGGTTCCTACGTCGACGCCGGCGACGGCAACGACACCCTCAACGGCGGCCAGGGCGACGACGCGTTACTGGGCGGCGGCGGCAAAGACAAAATCTACGGCTTCGACGGCAACGACAAACTTTTAGGCGGCGCCTCCAACGACTACCTCCTCGGCGGCGCCGGCAAAGACGACCTCTTCGGCCAAGGCGGCCTCGACACCCTCAGCGGCGCCGGCAGCAACGACCGCCTCTTCGGCGGCGCCGGCACCGACAGATGCCTGGGCGGCCCCGGCTCCGACTCCGCCGCCAACAGCGATGAAGACACGTACGATTCGATCGAGACGCTGCTCGACGCGCCGTAACGCGCCGACAAACCTGGCACGCGGGTCCTCCCGTAATGCATACGCTGCACGCACGCACGCACCGACCCCCACCGCCGGGCGTGCGAGGCACGAGCGGAAGCCCGGCGCCGCAACACCGCGCGAATGCCTTGCATAAAAGGAATCCACCCTCACCGTGCACCGCACGTTGTTAACCAACCGCAAGCTCCCACCAATCCGCGCCAAAAATCGTCGCGGCGCAGCTAAAACGCGTCGGCGGGCGGGAGGATGGCGGCGCTGTTTGAGCGGTTTTCAGCGTCGCCGCGGGCTGGGCCGAGTGTTCACCAATTAGTTAACCGGTTAGGCGGACGCTCGGCGGGTCGAAAATCGCGAATTCCTACCACTCCGGCCGACGTTCATAACTCCTTATTTTTCGCGAGGACACTCAAATTTCCCGGCCTAACTCTTGGCCCGGCCGGGGATAAAAAACGCCTCGGCCCGGACCGGCCGCCGCACGATTCGATGCTCGGATGAGTCCAAAGTCGTCGGCGATGCAAAACGCGGCCAACGCGACGGGCGTGGCGGCAAACACCCTTCGCGCTTTTTCGCGCGGCGACGCGCGCGGTGGAAAAATGTTCGACGAGGCGGCGCGCCGCCGGCGCCGAGGGTTGTGCGCGAAGCGGCGCGAGTTCGCGAGCGCAGCGCGGGCGATGGGTTGGTCGTCATTGGCAGCGGCTTTGAGCGATTGCGACGCCGCCATTACCATCACGCCTCATGTCCAACCAACCTTCGCGCGGCGCCGCGTATTTGAAAAATGTCGAAAGCAAGCTGGAAGCGATCGAAAAATCGCAGGCCGAAAACATCCGCCGCGCGGGCGTGATGATGGCCGACGCGTACGAGCAGGACCGGCTCATCCACGTCTACGGCGGCGGCGGGCACACGGTCATGATGGTCTGCGAAATGTTCTTCCGCGCCGGCGGGCTCGCGAACGTCAATCCCGTTTATGGCCACGACATCTCGCCGCTCTGCCAGGCGACGAAGTACATCCAGATCGAGCGCACGACCGGCTACGGCGCGTGCCTGATCCGCTACTACGATGTGAAGCAGGACGACCTGCTCATCATCTTCCACAACATCGGCTACAACCCGACGACGATCGACGCGGCCGAGGAAGCCAAGCAGCGCGGCGCGAAGATCATCGCGATCTCTTCATCCGACTGGCAGCAAAAACTCCCGCGCGATCACCACATCCGCCACCCGAACAAGAAGCATCTTTTCGAGTACGCCGATGTGAAGATCGACGACGCGAACCCGTACGGCGACGCGGATTTTTACGTCGAAGGCTTCGACGTTCCGATCGCGCCGACGAGCACCATGGTCGATGCGTACATCGCGCACCGCATGGTGATCGAAGCCGTCGCCGAGATGAAACGGCGAAAGCTCGATCCGCCGATCTTCCGCAGCGCGAATCTGCCGGGCGGCGATGCGTTCAACGCGAAGCTGCTGGAGCGATACAAGCCGAGAGTAAAGGATCTGTAACGCTTACTCCCTCTCCCACGTACTCGGGGGAGAGGGCAGGGGAGAGGGGCAGGACGCGCGTGGAGTCGCGCATCGTTCGATTCGCAGTTCCGTCATCGAGCGGCGAATCGATCGGTGCTCCACGTGGGGCGCCGCTCGCCCCTCTCCCCAACCCTCTCCCCCGAGTACGTGGGAGAGGGAGTGAAAAGGAAAACATGCCGTCGCAAAACTATCTCCAGCTTGTCGGCGAGCGTATCCAGCACATCCGCGCCGATCTTCCGCACCTGATCGATCTCGGCCAGCGCATGGCGCTGCCGCTGCTCAAGGGAGACGGGCACTTGTTTACGCCGCAGATCGGCACTTACTGGCCGAGCGAATTCGGCAGCCGAGCGGGCGGATTGATGGGGCTCAAGCCGGCGAATTATGTCGCGGAGCTGGAGAACGACGTCGCGTACACGACGCTGCCCGATCCGCGGCGGTCGAATCTGCGCGATGATCCGCGCTGGCAGCGGCTGATCGACGGCCCGGCGGAAATTTTCATTGTCGGAAGGCCGGAAGATGTCGGCGATGCGGCGCCGATCGGGCGCTTCGAAGGCTTCACCGGCGGGGCGGGGCCGGACGAGGGGCTCTACGCGAAAGATGATCTCCGCCCGCTCGCGCCGATCCGTCCGTTCGAGCAGCTCGTCCGCGGCTGGGTGACGGCCGGCGAAATGATCGCGGCGATGACGCGCGGCGGACGCATGCCGATCATCTGGATGAGCGTCTGGCTCGAAGGCGCGCTCGTCCGCAACGCGGCGTTCTTCAGGCACGACAACGTCCGCGAGCCGTGGTATCCGCCGCTGTTCCACGAGAAGATTTACGTTCCGCCGCTGCCGGCGGGGCATGTCGCAGGGGCGTTCCTGAGCGAGCTGGAGATGCTCTTCGGCGGCCTCGCGAAGCAATCGAAGCAACTGTCGAAGGCGGGGGAGTGGATGGCCGATGCCGTGCGCGCGGGGAAGCGCATTTCGACGGTTCTCGTCGGGCACAGTTATCCGGAGATCCTTGAAGTCGCGGAGATGAAGAATTACCCGCTGGCGTGGCTGCCGTCGATCAGCGATCTTCAGTTTGCGCATCCGAACGATCTCACTGCGGGGGATGTGGCGCTGCACCTCGGTTATGCGCCGGTCGACGTCGATGACGTGCAGAAAATTCTCGAGCGCGGTGTGCGGTTCATCTACACGTCGCCGTATGGTCGACCCGCGACGCTGAAGGACCATGAAAACCTGATCTGGCTCGACCTTCCGTGGCGTCCGGCGGATGCGACAGTGGATGTGCCGGGGTACAGCGTGCGCGTCCTTCCCATGAGCAGCAGCGCGCACACGATGGTTTATTTCTCATTAGTCTGTGAGCTTGCGGAGCGGATGAGGTGGACGTGAACCGGGCGCGACGGACACGCGCGCGCTGTCTGTACATCGAACACCTCATTTAGCCGCGTCGCTTGCGACGCGCGCGAGCATTCGAATGTCGAGCACGCGTTGTCGCGGAAGGCGCGCTCCGTTGCGGAGCGGTTACGCGCGTCGCAAGCGACGCGGCTAAATTTGGGTTTCGCGCGCGATGTTAGAAAGGGAACTGCGCATCGTTCACGTCCGCGGCGGAAAGTTCTGCGATGAATTTTGCCAGTCGCGGAACCACGACCGACAAATATTTCTCCCCCTTCTCCTTCGTCCCCGCGCGCGGGTCGCCGACGCCCGTCGATTCGGTCAACAAATGCCACGGGCGCGAAATACTCACCCAGCCTTTGTTCACCGCTTCAAATCGTGTTGGCTTAAACGCGCCGTCCGCCGCGTCCTCCATCCTCACGAGCTCCGGCACGATCGCCAGGTTCACGCTCGTCTCCATCTCACCCGCGTGGTCGTCTGGTTTCGAAAAGATGTCGCCGTAGACGTCGCGGCCGACGCGCCACCAGTCGATGACGCTGATGAACATCTTCGAGCGGCCCTGCATCTCGCGGATGAACGGCTTGAGAAAATCGTTTCCGCCGTGCGAGTTGAAAATCACCAACTTCGAAATCCCGAAGCGCTCCAGCGAGTCGACAATGTCGCGCAGGAACGCGAAGAGCGTCGCCGGGTAGATGTTGATCGGCAGCGCGTCGGTCAGGCCGAACATGTTGCTCTGCACGCCATAGGGGATCGTCGGCAGTTGGATCACTTTCGCGCCGAGCGCGGTCGCCTGTTCGCAGACGCGATCGGAAATGAGCTCACTCTGAAACGCGTCCGACCCGTACGGCAGGTGAAAGTTATGCGGCTCACAGGCGCCGATCGGCAAGATGGCGATCTGGTAACGGTTCTCACGGACGGTCGCCTGCGTGAGGTGCTGCAACTTCCACGGTTTCATGAGATTAGCATCGCGTGAGGGGATTGTGCGAGCAAGTGAAACCGCGTTTGTATACAATCGCCGGCCTATGCGGAGGAGCGAGCTTTTCGGGCGGGGGACCGCTGCCGTTGTCGCCGGCGCGATCGCGATCGCGGCGGCGGTGGATGTGACATTTGGCGCGACGACGACCGCCAATGTCACCGTGCAGAACACCGCCGTCGGCGTTACGCCGCGCTACATCGGCTACAACATGGGCCACTTCATGCCAAACGGCAACACGCCGGCATGGCTGGAGTATTCCGGCGCGAATATCTTTCGCTTCTGGGCGCCGTCGAGCGATTACGAGCCGACCACTCTCGACGACATCGCGCCGTACGGGGACAACGTCAACACGCTAGCGGATTTCGATGCGCGCAAGACCGCGCTGCGCGCGAATCCGGAAAGTCCGACCTACATCAACTGGACTCAGTTCAACTCACGCTTTGAGACCAAGACGCTGTCGAGCACGAACAAGTCGCGCCTGAACTACGCGTTCGGCGAACTGCAAAAGCTTGGTATCGAGCCGATCCTCCAGACCACTCGCAGCAACGCCTATGCGTATGACGGCTCGTGGGGCCACAAGTGGGAGCAGTGGCAGCACTACTATGCGATGGGCTATCACGTGGCGAAAAATTTCGACACGCAGAAGCTGCAGATGTACAACGAGCCGGATCTCGATGATGTCGGCTCGCCCGGGTGGGAAGAGCGGTTGCGGCTCGCGTCGGATGCGTTCAAGTCGGCGGTGGAAGACGTCAATCGCATCTACGGCAAGAATCTCAAGCCGCAGGTCTGGGCGCCGGTCGCGGCGGATCAGGATGGAACCGTCGACACGTGGGGCAAGCCCGCGCTGGAGAACAACCGCATCGACTACGCGGGACGGCCGATCGATCGCGACAACTTCGACGTCTACGACGTGCATCGCTACAGCAATCTCGGGTTCGACACCGACCAGCAGTTGTTCGACTCAAAGATCCCGCTCTACAACGCGACGCACTTGAACATGCCGGTCGCGTTCACGGAATTCAACCGCTACACGTCCAAGACCTGGAGCAGCCGCGCGGACAGCCTCGACACCGACTACAACGCCGCCGAGTGGGCCAGCAGTTTGCCGCTGGCGATGACGGAAGACGTCAAGGCGATGGTGGCGTTCAAGTTCAACCAGACGCAGTGGACCAGCACGTTCAACGGCGCGATCGAACCGCAGAAGACCGGCTTCTATTACGTGTCGGAATCGGGAAACAAGAATACGACCGGCGCAACGCGCGCGGCGGAGTCGATGCGCTTGATCGCCAAGGCGTTCAAGAACGAACGTCCGCGGCTCGGGCAGAGCGTGGCTGCCGACGGCACGTACATCTCGGCGGCGACGGTCGATTACGGCAAGGGAAATTACCACTACCTCTCGATCAATCGCGATCTGGCGAACGATCGAGCCGTCACGCTGAACCTCGCGAGCTGGGGTCTGACGGCGGGGCAGGTGATCTCGGTGCAGGAGGTGAGCCAGAAGCAACTCGGCAGCGTCCCGTACTTCCTCACTGTGCCGGCGAACGGAATCGTGTCGTTCACGCAGTCAAAAGCGAGCACGGTGCTGCTCACGGCGCCGATGGCAACCAACGGGCAGACGCTCGTCGCGCTCAATCCCACCGCCGATGCGCAGGTTTCCAACGCCGCGACGACGACGAACTTCGGCGCCGCGACGACCGCGATCGTCGCCCGCTCGGCGACGGATACGAACGACCAGGCGACGTACTTGAAGTTCAATCGCGGCGCGAACAGCAATGCCCGCGTCGGCCGCGCGTTTCTGCATCTGACCGGCAACAACATCGCCAACACCGACACGACGATCCTGCACGTTTACGGGATCAAGACCGATTCGTGGACGGAAGGCGGCATCACGTGGAGCAACGCGCCGGATCTCGGCGCCGCCGCCGCGACCGATGCGCGGCTGGCGAACGTCGGCAGCGACGCGTTTCCGGTTGGCGAGTTGACGTGGGACAACACGGTGAACGAGTGGGGCATCGACGTGACGGAATTCGTCCGCAAGAATTCCGACCTCGACCTGTCGTTCGTCGTAATCCGCGAAGAACGCTGGGCCCCGTACGCCGCCGACGCGGATGGCGACGCCGACACAAGTCGTATTCAGCTCAACACGCGCGAATCGGCGACCGGGAAGCCGCGCTTGTCGCTGTTCATGACGTCGCAGCCGGTCTACTACTGGAACGCGAACCCCAATTCGAAAGATGTGGTCAACTTCTCCGCAACGACAAGCTGGGACGCCGGCGCGATGCCCAATGCGTCCGGCGCGATCGCGGTGATCGGCGATTTTCTCACCGCGCCGCGCACAATCACGATGGACGCCGCCGCGACCGTCGGCGAGCTGCGCTTCGACAACTGGAACAGCCAGAAGCTCTCCGGCAGCGCGACGCTCACACTCAGCAATGTCGGCGGGCAGGGGATGATCAACGTCTACAAGGGCAGTCACACGATCGACACGCCGATCAATCTCGCCAGCAGCACCACGATGGGTGTTGGCGAGGGGCTTGGGCTGACGATCACCAAGCCGATCTCCGGCGGCTCCGCGCTGCTCAAGACCGGCCCCGGCACGTTGCGGCTGACCGCGGCGAACACGTACACCGGTCTGACGCAGGCGGTCGACGGCACGCTGCTGCTCGACGCATCGCTCACCACGAGCTCGAGCTTCACCGCGACGGGCGACGCGAAAGTCGAGCTTTCGGCCGGCGGAAGCCGGATCATCAAGACGGGCGCGCTCTCGATCACCGGCACCGCGCAAGTCGATCTGCACGACAATCGCCTCGTGACGACGACCGCCGTCGGCGTCGCCAGCGGCGGCGTTTACACCGGTGTCGCCGGGATGATCCAGCGCGGGCAGAACGAAGGAACTTGGACTGGCCCCGGGCTGACGAGCAGCGCCGCCGCCGCGACGGGCGGGTTGACGACGCTCGCCGTCGCCGACGCCAGCGACGTGCTCGACATCGGCGAAACCGAGACCGCGGCGTGGTCCGGGCAGACCGTGACCGGCGCGTCAACGCTGGTGATGTACACCTACGGCGGCGACGCGAACCTCGATGGTTTCATCTCGGGTGACGATTACTCGTCCATCGACTTCTACGTCGGCACCGCCGCGAGCGGGTATTACTTCGGGGACTTCAACTACGACGGAATCATCAGCGGCGACGACTACAGCACGATCGATTTCAACTTTGCAGCGCAGGGTGCGCCGTTTCCGACTTCGGCGTCCGCATCGTCGATCGTCGCCGTCCCCGAGCCGTCCACTTGTTGTTTCGCGCTGCTCGCCGCGGCGACACTCGTTCGCCGCCGGCAACGCCGATCACGCCGGTAGCGGTCTTCCCTTCGTCTCCGGCGCGAACCAGATCAAGATCGCGCCGAGGACGTAGACCATCGAGACGATGGCGCCCATTTTCGCGTAGCTCCCGCCGATCGTTCCGCCCCAGATCGCGCCGACGCCGGCGAGGATGCGGCCGAAGTTGAAGGCGATGCCCTGCGCGGTCGCGCGCACGCGCGTCGGGAAAAGTTCCGGCAAATACAGCGGCAGCCAGCCGTACACCGCCGCCGTCACCGCGCCCACGAAGAACGCCATGATCAGGAAGTTGAAGTTGTATTCGTGGTGCGAGCGGAAGAGGAACTGGCAGGTGACGAGCGAGCCGACGCAGAGCAGGAAGTACGCGATGCGGCGGTTGAGCCAGGCGGCGACCAGCGGCGCGATCATGCAGCCGAGGATCGCCCCCAGGCCCAGCGCCATTTGCGTGTTGCCCTGCGCGGCGGGCGTGCGGCCGGGGAAATCGGGATGACCGACCCAGGCCGGGATGTTCTGCACCGCGCCCCACGTGCCAAGCAGCGCGACCGACGCGAACGCGATCGCCAGCAGCGCCGCCATCGCCAGTTTCTTGTCGCCCCACAATTCAGCCAGCGGACGGGAAGGTTTGACCTTCTGGGTCTCCTTCCACGCGTGTGATTCCGGGACAAACAGGCGGATGAGGAACGTGAGCAGCGCCGGAGCGGCGCCGACGACGGCGAAGATGCGCCAGTTGCTCTGGTCAACCTTGATCACCGCGCCGATCAACCCGACGATGACGAACCCGACGTTCGCCGCCGCGCCGATCATCCCGGCCAGCAGCGGGCGGTACTTCGCGTCCCACACTTCCATCACCAGCGCGACGCCGAGCGCCCATTCCCCGCCCATGCCGATCGCCGCGATGAAGCGCAGCGCCGCGATCTGCCCGGGCGACTGCACGAAGTAGAGCAGCCCGGTGAAGCCGGAGTAGACGAGGATCGCGAACGCCATCGCCTTCACGCGGCCAATGCGGTCGCCCATCCACCCGAAGAGCAACCCGCCGACGGCGGCGCCGAAGAGGAAGCACGCGTTGATGATCTGGTGCCACCCCTTGATCGCATCCTCGACGACAGAGACCGCGGTGGACGGGTCGAGGCCGAGCATCTCGCGGCTGAGCGCCGAGCGCGCGATCTGCGGGAAGATCCCCATCTCGAGACCGTCGAACATCCAGCCAAGGAAGGCGGCGGTGAGCACGAGCCATTTTTCCGTGCCCGAATAAACCGAGCGCGCCGGAGCGGCAAGATCTGCCGGTAGAGTGGGATCGGGTGCCGCTACGGTGGTTGTGTTGCTCATGTCACCTGCAATTTGAGTGCAAAGAAAAGTTCAGGCCGTCTTGAACTCCTCAGCCCAGAAGTCCATATTACCGACTGATCGCTCCGGCGTTAGTGGGACGCGCCGACCGATAACAGGACTGCCGTGGTTGGGCAGTACTGACGATTGATTCTCGGCCAACGGACTGGCCGATAAGACGGAAAGTCTTGTGATCCCGTTTCGTGGGCTCGCATCTTTCTTTAAGCCAAGGACGGGCGGCAAATGCACAGCTTCATCATTCGGGGCGGGAATCGGCTCAAAGGCAAAGTTGAAATCAGCGGAAGCAAGAATTCCGCGCTCCCGATTCTCGCAGTCGGGTTGATGACCAACGAGAAGATCACGCTGCACGGCGTGCCGCGACTTTCGGATATCGATTCCATGCTCAAGCTCGTCGGCGAGTTGGGTTGCCACGTCTATCGTCACGAACCGAAAACCAAAACCGTCGGCGACGGGCCGGACCTGAATGGGCCGCTCGATCTCGAGGCGCGCGACGAGAAAAACTGCGAAGCGCGCTACGACATCGTCAAGACGATGCGCGCCAGCATCTGTGTTCTCGGGCCGCTGCTCGCGAAGCGCGGCAAGGCGATCGTCTCGATCCCGGGCGGGTGCGCGATCGGCGATCGGCCGGTCGATCTGCATACGCGCGGGCTGGAAAAGCTCGGCGCGTCGTTCCACTACGAAAACGGAAACATCGTCGGCGAAGTGCCGAAGGGTCGGCTCAAGGGCACGCGCATGTATCTCGGCGGGGCGCAGGGGCCGACCGTTCTCGGGACGATCAACGTCATGTGCGCCGCCGCGCTCGCGGAGGGTGAGACCATCCTCGTCGGCGCGGCGTGCGAGCCGGAAGTCACCGACTGCGGCAACCTTCTGAACAAGATGGGCGCGAAGATCACCGGCCACGGCTCGCCGGAGATTCGCATCGAGGGCGTCGACCGGCTGCACGGCGCCGAGCACCGCATCATCCCGGACCGCATCGAATGCGGCACCTTCATGATCGCCGCCGCCATCAGCAATGGCGAACTCGAACTGAAAAACTGCAACCTCGATCATCTGATCGCGGTCGTCGATCGGCTCGAAGAAGTCGGCGTGAAGATCGAACGCCAGAACGGCACGATTTTCGTCAACGCCTCGCGGCGGATCAATCCGATCGAGATGACGACGCAGCCATATCCCGGCTTCCCGACCGATATCCAGGCGCAGCTCATGGCGTACCTCGCGATCGGCGACGGGATGAGCGTCATCACCGAACGCATCTTCCCGGATCGCTTCCTGCACGTCGGCGAATTGAATCGGATGGGCGCGCGCATCCGCAAGGAAGGCCCGACCGCCATTGTGCACGGCGTGAAGCAACTGCAAGGCGCGGCCGTGATGGCGAGCGACCTTCGCGCGTCGGCGGCGCTCGTGCTGGCTGGTTTGGCGGCGAAGGGGACAACACGGATCGACCGCGTCTATCACATCGACCGCGGCTACGAGAAGATCGAGCAGAAGCTCGCCGCCGTCGGCGCGGACATTGAACGCGTCAGCAACAAGTAATCAGCCTGCAACTTGGTTCGTCCGCAACGTGCGCAACCGCTTGCGCCGCCGCAAGAGTTCGCTCCCGCGCGGCCCCCGGACGTTGCGGTCGCCGCCCAACCCCGGTAAAAAACGCGCATGAACAAGACTTTCGCGATCGTACTGATGCTCGCCGTGTCGGCGTTCGTTGGATGTTCGCAGGCCGATGAAGGCAGCAAGCCGTCCGCGAGCGACTCGTCTTCAAGCGGCTCGTCGAGCGACGGTCAGACCAAACCCGCGTCGGATCAGTCGTCCGCCGCTCAACCGGAGAACAAAATGGCCAAGCAGTATTCCGCACCGCCGGCGATGAAGGTCGATCCGACCAAGACCTATATCGCCACGATCGACACGACCGCTGGCACGATGGTCGCCGAGCTCTGGCCCAAGCTGGCGCCGCAGACGGTGAACAGCTTCGTCTTCCTTGCGCGCGACGGGTACTACGAGGGCGTCATCTTCCACCGCGTCATCCCCGGCTTCATGATCCAGGGCGGCGATCCGACCGGCACCGGGACCGGCGGGCCGGGCTATCGCGTCAAGGCGGAGTTCAACGACACGAAGCACGACCGCGGCATCCTCTCGATGGCCCGCACCGCCGACCCGAACAGCGCCGGCAGCCAGTTCTTCATCATGCACGCGCGCAGCCCGCACCTGGACAACCAGTACACCGCCTTCGGCAAGGTGACGCAGGGCCTGGAAGTGATTGATAAAATTGTGAACGCGCCGACCGGCGCGAACGATCGCCCGCGCGACCCGACGAAGATCAATAAAATCACCATCGAAGAGAAGTAATCGGAATTGAGTCATTGAGTCAGCGGGTCATTGGAAGAGACGGCATTCTCTTTCAATGACCCGATGACTCAATCTCTCAATGACTCAATTCTTCCTCATTCCGCCACGATCATGTAAATCGACCCGCGCGAGTGGTCGCAGACGTACACCTCACCGTCCTTGTCTTCGCCGAATGCGCTGGGCTGGACGCGGTTGAGCGTGGGTTGGCCGTTGATGGTGACCTTCAGCTCTTCGTTCGCAAGCGTCTTGCCGTTCTCGTACTTCAGCCCCCAGAACCGGCCGCTGGCGTAGTCGGCATAAAAATAGATGCCGTCGAGGATGGGGAATTTCTTTCCGCGGTAGACGACGCCGCCGGTGACGGATTGGCCTTTATCGCGGCCGTACTCGGCGATCGGGTCGATCAGCCTGCCGGTGACCGGCTTCTCGTCCGGCTTGAAGGGGTGTAGCCCCTCGCGGATGCGCCAGCCGTAGTTGCCGCCTTTTTCGAGGACGTCGATTTCTTCGTAGGCGTTCTGCCCGACGTCGCCGGCGAAGCACGTGCCGGTCTTGCGGTCGAAGCTGAAGCGCCAGACGTTCCGCAGTCCTAGCGCCCAAATCTCTGGCCGGAAGCGGCTGTCGTTCACGAACGGGTTGTCCTTCGGGATGCCGTACGGATTGCGCTGGTTCACGTCGAGCCGCCACATCTTGCCGAACAATTCCTGCGGGTTTTGCGCGCGGTTCTGCGGATCGCCGCCGCTGCCGCCGTCGCCCATGGAGATGTAGAGCATCCCGTCCGGCCCGAACTGAAGCTGCCCGGCGTTGTGATTGTTGTACGGATCCGGCAACTCGAGGACGACGCGCTCGGTCTTGGGGTCGACGACCTTCGCCTTCGGATCGGCGTGAAACTCGGCGATGACGGTGTGCAACGTTTTCTGCTGGGTCGTGCCGGCGGAGTAGTTCACGTAGAAGTAGCCGTTCTTCGCGAAGTCAGGATGGAACGCAACGCCGAGGAAGCCGAGCTCGCCCTGATGAGTGACGTGGTCGGCGATGTTGAGGTACGGCGTCGCTTCGAGCTTGCCCTTGATCATCAATCGCAGTCGGCCGGGCTGCTCGGCGATGAACATGCGATCGGCGCTGCCGTCGCTTAGGACGTCGACGGGGCTGCTAAGTCCTTTGACGACGGTCTGTAGACGGATGCGCGGCGGCTGCGCGGCCGGCTGTGCGATCGCGATGTCGGCACAGGCGACAATTGTCAGAACAATGACACTTACGCATCTCGCCAGAAAAATCATCATTCCTCCGCGCGGTTGGACCTATGCTGCTGAACGCCGGGATGGTATTCGTTGTCAGCGAAGAATTCCGCAAGCTTTTCCACGGTGCGCGCACTTCACATCGCAGGACTTACGGTGGCCAGAGGAAAAACGACGACTCAATCTTTCCGCCTTCACGGCGAGCAGCTCCCGATGCTCCTCGTCAAGGAGGTCCGCGATTACGCCATCATCGTCATGGACACGCGAAACCGCGTGCAGATGTGGAATCCGGGGGCGCGGCAGATGCTCGGGTTCAGCGAGCGCGAAATGCTCGGCAAATCGGCGTCGATCATCTTCACCCCCGAGGATCGCGCCGCCGGCGTGGACAAGATGGAGCTGACCACCGCCCGCCGCAAGGGACGCGTTGAGGATGAGCGCTGGCACCTGCGCAAGAGCGGCGAGCGCTTCTGGGGCAGCGGCGTGATGACGCGGCTGAACGACGCGGATGGAAAGCTGATCGGCTACGTCAAGCTGATGCGCGATTACACGGAGCGCAAGCGGCTGGAAGACCAGACGCGGCAGATGAACGAGCTGCTCGAGCGCCGCGTCGGTGAGCGCACCGAAGAGCTCGAGCGCCAGCAGTCGCGCTTGCGCGAGCTCGCGCTCGAAACCACCAACGCCGAGCAGCGCGCGCGCGACGCGATCGCCGCCGACCTCCACGACAACCTCGCGCAGATCATGGCCTCGTGCCTGATGAAGCTCGCAGTCGCGCAGAACGAATTCCCGGGCGGCAAGCCGCCGTCCAATTACGTCGAGGCGGTCGAGTGCGTCCGCGAAGTGCTCCGCCAGGTGCGCGTGCTGATGTACGACCTGAGCCCGATGACCTTCGGCGAAGGGCAGCTCCGTCCGGCGATCGAGTGGGTGCAGGAGCGGATGGCGGCGCACGGGCTGACGGTAACGATCCGTGACCGGGCGCGCACGACGCGGCTGGACGAGGACGTGCTGCGCGTCATCTACCGCGCGGTGCAGGAGCTGCTCTGGAACGTCGTCAAGCACGCGCGCGTCAACCGCGCTACCGTGACGCTCGCCCGATCGAAGGATTTCCTCCGCGTCACCGTCCGCGACGTGGGCCGCGGATTCAATCCGAGCAAGATCAGCAAGGCGTCGGAGACCGGCGGGTTTGGATTGTTCAGCTTGAGAGAACGCCTGGCGGCACTGGGCGGGTCGATGACGATCAAGTCTGTGGCGGGGAAGGGAACGGACGTAACGATTCAGGCGCCGCTGAAGGTGAAATAAATCCGAAATCCGAAGCACGAAATCCGAAACAAATTCGAAATCCGAATGAAGAAAATCGTTTTGACATTTTCTTCTTACTTCCGGCCGTTTGTTTAGGTTTTCGTGCTTCGGATTTCGTGCTTTCATCTAAAGCTGGTCGTATTTCTTCGCCGATCCCCGCGACTTCTCCACCGGATACTTCTTCGCGGTCTTCTTCAGCTTCGCGCGGAATGCTTCCGCCAAGTCGACTTTCGCGTGCTCCGCCAGCAGCAGCAGCACGTGCAGCACGTCCGCCAGTTCGTCGGCGACGTGTTCACGCGCTTCGGCGAGATGTTTCTCCAGCTCTTTCGCGTTCTTCCACTGCGCGTGCTCGAGCACTTCGGCCGATTCGAGCGCCAGCGTGATCGCCAGGTCCTTGAAGTTGTGGAACTGCTTCCATTCGCGCTCGTCGCGGAATTGCAGCGCGGCACTCGTGAGGGCGGCGAGCGAATTGTCGTCAGCGGCGGGCATGATTGCGCTCCCGTTCGCGTTGGCGGAGATCGTTGAACATCGTGTGCAGCGTCGTGCCGATCCGCTCGACGATCTGCGAAGCCTTCAAGTTGCGCAGGTCCATCGGCGGGCCGTACACGATGCGCACAGGGTGCGGGCGGAACATGATCTGCCCGCGCTTCGGCGGCCAGGCCTGGAACGACCCTTCGATCACCGCCGGCACGACCGGCACGCCGGCACGCTTGGCGATCAGCCCGATGCCCGCCTGCATCTTCATGATTTCGCCGTTCGGGGAGCGCGTCCCCTCCGGGTACATGTTGAGCGCGTGCCCTTCCTGCAATCGACGGATCGTCTCCTTGACGGCGCCGACGTCGCCCTCGCCCTGGCGGACAGGAAATGCATTGAAGCTGCCGATGAACGCGCCGAAGAACGGATTCTTGAACAACTCGCTCTTCGCGAGAAAGCTGAGCGGGCGCTTGAGCTTCACCGCGACCAGGATCGGATCGAGATAGCTCTGATGATTCGAGACGATCAGCACGCCGCCGCGCTGCGGCACGTTGTTGATGCCGTAGGCTTTCAGGTCGAACCACTGATCCGCCCACGGCCGGGCGAAGATCCGGCCAATGCTGTAGATCAGCGGCTCGGTGACTTCCGCGGGTTCGAGGGTCGCGGGCGGCGGCGCGTCGGTCGGCACACTCATTGCGTCACTCGCTGACCCGGCTGAACGCGCGCGATCATCTGCTCGATCACTTGCTGCTGCGTCAGTCCGGTCGTGTCGATGACTTGCGCGTCGTGCGCGACGGCAAGCGGTCCGACCGAGCGCGTGGCGTCGCGCGTGTCGCGCGCGACGATCTGCCCGAGGATTTCGCTCACGTCGATGATCTCGCCGCGCGCGCGAAGCTGGGCGGCGCGCCGCCGGGCACGTTCGTGCGGCGAAGCGTCCAGGTAGAACTTGAATTCCGCCTGCGGGAAAACGACCGTGCCCTGATCGCGGCCCTCCGTGACGAGGTTCTCGCGCTCGCGGCCGATGCGTTGCTGCTGGGCGACGAGCAATTCACGGATCGCCGGGACGACCGCGACATACGACGCCGCCCGCGTCGCCTCGCCGCCGCGCAACAGGTGCCCGACCACGTCGTCGTTGAGCTTTACCAGCGGCGGGCGCTTCGACCAGTCGAAATCGATGCGGATGTGCCGGGCAATGTAGGTGAGCTCGCGCGGGTCTTCGAGATTGGCGTTGCGGCGGAGCGCTTCGAGGCCGACGGCGCGGTACATCGCGCCGGTGTCGAGGAAATCGAAGCCGAGACGCTGCGCGAGCGTCTGGGCGACAGTCGATTTACCCGTTCCGGCCGGGCCGTCGATCGTGATTATCATCGGCGGGGATGTTGTATAAGCCCGCGGCGTAACGGGCAAATGAGGTGGACCTTCGGCACGACCGCTACGCGCGGGCGGCCGGGCGCATTTTTCCCTCGGCGGCCCACTTGAAGCCGCGACGCATGATCGTGAGGTGCGGCTCGGCGGCGACATTGGCGGCCTGGTGGCCGATCGAGCTGTAGAAGACGCGCCCGCGACCGTACATCTTGGTCCAGAGGACAGGCATGTTGACGTTGCCGTTCGGCACGTGCGGGCCGTCGACGCCGGGAACGGGGAAGACCGTGTCCGCGAGCACTTTCACGGCCGGGTCGACGTGCATGTAATACTGCTCGGAGTGGACTTCAAAATCCTTGATCCCCTCGGTGATGGGATGCCGGCTGTCCTTCATGCGGACCATGTAGCGAACCTGGTCGTTGCCCGGATGCGCCACCCACTGCCCGCCGGTCATGAACTGATATTCGCAACTGTTGCGAAACGCATCGCACATTCCGCCATGACAGCCGGCGATGCCGACGCCGGCGTTGCGGACGGCGCTCGTGAGCGCCGTCTGCTGCTCGGGTTTCAGTTGGCCACAGGTCCAGTGCGGGACGATGAGATCGAGCTGGCTGAGTTTGGATTCGTCGCTGAACGATTCCAGCGTGTCGCTCAGCTCGACGTCGAATCCGTCTTCGCCCAGCACGCGGCGAAAGAGTTCGCCAACTTCCCTAGGCTGATGTCCGTCCCAGCCGCCCCAGACGACCAATGCTTTGCCTGCTGCCACGACGACCTCCGCGGGAGAAACCGGAAAAGGGGGGAGCATAACCGGGATTGCGGTGTCGAGGGACTATCGGAAGGGTCAGGATTACGGTCGATAATCAAGCCGGACGCCCGCGCGGCCGATGAAGTGGAGAGAAGCCCGATTTATGAGTACCGCATCCGCCAACCGTGTTGTGCCGTCGAAATCCGCGCTCGTTGAGATCCGCCACTGGCTCGAAGCGTTCGCCGAGTGCGTGCGCGCGGTCGATTACGATCGCGCCCGCGACATGTTCGCTGACAACGTCGTTGGGTTCGGCACGTTCGCGACGATGGTGGTCGGACGCGACCGGCTGATCGACGGGCAATGGAGGAACATCTGGGGCTGCACGCGCGGCTTCAAATTCCTGCTCGACGCCGCCCACATCGAGACCAGCGCCGCCGGCGACATGGCGTTCGTCGCCGCGCCGTGGATCAGCCAGGGCCGCGACACCACCGGCAAATGGTTCGACCGCCCGGGCCGCTCGACGCTCGTGCTGCGAA
>JAXDMN010000204.1:0-15928 GCA_034666045.1 Phycisphaerales bacterium | reverse complement strand
AGCGACTTCGCCGATGCCATGTTCCTGCTCGAGCAGACGCTGGACGACACGCGCACGCTGACGTTCGAGCTGAGCCCGCCGATCCTTTACGAGCTCGGCCTGGTCGCGGCGCTGCAATGGCTTGCGGAGCAGATGACCAGCCAATATGGCTTGAAAGTGGCGGTTGACGGCGATCAGGCGGGGGATCAGATCGGAGAAGACCTCAGGTCACTGCTCTTCCGGTCCACCCGCGAACTGCTGATCAACGTCGTCAAGCACGCGAACGCGACCGCCGCACGGATTTCCGTTCGCAAGGCAGATGGGGGGGTACGGATCACAGTCGCCGACGATGGTGACGGGTTCGATATCGCCCGCGAGGCCGCTGCACCGGACGGAAAGGCCGGTTTCGGACTTTTCAGCATGCGCACCCGACTCGAGCAGATCGGCGGAAAATTCGAGATATCTTCCGTTCCGGATACCGGCACTCGCGTTACACTGTCCGCTCCTCTTGGCACGTCTTCTTCCTTAGGTGGAGGTAATACAGATGGTGACGAAAATTCTCCTGGCCGATGACCATCAGATCGTTCGTGAGGGATTGAAAAGTTTGCTCAACTCACACGAGGACATGGAAGTCGTGGGCGAAGCGCGCGACGGGCGCTCCGCGGTGCAGATGGCCAAAGAGCTGGGACCGGACGTCGTCATCATGGACGTCGGCATGCCGCACCTCAACGGTATCGAAGCGACGCGGCAGATCATGTCGCGCGAACCGGATGCGAAAGTCGTCGCGCTCTCGATGCACTCCGACCGCCGCTTCATGGGCGAGATGCTCAAGGCCGGCGCGAAGGGGTATCTGCTGAAAGACGGCGCGTTCGAAGAACTGGCGACGGCGATCCGCAGCGTGATCGCGAACAAGGTCTATCTAAGCCCGCGGATCGCGAACGTGGTGGTCGACGACTACGTCCGCCGCCCGCCGGGTCAGCAGAACGGCGAGACCAGCGCCTTCGCGCGCCTCACGCCGCGCGAACGCGAAGTTCTCCAGCTCATGGCCGAGGGGCGCGCGACGAAAGAGATCGCGATGGATCTGAAGGTGAGCATCAAGACGGTTGAAACGCACCGTCGTCAGATCATGGAGAAGCTGAGCATCCACTCGGTCGCGGAATTGACCAAGTACGCGATCCGCGAGGGGTTGACGTCGCTGGACGCATAACGCGCCGGTCGACAATCGACATCAATCGCGCGAGGGACGGAGCCGGACTCTATGAGTCCGGTACGCGACGCAGTCGCGTGTGACGGTTGCTCGACCGCGCGAAAAAAACTCGCTGCTGCGCAGCGAACCGGACTCACAGAGTCCGGCTCCATCCCTTGCGCGAATCGCGCGGTGCGTACTTCCGTAAATAAAGAAGACACCGGCATTTCTGCACGGTGTCTTCCGGAGGGGAGAAAATGCGCCGTTGCGCGTAGCTTTCCAGTTTTACCCAAGCATCCTATCTCACCACAGCTTCCCGTCAAATTGATGGAAGTGCTGTGACGGTCGATAACTAAATGGGGGATCGGCAAAGCGGCTTTCCCGGCTTCAATCAAACTTGTGATCGGACGGCGAGATTCTGTCACAAGCCACGGTCCGCCACGGACTTGTTCATCCGCCGGCGGAGGGTTTCGACCGCTGATTGGATCATGATCGTGGCGGCGGTGAGCCCGTCGCGGGTCTGATCAGCCCGGTCGAACTTCACTTCATCGCCGAAGATGACCCGGGCGCGTTGCGGCCGCATGAAGGCGGCGAGCATTTCCTTGTTGCGCTGCGTGCCGTCGAGGTAGGCCGGGTAGACCGGGACGCCGGTCTTCATCGCCATCAGCGCGACGCCGGTCTGGAACGGCAGCATCTCGCGCGAGGTTTCGATTCGCCCCTCGGGGAAGATTCCGACGAGCTGCCCGTTCTCCAGCGCCCGCATCGCCGCTCGCATCGCCGACATGTCGCGCCCGCTGCGCGTCACCGGGATGACGCCGAGCTGCTCGAACACCGGCTTGAGGTACCACAGGTCGTAATATTCCTTGGCCATCATCCAGGTGATCAGCCGCGGGCAGGGCGACTGGATCAGGTGCGGATCGAGCCCGCTGGTGTGATTGCAAACGACGATCGCCGCGCCCGACTTGGGCAGCCGGCACGGCGCCAAGACTTCCAGGCGGTGATAGACGCGGGAGAAGGCGCGGTTTACCGCCTGCAGCGCGTGCGAGACGAGACGTTTCTCCGGAAGTTTTTCCGCCGCCGCGCCGTCATGCTCGGCCTCGACGATGACCGCACCCTCCCGCTTGCGGTTTCGCCGCGCGGGCGCAGCCGTTTCTCGCTCAGCAGATCCAGAAGATGTCTCGCGCGTCTCCGCGGTCATCACATTCATGTTAGCAGCGTGTAACAATTCTCCCAACCCGCTCATTCGCCCGCTTCCCGGACTTCCCAGCGTCCGATACGCTCATTTCGTGATCATCGGCATCCTGAGCGACACCCATGACCGCGCCGACTGGATGGCCGCGGGTATTCGGACCTTGCAGAACGCCGGCGCCGAGTTTTTCATCCACTGCGGCGACATCGGCGGGGAGGAGTGCATCGACCTGCTCGCCGGCCTGCCGTCCGCGTTCGTCTTCGGCAACACCGATTTCGACCGCGCCGGGCTCGCGCGCTACGCCGCGTCGATCGACGTCGCGTGCTACGGCAATTTCGCCAACCTCGAGCTCGACGGCAAAAAAATCGCCGTCCTGCATGGCGACGATTACAAGCTCAAGCAGCATTTACTGGCCGCGCAGGAGCACGATTATCTCTGTCAGGGCCACACGCACATCCGCGCCGACCAGCGCGTCGGCCGGATGCGCATCATCAATCCCGGCGCGCTGAACCGCGCGAGCATCAAGACCGTTGTGACGCTCGACACGCGGGCGGATAAACTATTGCCGTTCGAAGTTCGAATTTGAGGATCACACCCATGCCGACCGCCAACGACGTCATCGTCCACAGTCTCAACGCATCGCTGATGGTGCTCGGGCGTTTCTGCGACGATCTGAAGGCCGACGAGCTGCTGCATCGCATCACCCCAAAGGCCAACTGCGCCGCGTGGACGATCGGCCACCTGATCGTCAGCGAGCGCAGCGCGCTAAAAGCGTTCGGCGTGACGCCGCCGCCGCTGCCGGACGGATTCGAGAAACGCTTCAGCCGCGATGAAGGTTGCCCGCAGGCCAGCGAGTTCGGTGACGTGACGATGCTGATGTCGCTGTTCAAAGCGCACCGCAGTGCGTTGATCGACGCCGTCAAGCGCGCGACGCCGGAGCAACTCGACAAGCCGCTGGAAAAACCGCACCCGGTCTTCGGCACCGCCGGCGAGCTGGCGAATTTCATGGCCTTCCACTCGATGATGCACGCCGGGCAGATCTCGCAGATTCGCCGCCACCTCGGCCGCCCGCCGGTGATGTAGAATGGAGGTGCTAAAATGGAGCACGCCCACAGGGAGCACCCCATGACCACTCCGCTCGCCGTCCTCGATTACTTCGGCCCCGCGCTCGGGGCGGAACGCTCGGTCATCCACACGTGCTGGCGCGCGTTCGTGTGGGCGATCACCGCGACGCTGCTCGTCCTCTTCGTGACGCTGCGCGCGGCGGTGCTGCTGGTCGGCTTCGCCCTCGTCTTCGCCGGCACCGTTCTGCTGGTCATCGGCGGCAAGCGCAGCGCCGCGGAGAAACTGGCGCAGTGGCGCGAGCGAACGATCGATCTGATGCGGCTTTGGCGCAACGACGTGATGCGCCCGATCCGCGCGTGGCGCAGCCGCCGGCAGCAGGCGCAGCCCGTGAGCCCGGCGTCGTAATGAAAAAGATCGTCATCACCGGCGGCCCCGGCTCGGGCAAAACCGTCATCACCACGACCCTCGCCGCCGAGCGTCCGGAAAAATTCATCTGCGTCCCCGAGGCCGCCACGCAGATCTACACGCTGCTGCAAACCCGCTGGGACAAGCTCGACCTGCCAGGTCGCCACGACGCGCAGCGCCGCATGTATCGCCTGCAGCTCGAGCAGGAATCCCGCCTCGCCGCCGAGCACCCGGCGAAAATCCTCCTCCTCGACCGCGGCACCGTCGACGGCTCCGCCTATTGGCCCGAAGGCCCGCAAGCTTTTTGGCGCGACGTCGGCAGCGCGCATGAAGCAGAGCTGGAGCGCTACGACGCGGTCATCATGCTGGAGACCTCCGCGGCGCTAGGCCTCTACGACGGCGACGCGACGAATTTCTGCCGCTTCGAAGACGCCGCCGCCGCCGTGCGCAGCAACGCGCTTCTCAAGACCCTGTGGGCGGCGCACCCGCGCGTGGTTCACGTGAACGCGTACGCCAAGCTAGAAGATAAAATCGCCGCGGTCCGACAGGCGCTGGAGCAGATGGTGCTGAAGTGATTGTCCGCCCGCACATCGTCTACAGCCGTCACTACAACATCGGCTTCTTCGGCGTCGAGCGGCTGCATCCGTTCGACTCACGAAAGTACGGCCGCGCCTATCGCGCGCTGTGTCGCCGCTTCGGCCGCGACGTGAAACAGCGCACGCTGCGTCCGCGGCGACCTGCGACGCGCGAGGAACTGCTTTGGGTGCATACGCTGTCGTATCTTGATCGTCTTCGCGATTCGGCATACGTCGCCCGCGCGCTTGAAGTTCCGCCGCTGCGCCGCGTGCCGGCGTTTCTCATCGACCGCTTCGTTCTGCGCCCGATGCGTTGGGCCACCGCCGGCACCATCCTCGCCGCGCGCGAAGCGATGACGTGCGGCCTGGCGATCAACCTTTCGGGCGGCTACCACCACGCCGGCCCCGATCGCGGCGAGGGATTCTCCATCTACAACGACATCGCGATCGCCATCCACGCGCTGCGGCGCGAGGGGCGGCTGAAGGACGACGACAAGATCGTCTACGTCGACTGCGACGCGCACCAGGGCAACGGCGTCTGCCGCGCATTCGCCGACGACAACCGCGTCTTTATCTACGACCTCTATAACGCCGCGATCTACCCGAACGACGCCGAGGCGCGGCGACGCAACGATTGCGACGTCCCGGTCAGGCCGAATCAGCTCGACAGCGAGTACCTCGCCACGCTCAGGTCGACCCTGCCGCCCTTCCTCGACGGCATCTCGAAATCGTCGCCGCCCGCTTTCGCGATCTACAACGCCGGTACCGACATCTTTCGCAGCGATCCGCTCGGCGCGCTCGCGGTCACCGCCGCCGACGTGTTGAAACGCGATCGGTTCGTCCTTAATGAGCTCATCACGCGCGGCATCCCGACCATGATGTTGCCCAGCGGCGGCTACACGCGCGAGAGTTTTCAGTTGATCGCCGACACCGTCGCGGACGTGCTACAGATCTGGCCCGAGCTGTGACAGCCACGCGTCCGTTTCCTGCGGCGAGCGGAACCGAAGGACTTGCAAATGGCGGCAGGGTTCACTGCGGAGAATCCTGGGGTAATCGCGGCGATGCTTTCGCCAGGTATCGATCACCCACAGGAGCAGTGACTCGCGCGAGAAGAAGTTGGTTAGCAGCGACTCGCGGTTGTTGCCCCAGAGCAGCTCGCGCGTGATGCCGCGGCGCATGGTTCGGATGAACACGCGGGTGAAGACCAGCGTCATCGGATAATCGAGCCAGACGACCGTGTCCGCGCGGGCGAGGGTCAGATCGCGCACCGAAACATAATTTCCGCAAAGGGCCCACGCGTCCTGCGCCGTCGCCTGCTCGACGCGCTGGCGGAAGAGCGGCTTGTCTATGCCGGTCCAGTTTTTCCCCCAGTAAAGCGCGTCGAGCTCGATGTGCGGCGCGTTCATCCGCCGCGACAGCTCGCGCGCGAGCGTCGTCTTGCCCGATCCGGAGGTGCCGAGAACCACAACCCGCTTCATCGTCCGCCGCTCGCATTATATGATTCGCGTCGTCCGCGAAAGGAGAACGCTTCGTGCGATGTCTGCTCGCCATCTTCGCCGCGACGCTGCTGGTCGGCGTCGCCTCATGCACCCATCAGTCAACGGGACGCACCATGTCAGCACAGAATGGCGGCTACGCGCCGGTGAACGGCCTCAATCTGTACTACGAAATCCATGGCGACGGCCGCGCCGGCGGCGGCGAAAAACCACTCGTGCTGATCCACGGCGGCGGGTCGACCATCGAATCAAACTGGAGCCGCGTGATCCCACTGTTGTCGCGCTCGCGGAAAGTCATCGCGATCGAAGAGCAGGGGCACGGCCACACCGCCGCGATCGACCGCCCGTTCACTTTCGAAAACTCCGCCGACGACGTCGCCGCGCTGCTCGATTATTTGAAAATTGACCGCGCCGACATCATGGGCTTCAGCAACGGCGGGAACATCACCCTCCGCGTCGGCCTGCGCCATCCGGACAAGGTGAATAAGCTAATCGCAATCTCCGCGATGTACCGTCACGACGGCATGGTCCCCGGCTTCTGGGACGGTTTTAAAAATCCCGACATCGCGATGATGCCCGAGCCGCTCAAGGCCGCCGACCGCAAGATCAACCCCGACCCGAAGCACCTGCAACAACTTTTCGATCAGGACGTGAAACGGATGGCGACGTTCACCGACTGGCCGGGCGCGGATATCTCCGGGATCGCCGCGCCCACGCTGGTGATGGTCGGCGATCACGATGTCGTAATGCCCGAGCACGCGCTAAAAATGGCGCGTCTGCTGCCCAAGGGCCGGCTGATGATCGTTCCCGGCGGCCACGGCGATTTTCTGGGCGATTGCATGACCAACCGCCCGGACAGCCAGGCGCCGGCGGCAGTCGTCAAACTGATCGAAGCGTTTTTGGATGAGGACGAGTGAGCCCCTCGCCCCGCGCCCGCCCGCGCGCCCGCGCGTGCTCGCACGCTCACATCCCGAGCCGCTGCTTCCACGCGGCGAGCTGCTCTTCGAACGGTTTCCCACCCGCAGCGCCGGCGCTCTGATAACGCTTGACGACATTTCGGGCGCCGAGCGCGTTGAAGACGTCGTCGGTCAAGACCACGGACCCGCTTCCGTGGCTGCGAAGGCTTTCAGCGACGACTTCGTTCATCGCGTCGACACCGAGCTGCGCTAGCGCGGTCTTCCCTTCCTTCTCGCACCGCGCCACCAGCGTCCCCACGATGTGATGCGCCGTGCGGAACGGGACCCCCTTGGTCACAAAATACTCCGCCAGCGAAGTCGCGTCTAAAAATCCGCGCTCCAGCGTCGGCTCGATGTTCTCCTTCATGTACCGCGCCGAAGAAACGATTCGCTCCGCCATCGTCAGGCAGGACGAGACGGTATCGTACGCCCGGAAGACGATCCGCTTGTCCTCCTGCAGGTCGCGGTTGTAGCCGATCGGCAGGCCCTTCAGAATCGTCATCAGCGCAAACAGATCGCCATAAACATTCCCGCACCGCCCGCGGATCAGCTCGAGCATGTCGGGGTTTCTTTTCTGCGGCATCATCGACGACGACGTTGTGTACTTGTCGGCGATGTGGATGAAGCCGAACTCCGTCGTCATGTAAATGATCCACTGTTCCGCCCAGCGGGAGAGGTGCTGGGCAATCATGGCGCAGTTGAATACGAGATCGCACGCGAGGTCACGCGAAGCGGTCCTTTCGATACTGTTCGAAGGACCGTAGTCAATACCGAAATGATCAGCAATCATTCGGGGATCGAGCGGCAAGGAGGTCCCGGCGATCGCGCCGCTTCCCAGAGGATTACTGGTCACGACGCAATGGAGACCTCGCTGCCGATAAGACATCACCCGATCCAAATCGCACGCGAACATTTGAGCCCATGCGAGTGCCTCCGCACCAGCAGTGATTGGCTGAGCACGTTGAAGGTGAGTGAACGACGGCATCACAACGTGCTGGCTTCGCTCGGCAAGCCCGACGAACGCGAGTTCGAGATCCAGGAGTTGGCGGAACAAGCCATCGCTCGCTCCATTGATCCAGAGCAGAAGATCCAGCGCCACCTGATCATTGCGGCTCCTCCCCGTATGCAGTTTTCGGCCCGGCTCGCCGATCCGCTTGATCAGCTCCGCCTCGACGACCATGTGGATGTCTTCCATCGCCTCGTCGAAGACAAAATTCCCGGACTCGATGTCTTTCTCGATCGACTTGAGCCCCTCGAAAATCGCCGCGCGGTCCTGCTCCGTGATCAGCCCGACCTTCGCCAGCATCGCCGCATGCGCGATCGACCCGGCGATATCGTGCTTGTACAGCCGGCGGTCGTAGCTGATCGACTCGACAAACGACTGAGCCAGCGCATCGGCCCCCCCTGCATCGCCTCCCCCTGTGATGCGAGCTTGCCAGGATTTTTGCGGCGGTTGCGGGTTGGACGGATCGGAAGCCATAGGGCGGTGATTCTAGGGCAAAGACAAACCGTCTCAATTAACTTCGCGTGGATTGTCGCCTCGGGATCTATCTTATGAAGACCTTCGCGCGGTGTTGCTTCGCCGGGCTTCCGCTCGTTCCTCGCACGCCCGGCGTGGCGGTCGGGGCCCACGCCCGCGGGTGGGGGAGACGCTGGATGCCCGCGGCGCGCCGTATACTCCTGAGTTGTGCGGCGGAAGCTGTTCAACCTCGCGGGGATGGTGTCGCTGGTCCTGTTTGTCGGTATCGTTCTCAGCTTCTGGCGCGTCGCGACGATCATGCGGCAGAGGTCAGGTGCCGCGCCCCTCGCAATCTCGCTCACGCGGGGAAGCCTCTTCATCTATATCTATAGAGGGGACACGACGGAAGCGGATGTCACCGCCAGGTGGGTATTTTACTGGACTCCGCCGCATGGCCACGTCTCTGCTTTCAGAAGCCTCGTGACCATTCGAATCGAGAATGCGCCGCATCTCGCCTTGCTGATCGTCCCGCTATGGCCCGTCGTCGTCGTCAGCGGCTTTATCGCATGGCGTCGCCGTCCACGTGCCACTCGAGCGAGCCGTTGCGCTTCTTGCGGCTACGACCTCCGCGCCACACCCGACCGCTGCCCGGAGTGCGGCGCGACGCCGGTGCCGCGCGACGAAACAACCCTTCACATCGGCGGGGCATGGTCACCGCCGTCCGCGCGGCAGCGCGGCCCGCCACACATTTAACCGCGGGGCTTGCCCCGCGCGTCTTGAGCCGGCTCCTCCCGAAGTGGGTGGGGGGTGCGGGGACCTGCGGTCGGCACGACCGGGCGAAGCCCCCCCCTAAAACTTGGGGCCGTATGGTTCCGTCGCCCGCCCCCCGCATTCGCGCCAAGCCATTGAATCCGGAATGGCCCCTTTGGGTTCCCGACAGGCAGATAACGGATCAGCATTCAACGGCCGGCCGGGCGCCGAGCCGCGTTGGAATCACAGGGAATGTTCCGCCCGGCCGGTCCGTTGCAGTGCGTGGTTATGCGTACGCCCGCAGGGCCTCCGCCAAGGACGCGAAAAAATCGCGCAGGCGCCGCCGGCCTTCATCCTGCACCCGCTCCAAGCCGCCGCGCTCGGTCTCACCTTCCGCAGCAGGCGTGCAGAGTTCCCGGTAACTCAGCAATTCGCACGAGAGCGGCTCGGTCGAGTCGTCGCACAGCCGCACGATCTCGAGCGCCTGGCCGATCGCGGAGCGCGTCTTGGCCTTCCCAACTGAATCCGACCACAGTTTCAACAGCCAGGCGGAAACCGAGCAGGCGTCGATCCCACAGCATTCGAGGGAGCACTGGGTCGCGATCTGCTCGATGCACGTCCGCAGCGGCTGCTCAATGTGGATCTCTCGGGTCGGAATGGGACTGTGCCGCCGCGTACGCATAACCTTCGATTAACCTGACCGGCGGCGCAAGATCGCATGCTGCCGGTTCGGGATAGGATACGGCCGTAAGCGGTGTTCCGGCAACGATTTTTGCGGACTTGAGCGGGCGCCGCGGCGGAGCGCAAAGCTCAACGGCCAGGCACGTCACGGCATGTTATTTTGCGCCTCGGGTCCGATGCCGTGGCGACAACGGCGGGGCGCGGACGCGGGTAGGTGCGTCCGCTTCGACAGTTGCGCCGCGCGCGCGGATATCGACCGCGAACGGGCGCAGGTTATCGTCCGGCGGCGCGCGGGGCGCGGGCGAAGAAGCGCATTTGATTCGTGTTCATTCGTGTCGATTCGGGTCGATTCGTGTTCCCGCCTTTTGAGTCTTTGGGTCGATGTTCTGACAGCAACCCGAAAGACTTCGTCCCTCACGCCCTCCTCGTCAATCACCTATTCAGGGCTCAGACGAGCCGTCGCAGCCACTGGCGGACGTGGCGGAGGATGATGTCGGCGATGATTTCGCTGCCGGCGCCGACGGCGGAGGCGGTTTGCATCGCTTCGAGGTAATCCGGGTCGTCGGCCAGCGATTGGATCGCCGGATCGACCAGGACCGTCTCGTCGAGCACCGCGGCGAGCTTGGGGTGCGACGCGGCGAAGGCGGGCCACTCGGTTTGCAGCGCGCGGCGGACTTCTTCCTTCAGATTGATGGTCATGGCTGCTCCTGCGATGGGTTGTTGTTTTCGTTGTTGTTGTCGTTGAACAAGTCGAGCCTCAGGCGGATCGATTGCATCCATTGCAAGCGGTCGAGCGCCGCGTTGATCGCTGCGAGGTTTTGTTTCCGAACGCGCGCCGATGCATCGTTCGCCGCTTGCGCCTTCGCGTAAGCGTCGATGCCGACCGCATACGCGCGGCGCGCTTCGATCACCCAATCCGGATCGATCGTTTCCCGCGTCGCGCGTTCGCGGACGTCGTCATCGAACGCCTGATCGAGTTTTTCACGGCGCAGGCGGGCCAGCTCCGCGACGGCGCGGTCGCGCTGGTCATCGTGCTGCGCGACGAGCTCGACGCCGCGCCGCGCTTGCGTCACCAGGTCCATCTCCGCGCGGGTGAAGGTGGCGCATCCGGAACCGGCAGCACTTACTAAAGCGAGTGCAACCGGTAGAAAAAGTTTTCGGGTCATGTCGTGCTCCTTTCATCGCGATCGAGTTTTCGCAGCAACTGGTCCTGGGTCGTGCAGAGCCGCGCGATCGCTTCGGCGTTTTGGCGCACGATGCTCATGAGCTGCTCGAGCTGGACGCCATCGCCCATGATGCGGGCGTGCGCGTCGTCCAGTTGCTGTTCGCGCTTCTGGCTCGTCCGCCGCTCCCACAGCCACATCGCGCCCATCAATCCCGCCGCCCCGAGGCTGGCGAGTGAATCGATCGCCGCGGGCGCCAGCGCGGGCGCGTCGGCGAGAAAAGTCGTCAGGTTCATGGCTGGCCTCCCGCGCGTTTTCGAAAGAAAGAAAAATTCACACGCGCTCCAGGTCCATCACGTTCAGCCGGCGGAGCGCGTCGATTCGGCCGTCGAGGTTGAGATCGAGCTTGACCGTCGCGCAGCGAATGGCGCGGCGGTAGAGTCGTTCGTAGAGCTCGACGCGGAGCATCAGGTTCGTCGGCTCCACCGCCGCCGCGGCCAGCGCGGAATAGATGAGATGCAAAGTCCCCAGCGTGCAGGCGCGCTTGAACGCTTCGGGATTGAGGATTTTCTGTTCGGCGTCCGGATCGGAGGGATCGAGCCCGGCGGCTTGCAGCAGCAGCTCACTGACAATCCGCCGCTGCGGCCAGAAGGTGCGGATGGCGTACGACAAACCATTCGCCGTGCCGGGCGGGGTCGGCGTCGGCTCGCCGCTCACCGGGAACAGCCCATCGTAAAGCACGCTCAGCGTGAGCTGCGTCGCGCCATCGACCGAGACGATCGGATACGACCCGGATGTCGCGCCGGTGAGGACGATCACCTGGTCGCCGGTCACGTGCGTCGTCACGAACGAGCCGCTCGCGATGGTGAAGGTGCTGCCGGCGAGGTTGCCTGTGCCGCTGATGAGCTGCTGCGACGCGAACGCCGCGTCGCGCAGGAGGTTGGGCTCCCAGTGGAGCAGGTCGATGTCGTTGCAAAACGTAAGCATGGTTTTCTCCTGCTGCTTGCGATGACACGGTGACAAGGTGACCCGGTGACAAGGTGAGAGGAGAAATCCGCTCGCTCTTTCACCTTGTCACCTGGTCTCCTTGTCACCTGGTCACGTCTTCTTCACGCCAGTCCGTGGATCAGGCCGTGCGCGTTTTCGTTGCGCAGCTCCAGCGTGTACTCGCCGATGACTTGCCCGCTGTCGCGGTCGCCGGTGGTGGCGAGCGGCTTGTAATGGAAGCTTCGCCCGGCGAGCGGCATGACCTCGATGCGGCTGCTGTCGAGGAGGAAGACGCTGCCCGGCGGGACCCAGCGGCTGAGGATGATGCGGCAGATGCCGTAGTCGCTTTCGTAGGTCGCGACGTTGTCGCGATAGGTATCGGAAAGCGGCGTGAAGCGGCGGTTGAGCGCGATGTACTGGTTGATCGCGCGCTTTTCCTGCCCGCCGACCACGATCAGGTCGACGTGACCGTTGCTGTTCTGCCAGATGGCGCGCAGCGCGGCGTTGAGCTGCTCCTCGGTGAGGACCGACGGATCCGGGAAGCCGCCGACGCCCGGCACGAAGAGGTTGCTCGTGATGAACGAGCGCAGCCCGCGCATGGTGCGGCGGACGGTGGCGGAGCCCTCGCCCGTGGCGGCGGGGGCGCGGCCGTTGATCACCGAGTTCTCCAGGTCGCGCAGCAGTTCGCGCGTGCGCTGCACCTTCTGGTAATCGAGCTCGTCGCGCACGCCGACGTGGCGGACCGCCAGCTCTGACCCGCTGATCTCGATCGTCGAGGTGAAGATCTGCGTGTAGTTGGTCTTGCGCGCGCGGGCGGTGAAGCGCGCGGCGTTGGCGTCGTCGCCCTCGAGGGCGGCGTTGCCGATGATGAGCAGCTTGGCGTTGTCGATCAGCGCCTGCGCCGTCGATCCGCCGTAGCCGCGCACGACCGTCAGCGTGTTCGTGCCGGTGTTGACGGCGGTCACGAGCATGACCTCAGTCGCGATGTCGAGCTTGATCTGATCGCCGATGCGGAACCGGCTGGCGTTGTCGACGACGAACTGCGTGTCGGTCAACGGATTCGTGAAGGCGTTATCGTTGACCGCATCGGTGTTCGGCACGAGCGCGTCTTCGAGCCACTCGTGCATCGTCGATCGCGCCGCGCGGGCCGGATCGCCCAGAGCGTCCAGCAGCGGCGTCTCGTGCGGCGAGTTAATCGCGACCAGGTCGCTGATGTCTTCCGCAATCTCCGGCAGCGTCGCGCCGGCCGAATAAGTAGCTTTTCCCGTAAACGGCATGATTCATCTCCAGTTAGAAGTGCTCCGAATGTCTTCGCGCGTAGCGGTCGGGTCGAAGGCCCACATCTCTCTGAAACAGCGCCCCCTCACGCGATCGATCGCCGCAGCCGCAGATACTCGATGACCAGTCGCCGGTTATGCGACCGCATCAACTCCCCAGCGAGCTGCAACAGCTTGACGCGTGGATCAGGCCCCTCATCCCGCGGCGGTTGCGCCGCCACTGGCGGGGATTCAACGTGCGTCGTCGCATCCGACGCCGGCGCGGAATCGGCCGGTAGGTTCTCGGACATGGCTTCCTCCTTTCAGGAAGTGGTTGGTGGACGTGGAAAATCAGCGGATCAGTAGCCCAGTTCGCGAAGCACGATTTCCCGCGGCACGCCGAGCCGCGCTTTCGCCTCGGCTTCCTGGAGTTTCTCCAGTGCGTTTTCCGGCACGGGGCTGGACCAGTTCAACTCGATGCGGCGTTCCTCCGCCGTCGTGGTGAACAAGCCAGCGCGATCGAGCCAGGCCAGCGACAGCTCGCAGATCTGCGCGATGGCGGCGCCGTAGGTCGTGCGTTTCTTTTCCGTCTTGGCGAGCAGCGCCTGCAGCGTGATGCGCAGCGCGGCGGCGCTGGTGAGGCGCCCGATGCGCCCTTTGATGGCACCGGCGGCGATGGGCGTGACGCCGCTGGTCTTGTCCAGCGCCTCGCGGATTTCGCTGATGTGGGCGTCTTCACTCGGGCAGGCGGCGTCGCCGCCGAACTCGACGACGTCCGCCGATTCGTTGTCGCTCATCCACATCCGCCCGGGCGAGACCGGCATCGACGTGAAGTTGTCGATGTTCTTGCCGAGGTACATCTTGAAGCTCTGCAGCGTGATGCGGTGCGCGCGGTCACTGAGGCGCGTGTTCAGCTCGTCCTGGAGTGGAATGAGCGGCTCGACGTCGCTCGCGCCGCTGTACTCCATCGGCAGCGCGGTGTTCTGCACGTGCACGAGCGGGATGCGGCCGAGCGAGTTCTCGCCTTCGGCGCGGAGCTTCTCGTTTTCATAGCGCAGCCAGCGCGTTGGCGTGATGAGATCGACGACGACGTCGTGATCGCGGTCATTGGATGCGAATCGCGCGACCGGGTTCGCAAGTCGCGCCAAACGCTGATACCACGGCGCCGCAGCGCCGCTTGCGGTTTCAACCCGTCCTGAACGCGACTTGCTCACCTCGTAGCACTGCCCGTACGCGACGATCTCGCGCCAGTCGGTCCCTGATAAAAACGGCAGAACCCGCGCCGGCTCGACGACTTCCAGCCGGATCATGCGGGCGAAGCGCGCCAGCTCGTCGCTGCCCAGGGCAGCGGTTGCGGCTGACGACGCCGGATGCGAGTCATTACCACTCGCGGCCCGGTCGGCTTGGATGGCGTCGTCGAGACCGTCGGCGCCCGCACCCGACGCGCGGGCGACCGGTTCCGACGAGGACGACGCGGATTCTGCACGGAGGGTGGCGTCGCCGTGGTCGCACTGGCCGACGACGCCATCAACGGACGGGCCGGCGCCGTCCGGGAGGGTCACATCTTTCGCAGCGCGCGCGGCGGCCGGTGCACGGCCAAGCTCGCGCGTGTTGCAGCCGGCGGTGTGGACCGGGTCGCTGTCGCAGCGGCTTGCATCGAGCTTCACGAGCACGTCGACGAAGCCATACACGCTGCCGACGAGCGCGAGCTGCTGGAGCAAAAGGATGCCGCCGTTGTTCCCGAGGATCTGGCGGAGCAGCTCACTGATCATCGCGCGGCGCTGCGGATCCGGCGCGGCCGACTCGATCACCAGCGGTCGACCGAACAGGTAATCGACCAGCGTGTCGACGCGCCAGCCGATGTCGTTCTCGATGACGACCTCTTTCCGCGCGACTTCTTCGAGCAACTCGCCGCCGAAGACATCCGCCGTGCTGCTGCGCGAGCCGGTGATGCGCGAAGGCAGTCCCCACTCCTGCGCCTGGCGGTAGGGGCGGTCGGCGCCGTCACCATCGCTGGCGGCGACGCGCATTGGGTTGCGGCAGTACGCCCACAGCCGCCGGTAGCGAGCCCGCTCGACGTGCAACAGCTTGTCGGCGCGATCGGCGATGGCGTCGATCGTGGGGCCGCGGGACTTTTCATCAGCGGCGGCGTCGTTGGCGGCGCGGGTTGAAGTGGCGTTCTGCTGAGTCATGATTCGCTCCGTTTCCGTCTTGGGGTCGCGGTTGTCTGTGTCCTTCCACCTCTGCGGGGGCGCTGCGCATCGATGGGGACGAACGCGCAGCGCGCCCGGGACGTCGCGACGGTTCGCTTGTAAAAAAGGCGAAAAAATTGTGAAAAATCGGCGTTTTTATGCCGGCGGGCGCTGCGCTTTTGTCGACGCAAACGCGCAGCGCGAGGTTTATGGCCGCGGCGGGCGGGTAGAATGGTCCAGATGCGAACGACCCACCTGCTGATCGCGATGATGCTCGCAATTGCGCTGGCTGCGCCCGCGCATGGGGTGGCGAGCGACGCGCGCGAGCAATGGATGATTCAAACGCGGGCGGCGGATGCGATCGGCGAGGTGCTCATGGACGCCAGCGATCGCGCGGAGCGGCAGGTCGATCTGCTGCGACGCGAGCTGACGAAGGCGGAGCCGAAATCCGCGGCGGCGGCGGCAGGGGGGGCGAAGTCGATACGCGCGCCGGGGTCAGGGGGGGCGCAGACGGCGTATCGCGACTTGGCCGCGCGCGTGGTCGCGGAAGTGGAGCGCACGGCGAAGGATCAAAACGATCCGTCGCTTG
>JAXDMN010000203.1:0-22341 GCA_034666045.1 Phycisphaerales bacterium | reverse complement strand
TCTCATCGCGCCGCCGCCGTTCCGCCGACGGTCGCGCCGCCCGCGGCTGCGGCGGTGTTCTCGGCGGCCTTCGCGTCCTTCACCTGTTTCTTCAGCGCCTCGTAGAGCTTGTCCTTCGCATCCGCCTGGAAGCTGCGCGCGACTACTTTCCCGTCCTTGTTGTTCACGAGCAGAATCTGGCGGTCATTGGCCCGCGCATCTTCGCGGAAATCGACGACCGTCCAGTCCGTCGAAAAATCCACGCCGTTCTTCGCCCAGCCGACCACGTCGCCCGGGGAGACGGAGAAGCGCTCGACCTTCTGCTGTCCCTGGTCCCAGCGGTAGATCTCGAACTCCACCGTGTTTCGACCGCCCAGTCCGCCGCCCGCGACGAAGAAGTTCACCAGCGACGGGACGGTGATCGGCGTGGTCCACGGGGAGAATTCGCTGATCAGTGCGAACTGCTCGCCGAGCGTGGCCGGGTCGCCGGCATTGGTGCCGAAGATCGGGTTCTTCAGCTTGTATCGCATCTTGTATCGATAGGTCTTGCCGGCTGCGACCTGGTCATCGTGGGCCCAGATCTCGACCTCCTTGTTTTTCCACGGCTGCGGCTGCGAATCGGAGGGATCGAATTCGCCGGTCGGATAATCCGTCCCGGGCTGCGGCAGGCCGGGCGCTTGCGGCGCGCCGCCGTAACCGCCGAAGGCGCCTTCGCCGCCGTCCATTTCCATCATGTCGGGCGGCACGTTGGGATTGAAGCCGCGCTGAGGAACGCGCGGCGGCAGCGCGAAGTGTGGAAGTGCGCCGACGGGCGGCGCGTTGTGGCTGTTGCTGCTGCGCGGGCCGGGCGCGTAATTCATGCCGTCGCCTACATCCGGTCCGCCACGTCCACCCGAGGGGGCGCTGGGGGCGCGCGGCGCCGGACGGTTCAACTTCTTCTGCTCGTTGATCAGCCTCTGCTGGTCACGGCGCCACTGCATGACGGCCTCGCGCTGATCCTTGGGCAGCAGGTTCACGTCTCCTTTGTACAGGGCCGGGTTGAAGATCTGCTGCAAGCCGACTTGCGCGCCCGGCTTGGTCCACTGGTCGCCCTTGTTCGGCACCGTGACGTGGAAGATCGGCTGAATGATGTCAGGCGTGGCCGTGGCGGCCCACA
Source organism: Phycisphaerales bacterium (assembly GCA_034666045.1). Taxonomy (GTDB): domain Bacteria; phylum Planctomycetota; class Phycisphaerae; order Tepidisphaerales; family Tepidisphaeraceae; genus JAICTV01. Next base: position 21,206 of record JAXDMN010000203.1, on the reverse strand, counting down.
TGGCGTACTGGAACTGCGGCTGGCGGAGCTCCGGCTTAGCCTCGTCGCCCGGGTAGGCCATCATCGGCTGACCGGTGCGCATCGGCGTGTTGTGCGGAACCACGATCGGGTTCACCCACTGCCCGTCCACCATTTCTTCGCGGACCATCTCCACTTGCAGGAACATCGTCTTTCTCAGGTCCGGCGGCGCCTTCTGCATGCCGGCGTTGCGAAACGCGGCATCGAGATCGGCCATCGAGATTGTCCACATCTGCGTGACCCAATCCTTATCGACCGCGCCCGGCGGGACGACGCCCGGCGCTGGGACCGCCGCCGCCTGCCCCGGTGCGGGCTGCGGAACGACCACCGAGCGGCCGTACTTCACGTCCGCGTATTTCGGCACCGGCGGCACCGGCAGCGCCTTGATCTTGTCACCCTGCGCCACGACATTCGGGTCCGGCAGCGGCTGTTGCCCCGGCGGCAGCGGTTGCTGTGGCGCCGTGGGAGCAACCACGTCCATCGTGTACGCCGGGTCCGTCAATCGCACGATCGTCACCGGCGGGGCGTTCTTCCACGTCATCACGTTCTGGAACGCCTGCACGTACTGGGGCACGTCCATCTTGATCTTGCTGCTCTTCTGCATCTCCGCCTGGAGCTTCTGCGCGACGGTGTCGGCGGTGTGCGGATCGATCTCGGACGGGCCGAACGTGTCGCTGCCGATGGTCACCTCCGCCGGCGGAGTGATGACGTAGCTGTAGGTCATGTAGAGGCAGAACAGCGCGCCCAGCCCGATGGCGAGCCACTGAACGTGCTGCTCAAGGAACGCGGTGACTTTCTGCATAACGCACCCGAGGGTTGCAGGTTGTGGTGACTCGAATCCTGGTGTTCATCCAATGTCGATCGATCGTCGCGTGCCGCGCTTACGGAGCGCCGCCGGGGGCTCCGGCGGGCGCGACGGCGGGATCCGCTGCGGCCGCTGGCTGCGCTGCCGGGGCGCTGCCGTCCGCCGCCGGGGCGGCGATGCCAAGCTTGGTCTTCAACGCCTGCGGCATGAACGCCGAGTTCCACACACGCAGGTACAGCACTTCACACTCCGCCCGGACGTTCACGACCGGCTTGTTGCCGTACACGTGTCCTTCGGCCAGCGCCGTCGCGTTGTCTTTCGCCTTCACGTCGACGAACAACGGCGTGATGAATCGCCGATTCCCCAGGCCGCGGAGGAAATCCGGCAGCTTCGCCGCTTCGACGTCCGCCTCGACCTCGAAATGGAACACATCGTACAGCCCGTTGCTCACGCGACCGGTGGTGGACGCCTGCGGGACCTTCGGCAGCGTGCCGTTCGCGTCCGCGGCGGCGGAACCGTCCGGACCAGTCAGGAAGATCGGCCCGGCCTGCCCGTACGGCTTGGTGCGGATGCGGATCAGGTGCTTGACCGGTGATTCGGCGACGCCCTTGGAATTGGCGTTGATTTCCTTCACCGCCGCGACAACGTCTGACTGGATCCAGTAGCTCAACTGCGCCGAGTAAATCTCGAGCGTGTCCGGCGCGTTGCCGGCGGCATTCGTGATCCGCGGGTTGATTTCGAAGGTGTCCGGGTTGATGTAGACGCGAGAGCCGCCGGCGATCTTGTCGCGCATGCCGATCGGGAGCTTGCGCGTGGCCTCGTCGATCTCCGCCTTCACCTGCGGCCCGTTGGCGGGCTGGCCTTGCGCGGTGAAGACGAGCTTGCGGGTCTCGATGTCTTTCACGAGCGCTTCGGCGGCGAGACGCATCTCGTCGGGCGTGGGCGGCATGCCGGCGTTCAATTCGGCGGCGAACGCCGACTTCATCGCCCCGCCCTGCGGCGGCAACGGCAGCGCGATCTGGTATCCCTTGCGGAACTGGTACTTCTGCGGGTCGAACGGCGCGGGCAGCGACCCTTCAACAAGCAACCGGTGCTTGTTCATCTCGACGGCCGCCGCGAGGATTGCCTTGCTCTCCTCCTCGACCTTCTTCGTGATCGCTTCGCCCTGCTTGATGACCGTTTCACTGGGGAACTGTTCGAGCTGCTTTTGCTCGGGGTTGTCTGGATTGACGACCGGGAGCTGGCGCGGCTTGGTCAGCAGCGTGTTGACCGACTCGTAGGCGGCCTGGCTCGTTTTGACGTTGGCCTGAAGTTGTTCCTGGTGGCCGGGCACGATCACGAACGCGACGACCACCGCCGCCAGCGCGACCACGCCGCAGATGATGCTGATGATGTTCTTCTTGACGATTTCCATGATGTTTTGCGACCTCTCGGCAGTCGTCGTCGTTTACGCGAAGGTGACAGCGCTGGCTACTGAGCCGACGCCGCCGGTTGCGCCGGCGCTGCCGCCGGATCCGCGGCGGGGGCGCCATTCGCGGGCGCCGCCGGTGCCGCGGGCGCTGCGTTCGGATCCGCCGGCGCCTTGGGCGGCGGATCGAGGCTGATCACCGCCGCGACGATGAATTCGTTGTCGTCGCGGATGTCTTCTTCAGGGAACTGGCGGTCCATGAACGCCTTGGTCGCCATCGCGTTGGGATCGGTGTTCGTTGCGGCTGCAGCGCCGTAGCCACCGTATCCGCCGCCATAACCGCCGCGGCCGCCGTCGCCCTCCATGGCGTCGCCGGGGCCGCCGCCGTACCCGCCATATCCCACGCCACCGGCGCCACCGGTGACGGCTGTGAACTGCCCGGTCTCCTTGGCGCGGACGGCGTTATCGTAATCGGTCTGAATCTTCTGGATGAGCGTCGGATCGTCCCGCAGCGGGACGACGCGGACGATCTGCACGCGCTCGATCGCGAACGGCTTACCCGGCGGAATCTTGTCCTTGCTCAGGCTTTGCAGCGTCTTGATCAGCGTGTCATCGATGAGCTGCGCGGCGGTCGCGTAGGGCGTTCGCCCGGTGATGCGAATGACGAAGCCACGGCCGGTCATGCCGGACCCGGCGTCGCCCGTGGCGCCCGGCTCGCCCATGGAAGGCGCAGCGCCGCCACCGTCCATCGCGCCGCCCATTTCGCCCGGCGTGCCCGAGACCACCGCCGCCGCCGGCGCGGGGAAGCCGACGCTGTAAGTCGGCGTCGGCGTCTGGCCCTGCGCCGTGCCAAGGCGCTGGATGTAGTCGGCCGGGACGTGCGATAGATCCGAGTAGTACGTGTTGTCGATCGTGTCGAGCATCAACACTTTGCGCTGCCCGCGCGGCGTCTTCTTCAGCTCGTCGGGCGGGACGTTCGTGTTCGGCAGCGCGTTGTGAATGTCCTGGAGGATCTGCGTGTAGACGTCGCGATAGTCGGTGAGCGAGCGGATGTTGAGGATGCGCTGCCGATCCGGGCCGCCCTTGCCGGCGATATCGTTCCACTGACCGTCCAGCGCCTGCGCCTGCGACTGCACCTGCTGGATGCGCGTCCGGCTGTCGGCCTGCGCTTCCCAGCGCGTCTGGCCGATGAAGATGCTCACGAACGCGATGGCTGTCCCGAGCACGAACAGCGCGGCGGCGGCGGCGAAGAACTTGGTCTTCTCCTGCCACGCCCGTTCGCGGCGAATCCGCGCGGGCAGCAGCGACGAGGTGATCTTTCCCTGGCCCATCGCCTGCAGCGCCAGGCCGTACGCGCTGACGACCGACAGGATATTGTCCTGGTACGTCGCCGCCGCCTTCGCGTCGGGCGGCGCGCCCGCGCCGAGCGTGTCGAGACGCTCGACGTCAAGTTGGAGGTTCTGCTGGAGGTATTTCTGCAAGCCGGGCAGTTTGAACGTGCCGCCGACCGCGAGGATCCGGTTGATCCGCGAATCGCGGTGCACCGACGCGTAAAAACCGATCGAGCGCTGCACTTCCGCGACGAGGTCCGCAAACACCGGCCGCATCGCCTGGAAAATCTGCCGCGCGTACTTGCTCGTCGCCGCGTTGCGCTTCAGGTCCTCCGCTTTCGCGAAATTGAGCTTGAAGCTCTTGACGAGAGCTTCCGTAAAATTGTTTCCGCCGATCGGGATCGAGCGGAGCCAGATGGTGTCGGCGTCGGAGATGATCAGATCGGTGTTTTCCGAGCCGAGGTCGATGATCATCGTCGTGCCGTCGATGCGGCTGTCGTACGACATCGCGTTGTAGACGGCGAGCGGATTCATCTGCACGACCTGCACGTTCAGGTCGGCGTCGGTGAAGTACTTGACGTGCTGGTTGATCAGCTCCTTGCGCATGGCAAAGATGCCGACCTCCACGTCGGGTGAATCGCCGCCCTGGAAGAGCTGGTACGACCACTCGACATCGTCGAGCGGGAAGGGGATCTGCTGGATCGCCTCGAAGCGGACGATCTCCGGGATCTTCTTCGGCTCGACCGGCGGGAGCTTGATGAAGCGAGCAAAACTGCTCTGGCCGCTGACGCCGACCGAGACGGCGCCGCCCTTCATCGGGTGGCGCTGGGCGAACTGGTGCAGCGCGGCGATGATGAGGGCTTCGCGGTTGTCGCCGGAGTTGGAGAGCACTGTCTCGTGCTCGATGACGTCGAAGTCATCGACGCGGATCGTGTCGCCGTCGCGGACGAGCTTGATCGCCTTGAGCGCGCGGTTCCCGATGTCGATGCCCCAGGCAAAGCGGGGTGTGGCCATGGTGATGTCTCCTCACGCGCCCGCGGACGCCGAACGTCGCCGGATTCTCTCGTGCTGCAATGGCGACGGACGCACACGGGCCGGGTTCGGGGAAGGCTCGCCGGGGGTAGCAAAACGGGCAAAACGCGCGTGCGGGGCGGCCTTCACGGATGTCGTTCGGTGCTCAGTTCACGGGTGATAACCGTTGTCGCGCCGCACTTCAACATTGATCGCGCAGCCACAACAACCACATCATGTTATGAGACCGCAAACGTTGCGATCTCGCGACTCATCTACGATGTCTACTTCAGGCGGCTGATTGTATCTCGGCTCGGACGGAAAATCCCACCTGCGGGAAACTCGGAAAGCAATTCGCGGGAACCTCGGCGTCGGACCTCTCTCGCGTGCGATCGTGCCTCATGCCGGAGTCGGGTTCGGTATGATGGATCGATGAATCGGCTGGAACTCCGCGGCGGCGCCGATCGCACGAATTTCTAACTTCCTAATTTGCCCGCGCTTCGCCCGTGCTGTCAAGCAAAATTATTTTGGTTCCCATCTTCTCACCTTCTCATCGCGAGGGCGGACTCCGACATGATCACCATTGTTCAGCGCGTCAGCCAGGCGAGCGTCACCGTCGACGGTGCGGTTGTCGGCGATATTTCCTCCGGCCTCCTCGCGCTCGCCGCCGTCGTGCGGGGCGACACCGACAAGGAAATCGAATGGACCGCCGCGAAGCTCGCGGGCCTGAGGATTTTCCGCAGCGACGGGAAGCACTTCGACAAGGACGTGAAGGAAATCGGCGGCTCGATTCTCCTTGTGAGCAATTTCACGGTCGCCGCCTCGACGCGCCAGGGACGCCGCCCGTCGCTCGATCGCGCCGCCGAGCCGGCCGTCGCCGAGGCGATGTTCGCCAGGCTTGTCGAGGCGACCCGCGCCCAGGGCGTCACCGTCGCGACCGGTCAATTCGCCGCCGACATGAAAGTCGCCCTCGTCAACGACGGCCCCGCAACCTTCATCCTCGACAGCGCCGCGCCGTGACCTATTATTGCCGCCGACATGTCCCTGCCGATCCTCCCATCGCATCGCAGCATCAGTCCCGCCGACCTCGTTCGCTACTTTTATAAAGCCGAGGCGGACTGGGGCCGGCAGGTGGCGGCGGAGGAAGCGACGCTGGACGTCGGCGTCGCGCTGGCGAACCGGGAACTGGCGCAAGTCTCCGATGCGAACCAGGTGATCGACGCCGCGCTCCCGGAGGGCGTTGCGACCAGCGATGCAGTCGCTGAGGCGGCGACATTTTTCGTCGAGCAGGGGTCCGCCGTCTTGAAATGGGTGATGAATCCGTCCCTGCCGGCCGCGCGGACGACGCCGCTGGCAGAATACGTCGTCGCGCAGGGTTTTCATCCACGCGGCTACGACATCTATTACCTCGCCGGCCAACCCGCCGCACCGATCGCCGAAGTCGCCGGCCTGACGATCATCCCCGCCCGCGCCAGTTTCAAGCACACCCGCGCGCTCGCCGACGAAGCCGCCGCCCACTTCAAGTTCCCCCAGCTTGCCGAGGCGATCGTCCTGCACATCGAGGACCCGCACACCGACGCGCTGCTCGCGCTCAAGGACGGCGTGCCGGCCTCTTATGTCTCGATCCTCAACGTCGGCGAGATCGGCTACATCTCCGAGCTCTACGTCTCGGAAAAATTCCGCAACCAGGGCATCGGCCGCACCATGATGAGCCGCGCGATGGAAGTCTGCGCCCGCGCGGTTCACCGGCACGTCTTCATCGGCGTGGACGCGACGAACGAACCCGCGGTGCATCTTTACCAGCGTTTCGGGTTCAAGCGGGTCGGCGTGTTCTCGTATTATTCGAAGACAAAACTCTGAGCGTCACGTCCGCCCGTGAAAGCGCGACCCCGCGCCCGGCGCGGGTTGGTGTACTTCGACTCGATCCGCGTCGACCACCTGCCGATAGACACTGCGCACCTGGTTCACAAACCGCGTGAAGGCGAAATATTCGTACGCTTCCGTGCGCGCCATGTCGGAGAGCGACCACTGCATCGTCGAATCGCCGATCAGATCGAGCATCCGCTGCGCAAAATGCCGCGGCTTGCCCGGGGCGGTCATCAGCGCGGTATGACGGTCCTCCAGCAGCTCCGCCACCGTGTGCGTTACCGTCGACACGATCGGCAGCGCCGCCGCCATGCTGATCGCGATCGGCAGCGTCGCGACTGGGCCGCGCGCGGTGACCAGAATCCCATCGGCGGCCGGCAGCAACTCTTCAAACTCGATCCGCCGCCCGAGCCGCTCTTCGGCGATGCGCAGCGCGTCCGGCATCACGTTCCGCCCGAAATGCGCGACCGACGTCGTCATCGGTCCGCGTCCCCAGACGAGCAGTTTGTACTTCGGGTCCGCGACGTTCAGGATCGACGTCGCCCACGCCGCATCGCGATGCGCCGCCGCCCGCGTCGATTCGCCGGCGGCGAGGAAGACGTGGTCGGTCTCGCTCAGGCCGAGGCTCTCACGCAGCGTCGCATCGCGGCGGCGTTTCACGCGGTTGAACTCGACGCCCGGGCGGATCAGGTGGCAGCGCTCCAGCGCCACGCCGCGCTCGATGAGCTTTCGGTGCAACGTCGACGTCGAGCAGACGACTTCGACGCGGCGATACGTCATCACCGCGCGCAGCCACTGGATCGTCCGCGACCGGGTGTCGCTCGCCGGGCTGAAGACGATCGGCGACGTCGCCCCCAGCGCCGCGACGGTCAAAGCCCGTCCGCCCCACGCGTGAATCATGTCAAATTTTTCACCCCCGCGCCGCAGGATCGCCGCCGCCGTCGCCGCGTCGCGCCAATCGCCGCCCAGCCCGATCGTGCGGCGCGTGACCGAAAATCCCTCGCCAACCGCGCGGCCGATCGATTCGCCGCCGCGCTCGGCTTCGAATTCCGCATCGCGATCGAGCAGGTGCAGGATGTGGATCATGCCGCCCTACGTTACCATCCCGCCCATGTTCATCCACACCGTCTACTTCTGGCTTAACGATAACGCTGGCGACGCCGCGCGCGAGCAACTGCTCAGCGACTGCCGCAACCTGCTCGGAAAAATCCCCACGATTCGCCACTGCTGGACCGGCCGCCCGGCCATGACGCCGCGCGACGTGGTCGACAATACGTACGCCGTCGGCCTGACGACGGTCTTCGATGATTCGAAGGGCCACGACGAATACCAGGTCCATCCGCTGCACAAGCAGTTCATCGAGCGCAACAAGCAGCACTGGAAAAAAGTCCAGATCTACGACTTTCATTGAACGGTTTTCATTGAACATGGCATTATTCGGCCGAGAGACTGCGGGGGATCAACAGCGCGCCAATGCGTGGCGCGACTGGTTCGTCCGCCAGCATCCGCTCGCGCTTGCGTCGCTTGTATTGAGCGTCTTCAGCCTGACGCACCTCGGCACGCTCTGGGTCGACGAAATCGCCGGCATCGTGCTCGGGGTGTTGGCGATCCGCGCCGTGAAAACCGGCGCAGCGCAGAAAAGCGTGACGCTCGCCTACGTCGGCATCGTCGTCGGCGTCCTCAGTTTGATCTGCGCGATCGTCGTCTACGCCTGGCCAGTCGGTTGATGCGCGATGGGCTGCTTCAGCACCATTCTCTTCCTCGCCGGCTTCGTGCTGGTCATGGTTTCGTTCATCCGCTGGTTCGAGCAGACGACCGAAGCGGTGGACAACGGGTGGTGGAACAAGGTTTTCATTCTCGTGATCTGCCCGTTCACGGTCTGGTTTTTTCCGTCGCGCGTGAACGCGGGACGCACGTCACGGTTTCCGCGGATTGAACCGGTGCGAGGGTTTGGGTCGCTTCCGAAAACTCGACCCACGACCACGACCTAAAAACCGCTTGCTGAAGCAAGCGACCCGGTGGCGCCGTCAGCGCCAGTATCCGATCAACCCCCGCCCGGTACCCCGAAAGAATTTCTCACTCTTCCGAAAGTCCCACCCCCGAAACAGCGCGGTAAATCGTCGGTTGATCCCGAAAAAATTGCCAAGCTCAAACAAAAGATGCGCGAGCAGGGAATGCTCCCACCCGACGAGCAATAGTGCGTTAAACTAACTTCCATCATGTCCGTCGATCGACGGCTTCGCGATGAGCTCGCGAGCGTCCTCGCCGCGCACTTGCGCGAAAAGGGCGACGCCGGGGAATTTCTTGCGCGGTTGAAAGCGACCCGAAACGAGCTCGCAACGGCGCGGGACGCGGATACATCGGCACTGACGGTCGCGGACGATTGCATCATTCACATCGAGTGCTCCGGGGATGGCGAGCTGCTCCAGTCGCCGCAGGATTGGGATCGTTACCGCCGAGGCATCGCGTTTCTGCTTTCCGACCTGTCATTCGTGCGAAGCGATTCGACTACGGCCGTGCCGCCCGAACGAGAGCCGCCGCGGCGACTCGCGCGGGCGCTGCTTCTGGTGATGATCCTCAGCCTCGCCGCCTGGCCGTGGGCGCAGCAGTATGCGTTCCTCGCCTGCTGGATTATTTCGCCGGCGATTTGGCTGTTCGCGACGTTCGAGCATCGCCGGGGGTTGGACGACGAGCCGCCGTTCTGGCCCTTCGAGTCGCAGGCGCAGTGGGAGGCGCACGAGCCGCTGCTGGCGAGAATGAATCTGCCGACGTGGACCGATTCGCTGCATTTTCGCCGGCCGATGCCGCGCTGGCGCGCGGGCATCAACCGCGTCGCGACCTCGGCGCTGCTGCTTGGCGCGCTCTACCTTCTGACGGCCGCTGTCTGGCCGCTGTCGGTCATCGCGATGTCGTTCGTCCGCGAGCAGCGCCCGCGCCGCAATGCCGCGATCGCCCCGCAGTAGGCGCGGGAGGCGCGGGAGGCGCGTCGCTTTAACCCCGCCGCCACCGACGCTACGATTCGCGGCGATGATTCCGCTTCTGCACCTGAACCTCGAAACCGAACGCCGCCAGGTCGACGCGCTGCTCGATCAGCTTCGTCTCGACCCGAAGGAAGTCGCCGTCGCGCAGGGTCCGCGCGCCAAGGATGTCGCCGCCGTCGAAAAAATTCTCGCGGACGTCGCCGCCCGCGGCGACGAAGCCGTCGTGGAATCGTCGAAAAAATTCGACGACGAAAATTTCTCCGCCGAGCAGATTCGCGTCACGCCCGATGAAATGAAAGCGGCGGCGGGGCGGGTCACGACGGAAGTGATGGCAGCATTGCGGCGCTCGATCGCGCAGGTGCGCGAATATCAACAGCACATCATGCCCAAGGCGCCGCCGGCGCTGAAACGCCCCGGCGTCGAGCTCGGCCTGCGCTTCACGCCGCTCGACAGTGCCGGTCTCTACTTCCCCGGCGGCAAGGCGAGCTACCCGTCGAGCCTGATCATGCTCGCCGTGCCGGCCCAGGTCGCGGGCGTGAAAAAAATCGTCGTCTGCACGCCGCCGAGCAAGTACGGGCGCTCCGACGTCGTTCTCGCCGCGTGTCACGAGCTCGGCTTGACCGACGTGATCCGCGCCGGCGGCGCCGCGGCGATCGCGGCGATGGCCTTCGGCACCCGATCGATCCCGAAAGTCGACAAAATCGTCGGCCCGGGGAACACCTTCGTCCAACTCGCCAAGCGCGCCCTCGCCGGCGCCGTCGGCGTCGACGGATTTTTAGGCCCCAGCGAAATTCTCGTCCTGGCAGACGAAACCGGCCGCGCTGACGTCATCGCCTCCGACCTGATCGCCCAGGCCGAGCACGATCCGGGCAGTTGTTTTCTCTTCACGACGTCCCAGCCGCTGGCCGACCGCGTGAAGGGCGAACTCGAAGCGCAAACGAGCGTGCTCGATCGCGAAGACGCGATCATCAACGCCCTGCGCGATCGCAGCGGCATCATCGTCGACGCATCGATGGACAAACTGATCGACCTCGCCAATCAATTCGCTGCCGAGCACGTGAGTTTGCAGGTGAAAGACCCGGACGCAGCGCTGCAAAAACTCATCCACGCCGGCGCCGTCTTCATTGGGCCCTTCTCCCCCGTCGCCGCCGGCGATTACGTCGCCGGCCCGAGCCACTGCCTGCCGACCAACACCACCGCGCGCTTTTCCAGCGGCATCAGCGTCTACGAGTTTTTAAAGCGCAGCAGCATCATCCAGTACACCGCCGAAGGTCTGGCCGCCGATGCCGAAGCGATTGTAGCACTTGCAACGGCTGAGCAGTTGGCGGGACATGCGGCGAGCGTGCACTCGAGAAGTTCAGATTGAGCCATTGAGTCATCGGGCCATTGAGTCATTGGAAAGCGCGTCATTCCAATGACTCGTGATCCGATGACTCAATGATCCAATCGTCTGCTATACTATTCCCATGCCTCCCCCCTTCGTCCGCTCCGTCGTGCGCGAGATGGCCGGGTATGTGCCGGGCGAGCAGCCTGGCGCCGGTGAACGCGTCGTCAAGCTCAACACCAACGAGAACCCGTTCCCGCCCAGCCCGCGCGTCATGCAGGCGATCCAGCAGATCGAGCCGGAACAGCTCCGCCGATATCCCAACTCGACCGCCGAGGCATTCCGCATCGCCGCCGCGCCGGTGCTCGGCGTTACGCCTGACATGATCCTCGCCGGCAACGGCAGCGATGACGTCCTGGCGATCGCGATGCTCACCTTCCTCTCGCCCGGCGACACGCTCGCGTATCCCAACCCGACGTACTCGCTCTATCCGGTGCTGGCCGAGCTGGATGAAGTGAAGGTCGCGGAAGTGCCGTGGGAAAAAGACTGGGCGCTGCCGATCGACGCGCTGATCGCAACCAAGGCCAGGGCGATCTTCCTCGCGAACCCGAACGCGCCGTCCGCGACGTTCGTCTCGCCGCAGAAAATCGAAGAGCTTTGCAAGAAATTCAACGGCGTCGTTCTCGTCGACGAAGCCTACGTCGACTTCGCCGACGACAATTGCCTGCCGCTGCTGAAGGATTACGAAAACATCGTGATCACGCGCACGCTGAGCAAGGCCTATTCCCTCGCCGGCCTGCGTTTTGGCTTCGCCGTCGCCCGGGCGGACGTGATCCGCGAGATGAACAAGGCCCGCGACAGTTATCCCTGCGACGCCGTCTCCGTTGCCGCCGCCACCGCCGCGATTTCCGATCAGGAATACGCGAAGAAGACCTGGGAGCACGTGAAATCCGAACGCCAGCGCCTCAGCAGCGAGCTGACGCAGATGGGCTGGAAGGTGCTGCCGAGCGAAGCCAACTTCATCCTCGCCGCCGTCCCGGACGGCCACGGCAAGGAGGTTTATCTTGGCCTGAAGCAGCAGGGCATTTTGGTCCGATACTTCGATAAGTCCGGCTTACGTGACAAGATCCGCGTCACCGTCGGCACCAGCCAGGAAAACAACGCCCTGATCGGCGGGATCAAAGCCCTCGGCGCGGCGGAGAAGGCGGCGTGAGCGTGTCGGCTGACGTCATTAGGATTCGGGCGTACTGGGATGGCCGGGTCTTTGTTCCGCTTGAACCTCTCAACCTTCCCATCGGACAGGAAGTTAATCTTACCATCCTGTCTCATGGCGAGGTTCAGGAAAGGCCACGGTCACAGCCGTTGCACGAAGGTCCCTCTGACCAGAATGATTCAGAAGGGCATCCAGCGGCTTAATAGCTGGCAGTGGCTTGGGCGTCACGCCCGAGCATGTTGAAGACCCACTGGAAATAATCGCTCGGGCAAGATGCCCAAGCCACGACAGGAAACGCTGCCTCCATGGCGAAACAATCCAACGGCAATTCGCATCGCAAAGCCGAGATCTCCCGTCAGACCAAGGAGACGCAGATCCGCCTCGCGCTCAATCTCGATGGCTCGGGCAAATCCGCCGCGCGGACCGGCGTCGGGTTCTTCGATCACATGCTCGACCTGCTCGCGCGGCACGCGCTGATCGACATGTCGGTCGACGCCAAGGGCGATCTTGAAGTGGATGCGCATCACACCGTCGAAGACGTCGGCATCGTGCTCGGCCAGGCGATCGAGAAGGCGCTCGGCGACAAGCGCGGCATCTATCGCTACGGCTGGGCGATCGTGCCGATGGATGAGTCGCTGGCGCAGGTGGCGATCGATCTTTCCGGCCGGCCGGCGTTTGTGTTTAACGTCAAGTTCCCGCGCGGGACGATCGGGGAGTTTCCGGTTGAGCTGGTCGAGGAATTCTGGAAGTCGGTTGCGACCAACGCGCGGATGAATCTGCACGTCACAGTGCCGTACGGCACGAACAATCACCACATCTCCGAGGCGATTTTTAAAGCGGCCGCGAAGGCGCTACGGCAGGCGGTCAGTCACGACCCGCGCAACACCGACGTGCCGAGCACGAAGGGTTCGCTCAACGGCTGAGGGCCAAAAAAGAATTACAGCGGCTCCGGAAATTTCAACTCGTCGAACGACCCGATTTCCGGCAGCTTGCCGACCAGCGGCTTTACGTAGTTGATGAACGCCTGCGTGATGTTGTTGCCGCCGTCGATGTACTCCGGCGACATGTGCTTCGTTTCCTTCGCGACCGTGTTGAGCGGCGTGAGGAAATACTCGATCTCGTAATACGGCCCGGGCCGGCGGCGCATCGCGACTGAGCCGCTGATCCCTTGCTGAGCGCTGTAGCGCACCGCCATCTCGCCGACGCGGCGGGCTTCCTGCGCATCCACTTCCGACACGCACCCGGGAAAGCTGCGCTGGATGTAGCCGAACGTATCCGCCCGCACGCGCGGCGGTTTCCCGCCGGGCGGGGTGAGCTTTCGCTTGATCAGATCGGCCATGTAATCGCCGAGCGCGCCGGAGCCGCTGAGCTGCATGTTGCCGTGCGCGTCGCGCTCCTGGTCTTCCGCAAGTTTCTCGAACCACGTCTTGCCGTCCGGCAGCATGATCCCTTCGCTGGCCGCGATGAGGCAGCGTTTCCCCTTCGTGTAGACGCGATCGACGTCGGCCAAAAACTTGTCTTCGCTGACCGGCGCTTCCGGGACATAGATGAGGTGCGGGCCGTCATGATCGAACTGCCGTGCGAGCACGGATGCGCCGGTCAGGTAGCCGGCGTTGCGGCCCATGACGATGTCGACCTTGATCCCGGGCAGCGAGCGATTATCAAAATTGTCCCCCATGAACGCGGCCGCGACGAATTTCGCCGCCGACGGATACCCGGGCGTGTGATCGTGCACCTTAAGGTCGTTGTCGATCGTCTTGGGGATGTGGAAGACCTGAAGGTCGTACCCTTCCTGCTTCGCCAGGTCGTGCACGATCCGGGCCGTGTCGGCCGAGTCGTTCCCCCCGATGTAGAAGAAGTAGCGGACGTTGTTCTTCTTGAAGTTGGCGAAGATTTTTTCGCAGTAGGCGGCGTCCGGCTTGTCGCGCGTGGAGCGCAGGGCGGCGGCGGGGGTGCTGGCGATCCGCTCGAGCAGCTCGGTCGGCATCTTTTGCAGCTCGTAGTAATCGTCGTTGACGATCCCGCGCACGCCGTGCCGCGCGCCCAGCAACTTGTCGATGTGGCCGTGCTTGCGCTCTTCCTCGATGACGCCGACGAGCGATTGATTGATGACCGCCGTCGGTCCCCCGGATTGCCCGATGACGGCGTTTCCACGTGTTTCAGCCATAACCGACCTTCGTTGATGATCCTTCCCGCCTCAGCGCGGCCGATCATAGTGCGCTGCTAAAACGGTTCAAGCGTAACCAACGGGGCCCGTTACGTGTCTAACACTGCAAGGCGGTGGTCGGCGCGTTCGAAGGAAATGTAATCGCGCTGCCCGGCCGCGACCGATAACTCGTGTGGTAGGAAATGTCGCCGGAGGATCAGATGACTGTTCGTATCACCCAGGGAGTTGACATGACCGACGGACGCCGGATGCTGCTCGAAACATTGGCCGGACACTTCGCGCTGCTCAAGAGCGCTCACCCGCGCAAGGCCGCCAGCGCCACTGCGAAGAAGGCGCAGCGCTACATCGCCCGATCGCTGCGCGAAATGCCGCGCAAGCGCGCGGCTTGATTCAGGCTCACGTTGCGCCGATAATGATTTTGATGAGCCATCGCTCGTTCCGAATGATGTCGATGCGGTAGGGGTGCCGGGCACGGCCACCAGAGGTGGCCGCGCCGGGTGAAGACCCCCGCTTTGCGTTGACGTCAGTCGAAACGATCGATGGCTTTTTCTATGCGCTTCGCGCACAACGGGTTCTGCCATGAGCAACCGCGCCGAAAAATTCTATATCACCACCCCGATTTATTACCCCAACGCCGAGCCGCATCTCGGGCACGTTTACACCACGCTCTGCGCCGACACGCTCGCGCGCTATCACCGGCTCGCCGGCCATGACACGTTCTTCCTCACCGGCACCGACGAGCACGGCATCAAGATGGTCAAGACCGCCGCCGAGCGAAAAGTCGAGCCGCAGGAGCTCGTCGACGGCGTCGTGAAAATCTTTCAGGACGTGTGGCGGGAATATCGCGTCACGCACGACGACTTCATCCGCACTAGCAGCGATCGCCACAAAAACGCAGTCACAAAGATCGTCGAAAAACTCCTCGCCAACGACGACATCTATCTCGGCAGCTACGGCGGCTGGTATGACGAGGGCCAGGAAGAATTCGTCACCGAAACCGAGGCGAAGGCGCGCGAGTTCAAGTCCGCCGTCACCGGCAAGCCGCTCGTGCGCTACCAGGAGCCGACCTACTTCTTTCGCCTGAAGAAATACGCGCCGCGCGTGCTCGAGTACATCGAGCAGCATCGCGAGTTCATCCAGCCCGAATCACGCCGCAACGAAGTGATCTCGAAGCTCAAGGCGGGCGTCGAAGATCTCTCCATCAGCCGGGCGACGCTCAAGTGGGGCATCCCGCTCCCGAACGATCCCGGCCACGTGCTCTACGTCTGGATCGACGCGCTCAGCAACTACATCACCGCCCTCGGCTACGGCAGCGACGACGATTCCCTCTTCAAAAAATACTGGCCCGCCGACGTCCACCTCATCGGCAAGGAAATCCTCTGGTTCCACACCGTCTATTGGCCCGCGATCCTCTTCTCGCTCGGCCTCGAGTTGCCGCGGCAAGTCTTCGCCCACGGCTGGTGGACCGCCGAGGGGCGCAAGATGGGGAAATCGACCGGGAACTTCATTGATCTGGAAAAATTACGGGTGATCGCGACGAACTATTCGCAGGATGCGCTGCGCTACTACCTTCTGCGGGCCGCGCCATTCGGCAACGATCTCGACTTCGCGCAGACGGATTTTGACAAGGCGTTCAACGAGCTGGCGAACGTCGTCGGCAACTGTCTCAACCGCACGTTGAAAATGATCGGCCAATACCGCGACGGCCTCCTGCCGCCGATCGGCGAGGTCGAGGACGTCGACAACCATCTCGTCGAGCAGACGGCGAAACTTCCGGCCGCGCTGACCGACGCCTACCGCCGGCTCGCTCTCCAGGAGTGCGCGCTGCTCCCGGTCGAGTTGGCCCGCGCGACCAACGGCTACATCGATGCCACGGCGCCGTTCAAGCTGAAGAAGGACGAGTCGAAGGCCAAGCGTCTCGACACGGTCCTGAACCGTTCCGCGCAGGCGATCAAAACCGCATTGGTTGCCCTTCTTCCCGTCCTTCCCGAAAAAGCCGCCGCCGGGTTGGCTCAGCTCGGCATCTCGATCGAAGGGCGGACGCTGAACGAGTTGCTCACGACCCCATTACCCCCCGGCCACAAGCTCGGCGAAGGCAAGCCGCTGTTTCCAAAGGTGGAGATGCCGAAGTAATACTCGGGTGCCTTCTCCCCTCCGGGCGAGGGAGCAAGAAGCATCGCAGCCATTGCCCCCACAAGGGTTTGCCGCCGCTGGCGCGCGCAAAGTACCGGCTAGATTCTCACCGGCGCGGGGGGTAGAGTAGAACAAAGCCGTTTTGGTCCGTGCGGGCGGGGCCTGCGCGCGGGGAGTTTTTGTATTCGTCGTTTTGCCTGTTAACCGCGATGGCCGATCCTTACCTCGAAATTCACACCGGCGACACCACCAAGGATCTGCCGATCACCGACAAGCCGATCACGGTCGGCCGACATCCGACAAACATCGTCGTGCTCGCCGACGGCATGGCCAGCCGATACCACTGCGTCATTGAGAAGGGCCAGGACGGCCTGCGCGTGCGCGATCTCGATTCCTCCAACGGCACGCGCGTCAACGGCCAGGTCATCAAGACCTGGCGTCTCGGCGACGGCGACGTCGTGCAGATCGGCAAATCCACGCTCACCGTCCACGCGCCGTCGCTGGCGCCGAATCCCCGCGCGAAGAAGGCCGTCCCCGTCCCGGCCGTCGAGGAAGATGACTACGAAGTCGAAGTCGTCGAGGTCGACGAGGAAGAAGCCCAGCAAGCCCCCGGCGGCGTCGGCTACGAAGCGCTGCTGGCGCGGATGGCCGAATCGCTCACCGACAAAAAGTTCGGCGAAGACGACATCGCGCTGGTCAACGCGCGCGGCGCGCTGGCGCACCCCTCCAAGCCGGCCGGCGCGAACAACAATCGCCGCGGCCAGCAGGAGCCGCGCGACATCATCAACATCTTCAAGCTCATCCTGCTCATCTGCTTCCGCACCCGCGCCAGCGACGTGCACATCGAACCGAAGCAGGACGACTATTCAGTCCGCATCCGCGCCGACGGCTCGATGGTCGACGTCGTCCGCCTGCCCAAGGACGTCGGCATCCGCGTCACCTCGATGATCAAGATCATCTGCGACATCGACATCGCGCAGAAGCAGATCGTCCAGGAAGGGCACTACAGCGCGCGCGTCCCGGATCGTCGCGTCGATTACCGCGTCAGCTTCGCACCGGCGATGTTCGGACAGAAGTGCGTCATCCGCGTGCTCGACACCGCGAACACGCCTTACCACGTCTGGGACCTGCAACTCCCCGAGTGGATGTTCGAAGACATCCAGCGCGCGATGAAGGCGGACAGCGGCATGTTCCTGGTCTGCGGCCCGACCGGATCCGGCAAGACATCGACGCTTTACGCGGTCATCCGCGACATCGACGTGAGCGAGCGCAACGTCGTCACGATCGAAGACCCGGTGGAAATCCAGCTCGACGGCGTCACGCAGATCCCGGTCGTCGAATCGCAGGGCAACACTTTCTCTGCGCTGCTGAAAAGCGTGCTGCGGCAGGACCCGGACGCCATTCTCGTCGGCGAGGTGCGCGACCCCGAAACCGCCAAGATCGCGCTCCAGGCCGCCATCACCGGCCACCTCGTCTTCTCCACCGTCCACGCCAAGGACACGATCGGCACGATCTTCCGCCTGCTAGACCTCGGCGTCGAGCCGTACCTCGTCTCGTCCGGCCTTCAACTCGTGCTGGCGCAGCGTCTGGTGCGGAAACTCTGTCCCGCCTGCCGCATCGCCTCCAAGCCCACGCCGGAAATTCTCAAGCGCATGGGCAGCCCGGGCGACGGCGTCGAGCGGATCTTTTCGCCGCGCGGCTGCCCGAAATGCGTCGGCACCGGCTTCATGGGCCGCCGCGGCGTCTTCGAGCTCCTCACCGTCAACGAAGAGATGCGCGAGATCATCATGAAAAGCCCCAGCGTCGGCGAGATCATGAAGACGCTGGCGACGACCAAGTTCGTCAAGCTTTCCCAAAGCGGCTACCAGCTCGTCGCGGACGGGATCACGTCGCTGGATGAGATCGAACGGTCGATGTGATCGCCCACCTTCGACACCAAAATCCGCGATATTTCCGCCGACACACGCTGGGCGCGCTTGATAAAATGGCGCCGGAACCGCCGGACGCTTTGTGCGCGCGGCGGCTGATGAGGTGTTCGATGGCGATGCGACGAAGTTGACACACGGGGACGGCGTGCAACGCGACGCAACGCGGTGCAACGTAGAACGTGAATTGGAAAAACGAACCCACCGATCGATGACGCCGCACCGGCCATTTGGAAAAACGAACCCACCGTTGAAAAATCGACTATAACCCATGCATCCACCGGCTTTTGTAGCGGTGTGATTCACCGAAATCGCCGCGCGATTGACACCGAATCGGCTTTCACGGAACGTTCCCCCAACCATGATCGAAAAGATTTTCAAAGCCTACGATGTCCGCGCCACGTATCCGTCGCCGCTGAACGAGGAGGCCGCGTGGAAGGTCGGGCATGCGACCGCGCAGTTCCTCCAGCGCGACCGGGAGCAGAATCCGGATCCGAACGTCGCGCTGGTGGACACGATCGCGATCGGGCGCGATATGCGGCCGCATTCGCCTTCGCTCGCCGCGGCGCTGGCGGACGGGATCCGATCCGTCGGCATGAACGTCATCGACTGCGGCATGGTCGACACGTCGTTCATCTACTTTGCGGTGAACCACCTCGACTGCGTCGGCGGCGTCATGGTCACTGCGTCGCACAACCCGGCCCAATACAACGGCTTCAAAATCAGCGGCCGCAAGGCCAGGCCGATCGGATCGGCGACGGGGCTCGATGACATCAAGCGCATCGCGATGGCGCTGACGACGCGCGGCCACGTCGGCATGACCGGCCGATATGAGGAGCGCAACCTGTGGCGCGAATACCGCGCTCACGTCCACAAGTTCCTCAACCTCAAGCGGAAATTAAAAGTCGCCGTCGACGCCTCGAACGGCATGGCCGGGAAAATGGTCCCGGAAGTCTTCGGCGGCCTGCCCAACCTCGAGATCGTGCCCATCCTGTTCGAGATCACCGGCAGCTTCGTCCACGAGCCGAATCCGCTCGTCGAAGCGAATTTGCAGATGCTCAAGGACAAGATGAAGCGCACGCCGGGCGTCGATCTGGGCGCGTGCTTCGACGGCGACGCCGACCGCTGCATGTTCCTCGACGATCACGGAAAATTCGTCGGCTCGGACATGATCACCGCGCTGCTCGCGGACGATTTTTTAAAGCAGCCGGCGAACCGCGGCGCGACGATCGTCTACGACCTGCGCTCCAGCCACGTCGTCCCGGACGTCATCCGCACCGCCGGCGGCGTGCCCAAACGAGATCGCGTCGGGCACGCGTTCATCAAGAAAACCATGGCGGAGACGCAAGCGGTATTCGGCGGCGAACTCTCCGGGCATTTGTATTTCCGTGACAATTTTTACGCCGATTCCGCCGCTTGCGCCTTCGCGCGACTCCTCAGCATCGTCAGCGCTCAAGAAAAGCCATTTTCACAACTGATGCAGCAGTACTACCGCTACGCCCAAAGCGGCGAGATCAATTTCCAGGTGGAGGACAAGGACGGAAAAATCCGCGAGCTCGGCGAAGCCTATAAGCGCGGGAAAATCGACTACCTCGACGGCATCACCATCGACCTGAGCGGCGACGCCGGCGGCGACTGGTGGTTCAACGTCCGCAAGAGCAACACCGAGCCGATGCTGCGGCTCAATCTGGAAGCGAAATCGCCGCAGATGGTCGAGGAAAAACTGGCGGAGCTGAAGCATTACCTCGGAGAACCGGCTCACGGGCATTAAAAAACGGGAGGATTCTCACCAAAACCCCAATACGGATGAGCCCGCACCGACCACGCCCCCTCTCCAACGACTGGCCTCCCCGCTTAAGCGGGGAGGCCGCTCGGCCGACGTCGATAAGGCTCCCCCCTCGCCATTTTCACCGTTCAGCCCCCGACTGAGGTCGCCGATAATTGCCCTCAACGCCCCGTTCGACGGGACGCACATCTTGTCTCTTTTCGGGAGGACTCTATGCACACGCCTCATGTCCTCAGTGGCGGCCGCTACCCGGTGTTGCGGTCGCTCGCGATCATCTACGTCATCGGCGCCGCCCTCGCGGTGCTCAGCACGGTGCTCGGCGTCATCTACGCGCTGTTCGCCATGCGGCTGACGTGGACCGATCGCGGAATCCTCGCGATCGGCGCGCTGACGGCCGGGTTTTTCCTGGTCCTGACCATGCTCGCGATCGCGGAAGTGCTCAAGCTGTTCATCGACATCGAGCACAACACGCGCATGTCCGCCGCCGCGGCGCGATCGATGCCAGCGACGAGCAGCGCATCGACCACCATCGTGACCGCCGATGGCGATGGCGCGGCCCGCGTGAATCGGTTCGATGCGCTCGATGAAGAAACCGCGGAAGCGGCGCTGTTGCGCGGGCATTGACGCGAGCGCAGCCACGTGATGGTTGCGACGCCGCGATGGTCACGGTTGCGTGGTCGCCGGTTGCGCCGCCGCGGTCGTTGGCGGCGGCACGTAGTCATACACCGCGCCGTCGCTCCGCCGCGCGACAACGTGCAGGTCGAGCCCCTGCCGCAGCTCCGGCTCTTTCGGATAGTACGCCCGGCTGCGCGCGTAACGCCGGAGATAAACGAGCACCGCGCGCCCGCTTTGCAGGTCGTCGCGCATGCGCGAGAACTGGCCCGGGTACTTCGGGTTCTCGCGCATGCTCGAGGCGCTGAACTTCGACGGAATGGTCACGATCGACGCCCGGCCGGTCAGCAGGTACATCGCGCCGGGGGCGTTGGTGTAGACCCATTTGTCAGGCGGGACCATCTCCCGGACCGCGGCGAGTGTGGGGGATTCGCGCCACATGCGATGCGCGAAGCCGGCGCCGTCGCGATATTGCTCGTGCGCCAAGGCGAGCCCGCGCGTGACGCTCCACGCGCCCAGCGTCAGCGCGATCGCCCACGCCGCGGTCTTGAGCGCGGGATTCCGCCGGTTGACGTCCGCCAGCAGGCAGCCGACGACGACGATCCACGCCGAGTAGACGGGCGAGA
>JAXDMN010000202.1:0-2698 GCA_034666045.1 Phycisphaerales bacterium | reverse complement strand
TCTTGGGCGAGGGCAGGGCACTGATGGAAGGGCAAAGCAACCAGAACGTCCGTCTGCTCATCGCTGAAGACCATCCATCGCTCGCGCGCTCGATGGCCGAGGGGCTGCGCGAAGAGGGGTACGAGGTTGACCTGGCGCTCGACGGCCTCGACGCCGAGCGCTTCATCAACTCCAACCAGTATTCGTGTGTGATCCTCGACCTGATCCTGCCGGGCAAAGATGGGCTGTCGCTGCTGAAAGAAATGCGCCAGCGCGGCGATCAGTCGCCGGTGATGTGCGTGACGGCGCGCGATGCGCTGGACGATCGGGTGGCCGGGCTGGATCTCGGGGCGGATGATTATCTGGTCAAACCGTTTGCGTGGGATGAGTTGCTGGCCCGCGTGCGCGCACTGATTCGCCGCGAGCGCGGGCATCCGAAGCCGAAGTTCGTCATCGGGGACCTGGAGATCGATCTCGTCGCGCGCTCGGTGACGCGGGCGGGAAGTGCGATCCACCTGACGGCGCGCGAGTTCATGCTGCTGCAATATCTCGCGGCCCGCGAGGGGCAGGTCGTTTCTCGTTCCGAGATTTCCAAGCACCTGTACGGGCAGGACGACGAGGCGTCGAGCAATGTCGTGGACGTTTACATCGGGTACCTGCGCAACAAGATCGACAAGCCGTTCGACAAGAAGCTGATCCATACGCGGCGCGGTGCGGGGTACCAGATGTCCGCTGCGATGGTCGAGGGATAAATCGACGCGCACGGACGCTGTCTGGACCGTGAACGGGAGCCCAGCGACTCCGTCGCGGGCAATTCAATCGAACCCAACCTTGAGTTGCGACGATGACCACGCGCATCACACTCGCGATTCTGCTGACGACCTGGGTCATCCTGATCGTTGGGCAGACCGCCGCGTTCCTTACCGCGCGGTCGCGGCTGCTCGCGCTGCTCGATGACACGATCATCACGCGCGCGGCCGGGCTGGCGGAGCAATCGGCGGGATCGTCGCGCGATCCCGACGCGCCGGTGAACGTTCCGCTCGGAGACCGCTTCGAGATCCGCGATGCGAAGAGCGCGATCGTCGATGGCGGTGTCGGCACGACGGTGCAGCCGCGGAAGTCGCTGTTGCAGGCGGAGTTTCAGACCGACGCCAACGGCAAGCGCTTTCGGACGGTGACGGTGCGCGTCAGCGTCGACCGCGATGGGCGGCAGGTGCCGTACGTCGTCAGCTACAGCCGTGCGGCCGAGCCGTTCGATCAACTGCAATCGCACCTGGCCTGGACGCTGCTGCTGATCAGCCTCTCGTGCGGCCTGGCGACCGCGTGGCTCTCGTTGAAGCTGTCACGTGCCGCGCTGCGCCCGCTGCATCGGACCGCGGATGAGATCGCGGAGATCGACGAGCAGAACCTCGGGCGGCGGATCGACGTCAACGCGATGCCGATCGAGCTGGTGCCGATGACGCGGCGGCTGAACGAAATGCTCGAGCGGTTGCAGAACGTCTTCCAGCAGCGGAAACAATTCCTCGCCGACGCCGCCCACGAGCTGCGCACGCCGACGGCGGCGCTGTTGACGACGCTCGAGGTGGCGCTGCGCCGCCCGCGCGACCAGGCGGCGCTGATGGAGACGATGAAGAGCGGGCTGGCCGACGCGCGGCGGCTGCGCAAGCTCGTCGAGCAGCTCATGGAGCACGCGCGCAGCGAGCACTTGCGCGGGCCGGAGTCGATGCAGGAGGCGGACGTGCCGGCCATGCTCCGCGAGTGCGTGCAGATCGTCACGCCGCTCGCGCGCGAGAAGGATATCTCGATCACCGAAGAGCTGCCGGCCGAGCTGCCGTTCGTCACGCAGCGCGAGCGCATGCGCAGCATCGTGTTGAATCTGCTAAGCAACGCGATCGAGTACAACCGCCACGGCGGCAGCGTCCGCCTCGCCGCCGAGCGCGAGAACGGCGTGCTCCGCCTGACAATCGCTGACACCGGCCAGGGCATCACGCCCGAACAATTGCCGCAGGTCTTCGAGCCCTTCTATCGCGGCGGCAACGGTCGCGGCGACGATCCGGAGCATCTCGGCCTCGGCCTGTTCCTCGTCCGTTCGCACGTCGACGCGCTGCACGGCAAATGCGAGATCGACAGCAAGGTGGGCGTCGGCACCACGCTGAAGATCACGCTGCCGGAACCGAAAAAGACCGCTGCCATTGCGGATGGCGCTGCGTAGCGCACGACACCGATCCTTTCCCGCACGAATGCGCGCGTGCGTTCGCCCATTTAGCTGCGTCGCTTGCGACGCGGGTTCTTACTGCGTTCACCCCCGCGCCCCCACCACCAGCACCCGGTAAACTGCACGCGCCATGATTGACACACCCTCCGGTCCTCGCTTCGTCTTCGACGCGCATACGCATTTCTTCGATACCACTTTCCTCTGCGGGCTCGGTAAACCCCTCGGTCTCGACGGCGCCTCCGCCCCCGCAGAAGTCGCGGGTCGCCTCGGATGGGAACCGCCCGCGGACGATCCCGCGGAAACCGCGCGGCGCTGGGTCGCCGAAATGGACCGCCATGGCGTCGACCGCATGGTCGCCATCCACACGCTTCCCGGCGATTTAGACGCGGCGGCGCGCGGCATCGCGGCGACGAGCGGACGACTTGCCGGCTATCTCATGATCAACCCGCTTGCGCCCGGCGCAGCCGAGCAGGTGAAGCGCGCAGTGACATCGCTCGGCTTCCG
>JAXDMN010000201.1:0-4148 GCA_034666045.1 Phycisphaerales bacterium | reverse complement strand
CGGCCCCGGCGCCACCGCCGTTCCCGCCAGCGTCAGCTACAGCGCCGCCACCCGCACCGCGACGCTCACGCCCAACGCCGCGCTCGTGGCGAGCACCGTCTACACCGCGACGGTCAAGGGCGGCAGCGGCGGCGTCGCCGACACCGCCGGCAACTTCCGCCCCGCCGGGTCGATCGGCATGATCAATGCGGCGCTGCCGTTCGCGTACCTCGTCGGCAACGTCCTGCACATCGACTTCCTCGCCCCCGACATCGACGTCGAGATGATTGCCAGCGGCGATCACCTTGACGTCGAGCAGGGCGCTACGCTGACGTTCGCGATGGCCAGCTTTGATTCGGTGCTCGTGCACGGAACGAGTGATGACGACGTGCTGCATTTCACCGGACCGCTCGCACAGCCGGTCACTTTCGCCGGCGGCGCGGGGAACGATCATCTCTTCGTGAACGCGGGCACGTTCACCTTCGACGTCGACGCGCCGGCGAATTGTGCTGCACTGGGCATCAACGCGGCCGAAGGCGGCAACGTCGTCTTCAACGCCACCCAGCACCTGCGCGACCTCAACGTCGACGGCACCGCGACGCTCACCGCGGGCGGCGGAAAAGTGATCGTCACGCGCAGCCTGTCCGGCGCCGGCCGACTCGACCTGGGCGACAACGACCTCGTGCTCGATTACGACCCGACCGACCCGCCCGGTATCCTCGCCACGCTCCAGCAGCGCATCGCTTTTGGAATGAACGGCGGCACGTGGGACGGTTCCGGCATCGTGACCAGCATGCCGGACGCGCAGAGCGGCCTGACGACACTCGGCATCGCCGAAGCCGCGGACGTCTTCGGCTTGAGCGGCGCCGACACCGCCGATTTCTCCGGCGAGACCGTCGACGCGACTTGCGTGATCATCAAGTACACCTACGCCGGCGACGCGAACCTCGACGGCTTCATTTCCGGCGACGACTACAGCTCGATCGACTTCAACGTCGGCACCGCCGCGACCGGGTACAACAACGGGGACTTCAACTACGACGGGATCATCAGCGGCGACGATTACAGCACGATCGACTTCAATTTCGCCGCTCAGGGAGGGCCGCTGTAGCGGTTTTCAAGCCGCCCGGGCTGATGGTGGGGGTAAAAAACCTGCCCGTTTTTTGCTTCTCCAGGAACGTGGGGTAGCTTGTATACAGGCTGTGAGGGTTGTGGGGACACGTCAGCGAGGGCTGGCCAACTCGGGAGAGTGACATGACTGTGAAGCGAGGGCTTCTTTCCACCGCCGCTGCGCTGGCGGTTTCGCTCCTTTCCGGAACGGCCGCCGTTGTCGCGGCGCCGATTCTTCCCGGACATCTCGTCGTCACGCAAGTGGGCGATGGCGTTACCGCCGTCAGCAACAATGCGACCGCCGTGAGCGTGCTGGAGATGACCACGTCCGGCGGGCTCGTACAAACGATCCCCATGCCAACCGCCGCGGGCGGCGGAAACAATCCGTACACCGCGTCCGGAACCCAATCCGAACAACACATCACCCTGACCACGAACGGGCAGTACCTGACGCTGGGCGGCTACAACGCCATCCCCGGCACGGCGACGCCCGCCAACACCAGCACGATCGGCCGCATTATCGCGCGCATCCCGCTGGCCACAGGACTGCCAGATACCTCGACCTCACTCACCGACTTCGGCACCGGCGCGAACAACAACCTGCGCAGCGTCGTCTCCGTGGACGGTGTGCAGTTCTACGCCACGACCGCCAACGCCGGCATTCGCTACGTCAACGGCACGGGCCCGGGTGTGACGACTTCCGTTCAGCTCAACAACCTCAACTCGCGCAACGCCAACATCTTCGCCGGTCAGCTCTATGACTCGAGCTCCAGCGGCACAAATACGTTCAAGGGCGTCAACACAGTCGGCACCGGCCTGCCCACCACCGCCGGCCAGACCATGGCGCGTCTCCCGGGCATGGCAGACGGGGTCAGCGCCAGCTCGTGGGATTTCTTCTTCGCCGATGCCAACACGATGTACGTCGTTGATGACGGCGCCAGCTCAGCGACCGGCGGCTTGCAAAAGTGGAAATTCGATGGCACGAACTGGTCGCAGGCCTACCGCATCGCGACCGACGGCACCGTCAGCTTCGGCCTGCGCAGCATCGCCGGCTACGTCGATGGCAGCGGCAACGCCGTCCTGTTCGCCACCAACAACCAGACGACCAGCCGTCTGCTGACGATGACCGACCCGATCGCCAACACCACGCCGGCGGCCGGGCAGGTCTGGACCGGCATCTACACCGCAGCGGCGAACACGCAGATCCGCGGCGTCGAGTTCATCCCGATCCCCGAGCCGGGTTCGGTCGCCTTGCTGATCGGCGCCGGCGCGACGCTGCTCGTCCGCCGCGGCCGCAAGCAGTAACGCTGCATAACATTTTGTAAGCAAACCAGAACGACACGCGCAACTACCACAGTTGCGCGTGTCGTCATTTAGTGCCGCAGCGCGCAGAGCATTGTCTTTACACGCATGCGCGCACCGCTCTGGCGAGCGCGTGCGCGTGCCCGCGCATCTGACTTCCATTCGTAACGCACGTATCATCGCGATATCGACGCGATGACGCCGCTTCCGATTGATTCCGTGCTGCCCGAGGCGCTCGCTGCGCTGCGCGCGGCGAAGTCGCTCGTGCTGGTCGCCGAGCCGGGCGCGGGCAAGACCACGCGCGTCCCACCGGCGATCCTGCGGGAGCAGCTACTCAGTCGCGAGCACCCGAACCTCGTTTTGCTCCAGCCCCGCCGCGTCGCGGCCCGTGCGGCCGCGCAGCGGATCGCCGATGAGAACGGCTGGACCGTCGGGCGAGAGGTCGGCTATCAAATCCGCTTCGAGCGAAAGATCTCCGCCGAGACGCGGCTGCACGTGATGACCGAGGGCGTGCTCACGCGGCAATTGCTCGACGATCCGTACCTCGAGGGCGTCGGCTGCGTCGTGCTGGATGAGTTCCACGAGCGGAGCCTGCACACCGATCTGGCCGCCGCGCTGCTGCGCGAGATCCGCCAGACCGTGCGGCCCGACCTGATGATCGTCGTGATGTCGGCGACGCTCGAAGCGGAGCCGGTGGCGAAATTTCTGGGCGATGCGCCGATCGTCCGCAGCGCCGGCCGCACATTCCCCGTCGACGTCCTTCACGCCGGGGCAACGCCCCGGATCGAATTGCCGAATCGTATCGCGCGGCTGATCAACGACACCGATGACGACGGCGACATCCTCGTCTTCCTCCCCGGCGTCGGCGAAATCAATCGCACCATCGACGCAATCGAGGCATCCGGTCGACGCGACGACCTCGTCGTGCCGCTGCACGGCAGCTTGAGCGGCGACGAGCAGTTTGCGGCGCTCAAGCCGTCCCAGCGACGGAAAATCGTCGTCGCCACCAACATCGCCGAGACGTCGCTGACGATCGACGGCGTGACGACGGTGATCGACAGCGGCCTGGCGCGCGTCGCCGGGTTCGACCCGCAACGCGGCATGGACCGTCTCGAGCTCAAGCGCATCAGCCGCGCCAGCGCCACGCAACGCGCCGGACGCGCCGGACGCACGAGGCCGGGCAAATGCATCCGCCTGTGGTCGGCGATCGAAGATAAATCGCTCGAGCCGTTTGAATCGCCGGAGGTGAAGCGCGTCGACCTGACTGGAACGGTGCTCGCGCTGCACACGTGGGGGCACAGCGATCCGCGAACCTTCGGGTGGTACGAGCCGCCGGAGGAGCGCGCGATCGCGTATGCGGAGCAGTTGCTCGAAATGCTCGGCGCGACGACAAACGAGCGTAACGGCAAGATCACTGACGTCGGCCGCAAACTGTTGTCGTTGCCAGTCCATCCGCGACTGGGGCGTCTGCTGCTGGCGGCGGCGGAGGCGGGCATGTTACGCGAGGGCGCGGCGATCGCGGCGTTGCTGTCGGAGAAGGACATCCTCCGCACGCGGACGGATCTTCACCCCAGCGAACGGCGTCCGACGACGCAGGGGCCGAGCGATCTGCTAATCCGGCTGGACGTGCTGGAATCGCGCCGGCGGGATCATGAGGTCGATCAAGGTTCACTTCGTCAGGTCCTGAAGGCGCGCGACGAACTGGAACGCATCGGGAAGCGCGTTCTTACTCCCTCTCCCCGTATTCGGGGAGAGGG
>JAXDMN010000200.1:0-9663 GCA_034666045.1 Phycisphaerales bacterium | reverse complement strand
ATGCCGGGCGTGCCGAGCGAGGAGCCGGCGACGATGATGATGCGATCGCCGCCGACGGCGAATTTCTGTTCGCGCACGAGGTTGTCGACGGTGCGGACGAATTCGCGCGTGTCTTCGGGGTTGGGCGTCTCCTGCGGGATCACGCCGTAGTGCAACGTCATTCGCCGCAGCGCGCGGTGGTCGCTGGAGAGGGCGATGATCGGGACGGGGAAGCGCGTCTTCGAGAAGATCCGCGCGGTCGCGCCGGTCTGGCTCCAGACGACGATCAGGGTGGCGCTCAGCTCGGTGACCATCTGCCGCACGCCCTTGGCGACGGCGGCTGAAAGCGCCATCGTCTTCAGCCGCATCGTCATCTCCGGCGCCGTCGGGTTGCTGACGAGATATTCCTCGGTCACCGCCGCGACGCGCGACATCACGTGCACCGCGCCGACCGGAAATTTCCCCACCGACGTCTCGCCGCTCAGCATCAGCGCGTCCGTGCCGTCGAAGATCGCGTTGGCGACGTCGCTCACTTCCGCCCGGGTGGGCGACGCCTGCTCGATCATGCTCTGCAGCATCTGCGTGGCGACGATGACCGGCTTGCCGGCGGTCTGGCAGCGCTTGATGAGGTCCTTCTGGATGATCGGCACGCGCGCCAGGTCGACCTCGACGCCGAGATCGCCGCGCGCGACCATCAAGCCGTCGCTCGCCTCGATGATGCCGTCGATGAATTGCAGCGCTTCCGCTTTTTCGATCTTGGCGATGAGCTGGATGTCGCTGCCGCGATTGGCCAGGTGCTGGCGGAGCAGCGTGATGTCGTCCGGCTTGCGCACGAAGGAGAGGGCGAGGTAATCGAGGTCGTTCTCGATCGCCCAGTCGGCGCACTCCCAGTCGCGATCGGTGATCGCCGCGACATTGACTGTGGTGTCCGGCAGATTGATGCCCTTCGACGTCTTGAGTACGCCGCCCACCGTGCAGTTGCAGTGCAGCTCGCTGAAATTCTTGTCGGTGCAGATGAACTTGATCAGCCCGTCCTCGACGAAGATGCGATGGCCGGGCTGGACGTCGTCGACGAGGTGTGGATACGTGCTGCTGAGCCGGCCCCTGGCGGCGACGATCGGGGCGCGCTGGATAACGATCTCATCACCCGGCTCGCAGCGCATGCCGCCGGCGCCGTTCTCGTCGGCCACCTGCCCGAGCCGAATCTTTGGTCCGCCCAGGTCGCCGAGCACCGCGATCGGATGGCTGAACCGCGCGGCCGCCTCGCGGACGATGCGGAGCATCAATAGGTGCTGATCGAGCGTTCCATGGGAGAAATTCAAGCGGCAGACGTCCGCGCCGGCTTCGAACAGCCGGTAAAGCGTGTCCACCTCGGCACACGCGGGTCCCATGGTGGCGACGATCTTCGTGCGGATCATGCGAGGCGCATGATACGGAGGAAACGATTACAGGGAAGAGAGAGGGAGAGATGTCATCCGGAGGGGCTCCGAAGGATCCGACCCCGCTCGACATGGAGCGCAGATCATTCGGAGTACCTCAGGATGACAAGGTGCTGGAATGAAAGCCGTGAACGTTACTCGATCCCCTCGGCCGGTTCGGTCTTGCGCTTGATCTCGTCACGCAAGCGGGCAGCGTCTTCGTATTGCTCGCGGGCGACCGCTTTCTCGAGCTGGCTCTTGAGCTTCTCGATGGGGTCGATCGGAAGCTTCTTACGGATGTCGCGGGCGAATTTTTTCAGGATCTTCACCTCGTTCGATCGCGCGAACGCTTCCACCTGCCCGAAGCGGGCGAAGAATTCCTTGATCGATTCCAGGCCTTCTTTGACGATCTCCAGCGCCTGCGTGAACTTCTTCTCGTTGAAGTGGATCGACGCGTGCGCGCGGACGTTCATCATGATGATGTACGGGCGGTACTGCTCGAGGTAGATGCGGTCTTCCTGCGTCAGCGCGTATTTGCCGCAGAGATCGAGCACGCGCAGGTTGCGGGCGGTGTCGCGGACGACGCCGGCGAACTCTTCGAGCACGAACAGGCTCAGGTAGCGGTGGTAGTACATCGCCGCTTCTTCGCGAAGCGACTGGCACTCACTGCTGGTCAAATGAAAGCCGAGCTCGCTGCCGTTGGTCGATTTGTGTTCCTGGAGCTGCTCTTCGTAATAGTCGAGCAACGAATCAAACCCATGCGGCGTCGCGCCGTCCGGACGGCCGGTGAGCTCCATCTGCAACAGCCCGAGGTCCAGGCGCATCTGGAGCTTCTGCTTGCCGTCGAGGCCGTTGATCTTGCGGACGTTGATCGTGCCGGGCTCGTAGTCCCAGCCCTTGAGCAGCGGGAAGATATCCTTGCTGCGCGCGGATCGGATTTCGTTTGGCTCGTGGGGCATTTTCTCGTCGCCACTCTTCACAGTGTCACCAGCTTTCGCGACCGGGCCATCAACTGACGCGCGTACAACACATCGCACGCGCGCGGCGCGGTCGAGCCTCCTTGGTGTCCCACGGAATTATAGCACCCGCGCGTGATCGCGATCGAAAATCGTTTCCTTTCAACACCACTTGTCCACAGACCTCATCTACAGAGGCGTACACATTTAGCCGCTTCGCTTGCGAAGCGCGTCTCTTCTCAGGTTTGACCTGACGTAAAACGGGGCAGACAATACCGGTTGAGGAGATGCGGTGATGTCGTCCACACAAACGCTCCAGAAATGTGCCTGCGAAAGCTGCCACTGCCTCGTCCAGCCGGGCAAGGGCGTCGTCCGTGACGGTAAGCTCTATTGCTCGGCGACTTGCGCCTACGATTGCACCAAGACGACGTGCGTCTGCGTGCACAGCGGTTGTAAGTAGGGGTTGTAAGCAAGGGAATCCGGCGAACCGTGGTGACGACGAACACCTTGCAGGACATTCATCGCCAGGCGGAGGCGGAGTTTCAGCCGTACGGAGAGGCCGAAATCGTCAGCACGTTCGGCGAGCCGCCCGCCGAGTACGCGGCCGTTCGCAAAGGCAGCGGCATGATGGACCTGCCGCAGCGCGGGATCCTTGAGCTCAGCGGAAAAGACCGCCTCCCCTTCCTCAACAACCTGCTCAGCAACCAGACTTACAGCAAAGAGACCAAGACCGGCCTGATCGCGGGGAAGGGCGTTTACGCGTTTCTCTTGAACGCGAAATCCGGCCGAATTATCACCGACGTGAACGTCATCGAGCGCGGCGACCGCACGCTGCTCGAGCTGGACGCACGACTCATCGACACGGTCAAGCAAACCCTCGATCGGTACCTGTTCGCCGAGCAAGTGAAGCTGGGCGATCGGCGCGGCGAGCTCCATGAGATCGCGCTTCATGGGCCCGGGTCCGCGGAAGTGCTGAAATCGGTCGGCGTCGAAGGCATCGACGCATTGCAAGCGCTCGATTCGCTCGCCGCGACGATCTTCGGCGTCGAAACCGTCATCTGGCGCGACGATCCCGCGGGCGTGTCGGGATTTCACCTGATCGTCCCGGCCGACGCGGCGCGAAAAGTGTGGATGGAGTTGCTTTCCCGCTTCGGCCCGACCGGCGGCAGCACCCGGCGACAGCTCCGGCCCATCGGCTGGGCGGCGTTCAACGCAGCACGCATCGAAGGCGGGCGGCCGATCTTTGGCATCGACTTCGACGAATCGCTTCTCCCGCATGAGTCCGGGCCGCTGCTCAACCGCGCGGTCAGCTTCACCAAGGGTTGTTATCCCGGGCAGGAAATCGTCGCGCGGATGCACGCGCGGCAGCAATTCGCCCGCAGCATCGCAGGCGTGCGCATCGACAACGCCGCGCTCCCCGTCGCCGGCGCGAAGTTCTTCGACGACAAGGGGAACGAAATCGGCGGCGTCACGAGCAGCACGATCTCGCCCGTCCTTTCCAACGCCGCCATCGCCATCGGCATTTTGAAGAAGCCATTTTTCAACGTGGGGACGACGGTGCAGGTCCCGGCCGAAGGCGAGATGCGCAACGCGACAGTGGTCGAGATGCCATTCCTGAAATGATTGAAGTGAGTTCGCTTATGCCGCCGGACGGCGGGGCGGCGGAAGGCGGGTGCGCCCGGTCTTGCGCCGCGCCGTGCGCCAATCGCCCAGAGTGACGGACGCGGTGTTGTCTTCCGGTCCCATCTCGTTTTCGTCATCCGCCGCGGCGACGTCGGGCGACGCCAGGGCGGCCGCTTTGGCGTCTGTGACCACGGTCGCCGATTCCCCGGCGTCCGCGGGCGTGGACATCGGCGGGCGGTCCGGGGTCGCCCGGTGAGGCCGCTCGACCCGTGGGCCGAAGGGCGCCACGTCGACGAACTGGAAGCCGTCCTCATCCCGCACCGGGATCTCGCCGCTGCGGATGCGGCTCATCAATAATTCAAGTGGAATCTGCCAGATTTCGGCGGCGAGGGTGGGGGCGACCCAGCAGGACATAAGTAGCGCCGCGGCGGCTCGATCATTATCGACACCGGACGCCATTTCGCTTGAGCGACCCGCCGCAATATCAGTAAACTGCCGCCCGCCGCCGGACGTATTGAGCAGGGCACGGCGGCGCCATGTCACGGGCTTTGGTATCGGTTTCCGGGAGAGTGTGGTTTTGATGTCAGAGTCGAATGCCCCCTCAGTGCGCCCGCCCGTGTGCGTCCGCCGACGTCTGCCAACCCCGCGCCGCCGCCGGGCGATGCTCATCTTCGCCGCGTT
This sequence comes from Phycisphaerales bacterium, assembly GCA_034666045.1. GTDB lineage: Bacteria > Planctomycetota > Phycisphaerae > Tepidisphaerales > Tepidisphaeraceae > JAICTV01. Next base: position 5,006 of record JAXDMN010000200.1, on the reverse strand, counting down.
GGTCGCGGCATCGCTTGCGCCTTCGCGGAAAGCCCATGCCCTCACCTTCAACTTCGTCCCCGCCCCCGGGATGTCCGCGCAAGCCATCGACGGTTTCAACGCCGCCGGTTTGCGATGGTCCTCGCTCTTCTCCGACGACGTCACCATCAACATCAACGTCGACTTCGTCCCGCTCGGCGGCGGCGTGCTCGGCTCGACGGGCAGCTCACAAACGAACTACACCTACACGAACACCCGGGCGGCGATGGTCGGGGATGTCGTCTCCGCAGACGACACGACCGCGACCAGCTTCCTCCCGGCCGCGCCCGCGCCCGGCGTGTTCATCAACTACACGAGCGACAATCCCGCCGGCGCCGGCAGCCCGACGCCGTATTTCGACAACGACGCCGGCGGCAACAACTCGACCGTCCGCATGCATCACGCCAACGCCAAGGCGCTTGGCCTGCGCAGCGCGACGAATTCCGCCAGCGACGCCTCGATCACCTTCAGCAGCTCGTTCGCCTGGGACTTTAATCCGTTCGACGGCATCACGAGCGGCGCGTACGACTACGTCGGCATCGCCGCGCACGAGATCGGGCACGCGCTGGGGTTCAGCAGCGGCGTCGACCTGCTCGACACCAGCAGCCCGGGCAGCGGCGGCACATTTCTCGCCGAAGACGGCGTCTTCACGAAGACACTCGACCTCTTCCGCTACTCCACCAACAGCCGCGCGGCCGGCGTCGGTGTGTTCGATATGTCGGCAGACGCGCGATCTAAATATTTCTCCATCAACGGCGGCACGACCAACCTCGCGACCTTCTCCACCGGTCGCAATAAGGGCGACGGCCAACAGGCCGGGCATTGGAAGGACAATCTCAACCTCGGCATCATGGATCCGACCGCGTCCAGCGGCAGCACGTTGCTGATCTCGGCGCTCGACCGCCGCGCGCTCGACGTCATCGGCTGGAATCCGGGCAACACGTGGCAATGGGTCGACCCAGGCGGCGGAAATTTCACCAGCGCGCTCCGCTGGTCATCGAACGCGACGCCGCAGGCCGGGCAGGAAGCAGTGTGGAACCTCAATAGCACTTACACGGTCTTTTTCGCGTCCGCGCAGACCACCGCGAGCGCGCAGGTGCGCGCCGGCGCGGTCACCTTCAACCTCGGCGCCACGAGCTACAACGCGGGCGCCACCTTGAACGTCGCGCCCAATGTCGGCGAGACGGCGACGCTCGACCTCACGAGCGGGGCGGTCTCGGCCTCCGTCGTCAACCTCGGCGGCGTCAGCGCGGCGGCGGGCGGAACCGGAATCCTCACCGTCAACAGCGGCAGCACGATCAGCGCGCCCGGCAAGCTGCGCATCTGGCCGGGCGGAACGTTGAAATTAAACGCCGCAGCAATTTCGGCCGGTCAGATCCAACTGAACGGCGGCACGATCCAGTCGGTCAGCGGCGGCGCGATCGCCGCGCCGATCGTCTCGAGCGGCGGGACGGCGCAGGTCGACGCCGGCGCGTTCACGCTCAACGGCGCGCTCACGACGAGCGGCGGCACGTTGAACAAGACCGGCGCGGGGACGCTGGTGATCGCCGGCGCGCAGTCGCACGCCGCGGGCGCGGTGCTTCAAACCTCCGCCGGCACGACCACGATCAACACCAACGCCGGCTCGATCGCCGCGCCCGGCGCGCTCGCGGTGATCGCGAATGCGACGACCTATTTTCAATCGACGCAGAACCTGAAATCCCTCGTCGTCGGTCCCGGCGCGACCGCGGCCCTCGCCACCGGCGGAACCCGATCGATCAAAACCACGACGATCTCCGTCGACACCGCCGGCGGCGGAAAACTCGACCTGAAGGACAATCGCCTCGTCGTCGACTACATCGGCCCGAGCAGTATGGCGAGCGTGAACAGCCTGCTCATGTCGGGCTGCAACGCCGGCGCATGGGACGGCCCCGGCATCAACTCCTCCGCCGCCGGCAGCTCCGGGCTGTACGCACTCGGCTCCGGCGAGGCGAAGGACATTCTCGACATCAGTGGACTGCAAACTGCGTCGTGGGGAGGGCAGACTATCGACGCGACCGCGGTCATCGTCCGCTACACCTACGCCGGCGACGCCAACCTCGACGGTTTCATTTCCGGCGACGATTACTCATCCATCGACTTCAACGTATCGACTCCCGGCGCCAGCGGGTATTGGAACGGTGATTTCAACTACGACGGGATCATCAGCGGTGACGACTATTCGACGATCGACTTCAACATCGGCGCACAGGGTGCGCCCTTCCCCGCTTCCAATTCGCTCGCCGCGCCGATAACGGCAGTTCCCGAGCCCGCCGCTTGCGCCTTCGCGTCCGCGGCTGCCGTGGCGCTGCTCATGCGCCGCCGGCGCGACCGCTGACGATCGCTACTGATTCAGCGCAAAATCCAGCTTCGCTTTCCGCACGCGCTTCGGTTCCTTCGACGGGACAAACGAGAAATCGCGAAAACGCTCGGACAGTCCGTCGTCCGCGAACGTTCCCGTCGCGACCCACGTTTCGTCCGCCAGGCCGCGCTTGCGATAGCCGTCGATCGGAATGATCCGCCGCCGGCCGTTGCGCGCGACCTGGTAGGAGAAGCCCATCGAGGCGCGGACTTCGCGCCACCCGCCGATCAAATGAAACAACTGCCCGATCATCGCCAAACGCTCCCGAGGGGGCGAGACGCTGATCCCCTCAGGCTCTGATTTACGATACAAACCGGGTGGAAATGTCCGATGACAAATTGCGTCGCGGCGGCGCGCGTCGAGTTATCGGAACCGCGCGGCGGGCGGAACTTGACACCTTTGCGGACGTACCTACGATTGAATTCTGCCCGCTTTTTTGGGGTATGGTGTAACGGTAGCACAAACGCCTCTGGAGCGTTTTGTCTAGGTTCGAATCCTAGTACCCCAGTTCTTCCGCTCGTCCCGTCCCCGCCTTCCGCGCATCTCCGACCGTTTCGTCCGTGACACGACTCACAATCCCTGGCATCGCCCGCGGTAAAGGTTGCAACTGCGCGATCCGGTCGGTTTAATGTGCGCGTCCGAGGGTGAATGGGTCGCGAACACACGTCCACGACAAAGAAAATGGTCCCGAAAGGAGTCGGCGCATGATCAACGAAACGACGGCACCGCCACAGGCGCAGCAATTAGCCCAGATTTTTCAGAAGGCATACGCGCGCGCGGTGGCGCTGCAGCGGATGGACGAGCAAATCAGCGCGCTGCTCGAGCAGCGGCAGCGGCTGGAAAACGAGTTCCGCGAAGCGCAGGGCGAAGTGAACGACGAGTGCGAGCGGATGCTCAAGAGCGCCAGCATCGCGCCGGCGAAGATCCTCGCGCAGCTCGCCGAAGCCGGCGGCGCGGGCATCGCCAACGATCCCGGCAGCGGAGTGGGCGGGGGCGCGGGCGCGGGGACGAATGGCCGCCTCGGGCGCAGCCGGCAGGGCATGCGAAGCTGATTTGCCGAGGTCGCGATTGCCTGGCAAATCGCGAACATGGCAAGTCCCGCAATGACCGTCGATCAGGCACTCCAACGCGCCCTCGAGCATCATCGCGCCAATCGTCTCTCGCAGGCCGAAGCAATTTATCGGCAGGTGCTGGCCGAGCACCCGAATCATCCCGATGCATTGCACCTGCTTGGCTTGATCGCACACCAGGTCGGGCGACACGCCGATGCTCGCCTGTTGATTGATCGCGCCGTCGCGAAGCATCCGGCCGTCGCGCCGGCGGAGTGGCATCTTCATCTTGGCGCGGCGCAGCGCGGCGTGGGGGATGACGCATCGGCCGAGGCGTCGTTTCGCGCGGCGCTGCGGCTGCAACCGGATTATGCCGAGGCGGACAACGCGCTCGGTCATCTTCTGCTTCATCAGCAGCGCGTGGATGAGGCGATCGCCTGCTTCGGCCGCGCGATCGCGCATGGGCCGAATCTCGCGCAGCCGCAATTCAATCTCGGCGTCGCGCTGATGGTGCAGGGGCGTTATGCGGAAGCAGCCGATGCGCTGCGCCGCGCGGTGGGGATCGATCCCGGCTTCGCATCGGCGTGGTTGAACCTGGGCGGCGCGCTCCAGGCGCTGCGGCAGGTCTACGATGCCGCGGACGCGCTCGAACGGGCGGCGGCGCTCGAGCCTTCGTCGCTCGCGTTGAACGGCCTCGGCCTGCTGCGCCTCGAGGAAGCACGAACCGACGATGCGCTCGCATGTTTCCGACGCGCGGTCGAGCTCAATCCCGCCAACGCCGACGCGCACAGCAACCTGCTGCTCGCGCTGAATTACGCCGCCGAAAGTGTTTCGGGCGAGGAATTTTTCGCCGAGCACCTGCGCTGGGCCGAGCATCACGAGCGGCCGCTGCGGCCGTCGCGCACGCCGCATACAAACGATCGTTCGCCGCAGCGCCGGCTGCGCATCGGATACGTTTCCCCGGACTTCAAGCAGCACCCGGTCGGGCTGCATATCGCGCCGGCGATCGCCAACCATCGGCGCGATCAGGTCGAGGTTTTCTGCTACAGCGATGTTGCCGCTGGCGATGACGTGACCGCGCGGCTGCAAGCATCCGCCGACACGTGGCGGCCGATCAGCGGCGTCAGCGACGAGCGCGTGGCGCAGTTGATCCGCGATGACCAGATCGACATCCTCATCGACCTCGCAGGCCACACCGCGCGAAATCCCCTGCTGGTTTTCGCTCGAAAACCCGCGCCGGTGCAGGTCACCTACCTCGGCTACAGCGCGACCACTGGCCTCGAGGCCATGGATTACCTGCTCGGCGACGCTTTTCTGACGCCGCCCGGCGTGCACGATCGCTTCGCCACCGAGAAAATCATCCGCCTGCCGCGCACGTATCTCTGCTACGTCCCGCCGGTCGAGCCGATCGAGGTTGGCCCGTTGCCGGCGGCGTCGGCGGGGCATGTAACGTTCGCGTCACTGAATCGCCTCTCAAAAGTGACGCCGCGCATGTTCGATGCGTGGGCCGAGATCGTCAGAAATATCCCGCGGTCGCGGCTGATCCTTCACGCCGGCGC
>JAXDMN010000199.1:0-10969 GCA_034666045.1 Phycisphaerales bacterium | reverse complement strand
AGGTGACAAGGTGAAGGACGCGCGCTGGTCGCGCGTCTTTTCTTTTGTCGCCTTGTCACCTTGTCTTCCTTGTCGCCTTGTCACTCTGAGTCCTCGCTCATACGATCCCTGCGACATGAATCCCGCGACCACCAACGCCACCGCCGGCGCGCCCGATCACAAGGCCGACAAGAACATCCGCATCCGCATTCGCCGTCAGGACGCGCCGGGCAAGGACGGCTATTGGGAGGAGTTCGACGTCCCCCACCGCCCGAACATGAACATCATCTCGGCCCTCCAGTGGATCGCTGCCCATCCGGTGACCGTCGACGGCAAGGCGACCACCCCGCCCGTCTGGGACAGCGGCTGCCTCGAGGAAGTGTGCGGCGCGTGCACGATGCTGATCAACGGCAAGACGCGGCAATCGTGCTCGGCCCTGGTCGACAAACTCACCTGGCCGATCACGCTGGAGCCGATGACGAAGTTTCCGCTCGTCCGCGATCTGTTCGTCGACCGCCAGCGGATCTTCAATGATCTGAAGCGCGCCCGGGCGTGGGTGCCGATCGACGGCACGTACGACCTCGGCGCCGGCCCGCCGATCTCGCAGGACTGGCAGGAAGAGCACTACCCGCTGAGCCGCTGCATCACGTGCGGCTGCTGCCTGGAAGCGTGCCCGCAGTACACGCCGACGAACCAGTTCGTCGGCGCCGCGGTGATCAGCCAGGTGCGCCTCTTCAACGACCACCCGATCGGCAAAGCGCTCAAAGGCGAACGCTTGGATGAAATGATGAAGCCGGGCGGCGTCGCCGACTGCGGCAAGGCGGGGAACTGCGTCGAAGTCTGCCCGAAGGACATCCCGCTGCTGGAAAGCATCGCAGCGGTACAACGGCAGGCGACGGTTTACGCGGTGAAGCGGTTTTTCACGAAGTGAGTGGTTGCGTCATTCGCGCGGGGGACGGAGCCGGACTCTGCGAGTCCGATACGCGACGAACCGGACTCACAGAGTCCGGCTCGATCCCCTGCGCGAATGAGCGGATTAGGTTGAGAGTCCCAACACCCGCGCCGCCCGCAACCAGTAGTCGCGATCGAACCCCAGCGCTTCCTTGATCATCACGTCCCGCCGGATCCAGTTCGATTCGCCCATCAGTTCCAGCGCTCGGCCGAACCCGACCGACATCGGCGGCAGCGGCAGGATCGGCCAATCGCTGCCGTGAACCAGCTTCGATCGCAGCAAGTCGTCGTTCAGGATCGTCTTGTACGCGTAGCAGCGGGTCGGCAGGTTCAAGGCCGCGGTATCGCCATAAAAATGTTCATAATCGCGCGCCAGCCGGCACCATTCGGGCAGGAAATCGCGCTCGCCCGGCGCGGATTTCGTGCCGCAGTGCGCGCCGATCACCGTGACGCCGCGCTCGAGCGCCGGCAGCAGCAGCATCGGGTCGGCGACGTGCGGATTCACGTTCGGCAGCGATTTCTCCCCGCCGGTGTGCGCCAGCAGCGGCACTTTTCGGTCGGCGAGCATCTCGTAGAGCGGGAAGCATCGCTTGTCCGACGGATCGAATCCCTGCACGATCGGCAACCATTTCAAGAGCACCGCGCCGCGGTCGATGCACCACTCGAGCTCCTTGAGCGCGTCCTTCCGGTACGGATGCACCGACGCTCCAAACAGCACGTTCTTCCGCTTCTTCGACAGCTCCAGCACGTAGCCGTTCGTCACGTACAGGTGCGTGTTCTTCTGATCGAACTCGCCCTCGTCGGTGTAGACCGCGTCGAACGCCAGCACGACCGCCGCGTCGATCTGCGGCGTCTGGGCCATCAGATCATCGAACTTTTTTTCGAGCTGCCGCTCGGTCGACGCGTCGGCGCCTTTCATGCCGAGCCGCCAGCGCATGAAGCGGAATGGCATCGTCCGCAGCAAATGACTCGACGTCCCGCCATGCTCGGGGGTGAAGGTGCAGAGGTGGAGGTGACAGTCGATGACCATGCGCGTGTTCACAAGCAAAATGTCAGCCTGAGGTCCTCCGAAGGATCTGCGTTCCCTGTCGTTTGGCGCCAGATTCTTCGGAGGACCTCAGGCTGACATGGGTTTCAGTTCGGCAACTGCTTGAAGCGCTCATACGCCTGGTCCCATTTACTCGTTTCGCGCGGATCGTAGCGCTTGACGTCAAAACTGTTGCGGACGATCGCGCGGAGGTCGGCGATTGATTTCACGTCGCCGGTGGCCATCGCTTGAACGAGGATGTTGCCGACGGCGGTGGCTTCCACAGGTCCGGCGATGACGGTTCGGCCGCAGGCGTCGGCGGCCATTTGGGTGAGCAGCTCGTTTTGCGTTCCGCCGCCGACGATGTGGATCACTTTCATCCGCCGGCCGAGCACGGATTCGAGGCCCTCGAGCGTTTTCCGATACGCGAGCGCAAGGCTGTCGAGGCACGTCCGCACGAATTCGCCGGGCGTCGCCGGCACGCGCTGACCCGTCTGCTTGCAGTAGTCGGCGATTTTTTTCGGCATGTCGCCGGGCGAGGCGAGCGGGCCGTGATCCGGCGCGACGAACGATTGCAGCGCCGGCGAGTCCGCCGCCATTTTCGTCAGCTCGGTGTAAGAGAATTCCTTCCCCTCGCGCTGCCATTGCCGACGGCATTCCTGCACGAGCCAGAGGCCCATGATGTTCTTGAGAAACCGGATCGTCCCGCCGACGCCGCCCTCGTCGGTGTAATTCAGCTTGAGGGTTTTCTCGTTGATGATCGGGTCCGCGAGTTCGACGCCCATCAGCGACCACGTGCCGGAGCTGATGTAGCACCAGTCGTCCCCCTCGCCCGCCGGCACGGCGGCGACGGCGCTGGCGGTATCGTGGCAGCCGGGGGCGATCACCGGGATCTTCGCCGCGCCGCACTCCTTGCAGATGTCGTCGTGCAGAGCGCCGACGATCGTGCCGGACGGGATGATCTCCGGCAGGAGGCGCGTCGGCAGGTCGAGCTGCCTGAGCATGTCGACGGCCCACGTTTTTTTCCGCGGGTCGTACATCTGGCTCGTGGTCGCGATGGAAAATTCACCTTTCGCGACGCGGGTGAAGAGGTAGTTGAACAGGTCCGGCATGAACAGCAGCTTGTCGGCGCAGTCGAGCAACGGGGACTTTTGCTCGTGCCGCATGGCGTAGAGCTGGTACAGGCTGTTGAGCTGCATGAACTGGATGCCGGTCGCTTCGAACACTTTCTCGCGCGGGACTTTCGCGAAGACTTTGTCCATCACGCCGTCGGTGCGGGCGTCGCGATACATGTAGGGTTGACCGAGGACTTCGCCGTTCTTGCCGATGAAGCCGAAATCGACGCCCCACGTGTCGACGCCGATGCCGTCGATTTTCGCGCCGCCGGCGGCGGTTTTGCGCAGGCCGGTCTTGAGTTCTTCCCATTGCGCGAGCAGGTTCCAGTGCAGGTGGCCGTTCATTCGGCCCATCGGGTTGGCGAAGCGGTGTTTCTCTTCCAGCGTGAGCCGGCCGCCGTCGAGTTTTCCAAGTAGCGCCCGGCCGCTCTCGGCGCCGAGATCGAACGCGAGGAAATTCCGTGCCGCCATCGTGGTGCCCGCTCCTTTCGCCAGTTTGCGTGCGACATCCTACAATGGACGCGGCCACCATGCGTCGAACGCGAATCAAAATCTGCGGCGTGATGCGACCGGAAGACGCGGCGGCGGCGTGCGCGGCCGGGGCGGACGCGATCGGCATGATCTTTCACCCCCCGTCGCCGCGCAATATTTTTGTCGAGCGCGCGATGCTGATCATGGAACAGGTCGCGCCGTTCGTTACGCCGGTCGGCGTGTTCGTCGATTCGCCCCCGCCGAAGATCACGGAGATTGCCGCGACCGTAGGCCTGCGCGTCGTTCAACTCAACGGCAACGAAACACCGGACGACGTCCGCGGCCTGCGCGGCCTGCACGTCATCAAGGCGATCCGCGTCGTGCGCGGACAATTGCAGGCGGCGCTGCAACCCTGGCACGACGTCACGAACCTCATCGGACTGGTAATGGAACCGGGCGGAACAACCGAACCAGGCGGCACGGGCGCGCGAAACGACTGGGACGAAGTCATCGACGCACAGCGCGCCGGCGCGTTCAACAATCTCCCTCCGCTGATCGCGGCAGGTGGACTGAAACCGGAGAACGTTGCGGACGTGGTCCGGCGCGTGCGTCCGTTCGCGGTAGACGTCAGCAGCGGAGTCGAGCGCGAGCGCGGGATCAAATCGCGCGAGCTGATCGATGAATTCGTGAGAACCGTCCGCGCTGCGGACGAAAAATCATCCGCGGATTCCTCCGCGGCTTGAAGGCATATCGCGCTCTCGTGGCGCGTTCGTCGCGCGTTTCAGATTCCCTTCAAGCCGGGACGGAAGTCCCGGATCTTTTCCCACCCGCGCGAGCGCATCACTTCTTCTTCGTCGCACCCTTTACCGGCGCGGGCGCCGGCGCCGGTGTCGGAACCTGCTCAATCCGCATCTCCGCGGGAACGATCAACAGAATATTCTCCATCCGCTCCGTCGACCCCTCCGTGATGAAGAAATTGTTCCCGATGCTCGTGCGCCAGGTCGATTCGCTGCTCGGCGCGACGATGAGGAAACTCCCGAGCGCCACGTCCGTCCGCAGGTTCAGGTTGTACAGCCGCTCGGGCGCGGTGTAGTTCACTTCCATCTCGTTGTTCAGCGGCGACCACTCGAGCCGCTTCTGCTTGGCGCGAACGACCGGACAAAGCGTCACCCGCATCGCATTCGGCTTGCGCGGCGTCTGCTGGAACGTCACATTGATAATGTTCTCGCACGCATCGAACGATTGCCCGTGCAGCGCGTTTTTGGAATCAAAATAAAACAGGTCCTGGCTGGTCAGCTCTTTGCGAACCGGCAGCTCGACCGGCTTCGCCTCGGCCGCGACGAGTGAGGCCGACTTGGTGATCGCAGGGTACTGCGACATGATCTCGCGGAAATATTCCCACTCCGCGACCGGCGCCTGCCCGACGCGCACGCCGTTTTTCATGAGCACTTCGTACGTGCCGACGTCGATCGCGTTCTCGTCGATGTGCTTCCAGAAGTCGAAGTTCCTGCTGATCGTGCCGAACGGCACCTGCAACTGATAGATGTCGACGCGCAGCCCGCTGCCGGCCTCCGCCGCGTGCGCGACGCTCGACGACAGCGCCGTCTGCCCACGCTGGATCGATCGTCGCGCGCTCATCTGCGGCGTCTGCGGCGGCGCGGTCGGGGGAACCGGCGGCGCCGGGGGCGGTGTGCAGGCGGTCAGGCTCAGCATCAACGCCGGCAGAATGAATGCTCGCTTCATCATGGTGTGTGCTTCAGCTTTCAAGCCCGGCGATCACGTCCACGACGCGATCAAGCCCGTCGTTCCAATGCTGCTCACTGATGTTGATCGGCGGCGCGAGGCGGATCACCTTCTTCGCGGTCAGGTTGATCGCAACGCCCTTCTCCAGGCCCTTCTCGACTAGCTTTAGCGGCTCGTTTTTCAACTCGATGCCGATCATCAACCCGCGCCCGCGCACGCCGGCGATTTTTGAGACGATGCGTTTTTCGTTCTTGAGTCGCGCCATCGCGTGCTCGCCGAGGACGGCGGCGCGCTCGACGTATTTTTCCCGCTCGATCACGTCGAAGATCGTCCGCGCGACGGCCATGCAGATCGGATTCGCGCCGAGCGTCGAGCCGTGTTTTCCGGGGACCAGCAGGGCGGCGATCTGCGGCTTGGCGAACATGACACCGACCGGGAGTCCTCCACCGACTGCCTTGCCCAGCGTCATGATCTCAGGTTCAATGACTTTTCCGTTTTCGGTGAAGTGCTGATGCGCGAACCATCGCCCGGTGCGTCCGCCCCCCGTCCACACTTCGTCAAAGATCAGCGTGATGCCGCGCTCGTTGCAGAGATTGCGAATCCGCGCGACGTGCCCGTCCGGATAAACGTTCACGCCGCCCTCACCCTGGATCGGCTCCATGATCACGGCCGCGGTCTCGTCATCGCAGGCGGCGACCAGGGCGTCGAAATCCGTCGGCTCCACGTTGGTGAACCCGGGCACCGGCGGACCGAAGCCTTCGCGCACGGCCGGGTTGCCGGTCGCCGCGATCATCGCGAGCGTTCGGCCATGAAAACTTTTGAGCAGGCTGACGGTCTTCCAGCGCTTGCCGCCGTTGGCCATGCCGCGCAGCCGCGCGAGCTTGATCGCCGCTTCGTTCGCGTCCGCCCCGCCATGACAGAAAAACGCCTGGCCGGTGAAGGCGGTCTTGTTCAGCCGCTCGGCGAACTCAATCTGCGGCTCGGTGTAAAACGTGTTGCCGACGTGCCAGAGTTTTGCGGCTTGCTCGGTCGCGGCCCGGATAAGTTCGGGATGACAGTGCCCCAGCACGCACCCGCCGAAGCCGGCGAAAAGGTCGATGTAGCGACGGCCGTCGGCGTCCCACAGCAGGCTGCCTTCGCCGCGCTCCATGACGAACGGCAGGCGCGCGTAATTGCCGACCAGGACTGACTTTCCGCGCTGGATGAGGGCTTGGGTTCGCGAGCTTCCCGCGGGGTCTGACATCGGCGCCTTTCTACGTCAAAGACAGGATATCAGATCGGGCTTTGGATCGCGAAAGAATCAGTTTCGGGGAGCTATTACAGAAACGCGATCGGTTCGAACGAGTTCTTCAGGATCGCGCTGGAACTCGTGTTCAGCCACCGGTCGAGCAGCGTCGCATACACGCGCCGAAAATCGGTCGTGTACTTCAAATCACCATCATCGAGATCCGTCAGCGACGGGTGCGCGCCATAGACGCCCCCCTTCACGTTGCCGCCCACGACGAACATCGGTCCCGCGGCGCCGTGGTCGGTGCCCGCGGAACTGTTCTGGTGCACGCGGCGGCCGAACTCGCTGAAGCACATGACGGCGACCTTCTCGCCCAAGCCTTTCGACTTCATGTCGTTCGTGAACGCGGCGATCGCGCTCGAGACGTTGCCGAGCAGCCGCTCGTGCTGGCCGAGCTGGTTGGCGTGCGTGTCGAAGCCGCTGATCTGGCAATAAAAGATCTTGGTGCCGAGGTTCGCGGTGATGAGTTGCGCAATGAGGCGAAGCTGTTGGCCAAGTCCGCCGGGATAATCTGCATCCGGGCGAAAGCGCGCGGCGGCGCGCTCGAGGGCATTTGGATCGATGGCGGCGTTCGCCGCCTGCCGCGCGAGATATTCCATCGCCACCGGCGCCCCACCGTCGACGGACGGAATCGACGGCACGTTTTCGTGATCCGCCACCAGCGCCTGCGGAAGTTCCGTGCCGATGTTGACCGCCCGCAACGAAATACTCTCCGTCCCGCGGCGGAGGTGATCGACGTAGTGCCCGAGCCAGCCGCTCGTCTGCGGCTTCATCGGGTCGGCCGTGTGCCAGACCTCCATCGACTTGAAATGCGAGCGGTTCGGGTTCGGATAGCCGCAGCCGTTGACGATCGCCAGCCGGCCATCGTCGAACAGCTCTTTGAACGCGCTCATCGCGGGATTGAGGGCGAGGCCGTTCTCGAGCGCGTGCAGACGCTCGGTCAGCCCGATCGTGGGACGAGCGCTGAAGTAAGCATCGTCGCCAACGGGAATGACCGTGTTGAGCCCGTCATTTCCGCCGGAAAGCTGAACGATCACGAGAATATTGTCGTTGCTGATCGGCGACGCCCGCATCACGCCGCGATTGATGGCGAACCTGGAAACGAACGCCGGCATCGTCCCGCCCAAGCTGATGGCGGCGAGACCGCCGAGCCCGACCCGCAGCATTTCACGTCGCGAAACTTGCATCATTGTCATCCTCGTACCGGCTCCAATCGTCGCGCGTTGCCGCACGATGTCAATTGACGGAAATTCAGTGCCCCCGCAAGATGCAGCCCATGCCGCAGCAGCAGTACGACGCAGACCAGGTTCTCGAGACCTTCCAGGCCGCCACGGAAGAGAACCAGCTCGACCCGCTGCGCGATCAGCAGGTGATCGTGCTGCCCGGCGAAGGCGAGTTGTGGATCGCCGGCGATATCCACGATCATCGCACGAATTTTCGCAAGATCACCATCGCCGCCGACCTCGGGAACAACCCGCAGCGCCACCTGATCCTCCAGGAGCTGATCCACGGCGATCACTACGACGAGAAGGGCTGCGAAGGCAGTTGGGAGATGCTCTACCGCGCGGCCGAGCTGAAATGCGATTTCCCGAGCCAGGTGCATTTCCTCTTCGCCAACCACGACCTCGCGCAGATCCACGGCGAAGGGATCATGAAGGGCGGCCTGAGCGTGTGCGAAGCCTTCACCGCCGGGGTGAAGCGCGATTTCGCCGACCGCGCCAGCGCCATGAACGTGATCATCACGGAATTCTTGCTTTCGATCCCGCTCGCGGCCCGCACGCAGTCCGGCATCTTCTTCAGTCACAGCATGCCGACTGACGAGCAGATGGAAGGCTTCGATTACACGATCTTCGACCGCCCACTCAGCGGCGAAGACTACCAGCGCCGCAAGGGACCCGTGTATCAGCTCATCTGGGGCCGGCACATCACGCCGGAAGGAAGCGCCAAATTTCTGGAGAACGTCAACGCGAAGCTGATCGTCACCGGCCATCAGCCGCAGGAAAGCGGCTACCTCGTGAACGGCGAGCGGCACCTGATCATCGCATCGGACCACAGCCAGGGCGTTTTTCTGCCGATCGATTTGGCGAAGGAATATTCGATGGAGGAGCTGGTGGAGGCGTTGACGAAGTTCGTGGCGCTGGACGTCGCACAGGAATAGCGACAACCCGCCGCTGCGGACGAATCACTTCGTCACCCAGCACGCCGCCACGTGGCCCGGTTCGCCCTGCTTCTGTTCCAGCGGGGGCATTTCCAGGACGCACTTTCGCAGCACGCGCAATGACACGCCGCCGCCGCGGGTGATGCTCATTGTGTCTGCCGCATTTGCTTCGGCGGCGGCTTGGCGGGTCAGGGGGCAGCGCGGGTGGAACGGACAACCGCCCGGCGGATTGCTCGGGGAGGGGACTTCGCCAGAGAGGACGATCCGCTGCCGTGCGGGACGCGGATCGGGGGCGGGGACAGCGCTGAGCAGGGCCATCGTGTAGGGATGCTTCGGGTTTGAGTAGAGCTCCTTCGAACTGGCTTTCTCAACGATTTTTCCCAAATACATCACGGCGACTTCGTCAGAAAAATGTTCGACGACGGCGAGGTTATGCGCGACGAAGAGGTATGCGATGTTGCGCTCGCGCTGAAGATCATCGAGCAAGTTGAGGATCTGCGACTGGATCGACACGTCCAGCGCGCTGACCGGCTCGTCGCAGACGATGAAGTCGGGCGACAACGCGAGTGCGCGGGCGATGCCGATGCGCTGGCGCTGACCGCCGGAAAATTCATGCGGATATCGCGCGGCGTACGATGGATCGAGCCCGACGCGCGCCAGCAGGGCGGCGACCATGTCGCGCTTTTCCTTGCCCTTCGCGATGCCGTGCACTTCGATCGGCTCGCCGACGATGTTGCCGACGTTCATGCGCGGGTTCAGGCTGCTGACCGGGTCCTGGAAGATGATCTGCATGTGACGCCGCAGGCGGCGAAGCTCTTCGCCGCGGTAGGCGAAGAAATCTTCGTCCTTGAAGCGCACGGTGCCGCTGGTGGGCGGAGTCAGTCGGAGAATCGTCCGCCCCACCGTCGTTTTTCCGCAGCCGGATTCGCCGACCAGGCCAAGCGTCTTGCCGGCGTGGACGTCGAAGCTCACGCCGTCGACCGCCTTCACGTAGCCGACCGTGCGGCCGAGCACGCCCTTCTTGATCGGGAAATACGTGCGCAGATCGCGCACCTGAAGCAGCGGCGAACCGCTGCCGACGGGGTCGCGCAGGTCTCGCGGCGTCGCGTAATTGATCGACCTGTCGTCGTTGGCGGTGCGGCTGCTCACGTACGGACCTCCTGCGTCTCGATCCTTTCCGCCGCCACCGGCGTCACCTCGCGGCGATGGTTTGACCGCGGGATCATCGGCTTGGATTGATCGTACTGCGGCAACTGGTGGCACGCCGCCCCGTGATTCGGCAGCACTTCGCGCAACTCCGGTTCTTCCTGGTGACAACGCCGCAGCACGCGGATGTTCTCATCGCCGGAGCGGATGAAGACGGTGTCGTGCGGCTGCGCCGTTTCGGCGAGTTGTCGTGTGCGCGGGCAGCGCGGATGGAACTTGCAGCCACTCGGGAACCGCGCGGGGTTCGGCACCGTTCCGGCGATGGTCTCGAGCCGGGCCCGGTGCGCGCCGAGCTTCGGCACGGCGCGGAATAAACCTTCGGTGTACGGATGCTGCGGATGATCGAACAATTCCTCGACCGTCGCCGATTCGACAATTCGACTGGCGTACATCACGTTGACGACGTCGGCGTTCTCCGCGACCACGCCGAGGTCGTGCGTGATGAGCAGCACCGACATGCCGGTCTCGCGCTGGAGTTTGCGCAGCAGTTCGAGGATTTGCGCCTGGATGGTCACATCGAGCGCCGTTGTCGGCTCGTCAGCGATCAGCAGCTTCGGTTTGCACGACAGCGCCATCGCGATCATCACGCGCTGGCGCATGCCGCCGGACATCTGGTGCGGATATTCGCTCAGCCTGCGGTGCGGGTCGGCGATGCCGACGTCGTTGAGCGATTGCTCGGAGAGTCTTCTGGCGTCGCGCTGGCCGACGCGCTGGTGGAGGATGATCGCCTCGGCGATCTGGTCGCCGATGGTGTAGACCGGATTGAGCGACGTCATCGGCTCCTGGAAGATCATCGCGATCTCCGCGCCGCGCACGCCGCGCATCTCTCTTTCGGATAGGCCGAGCAGGTCGCGGCCGTTGAGCATCACCTTTCCGCCGAGGATCCGTCCGGGCGGCTGAGGGATGAGTCGCAGGACCGACAGCGACGTCACCGACTTGCCGCACCCGCTTTCGCCCACGAGTGCGACGGTCTGCCCGGGGAAGATGGCGAATGACACATCGCGCACCGGCCGGACTTGGCCGCGCTCGGT
>JAXDMN010000198.1:0-8468 GCA_034666045.1 Phycisphaerales bacterium | reverse complement strand
ACGGCGCGCCGGTCGGGAACTTGAACAGCTCCGAAGTCCCGCCGTCGAAGATCATGTCGAGCTGCATCGTGTTGGTGTTGATGCGCTTCAGCGGCACGTCCACCACCAGGCCGGTCTCGCGGTCGAGCATCTCGAGGTGGTCGTACGGGAAGCGTATCAGGCTGCTGCCGAAGTTCAGCTTGATCTGCTGCCGCGTCTGCAATTCGTCGCCGTTCATGTCGGCCAGGCCATTGGTGACCATGATGTAGACCTGGTTGCTGAACGCGTCGCCGTCCATCGATTCATCGAGCAGGCGGTACCACGAGATGATGACGTCGCCGTCGAGTGAGTTGTTGAGCGTGCCGAGATTGGTCGTGCCGGGATCGTTGAACGGGCCGCTGAGGTACGGATCGTTGCGGGCGAATTCCCAGTCGGTGTAGTTCTGCGACTGCGGGTCGATCGCGAAGCCGCTGTAGCCGGGAAATTCGTTGAACACGGGCGTAGCCGTGGAGTCGAGATGCTTGCCGCGGATGAACATGATGCTGGTGGTATGCGGCGCGCCGGGCGCGTCGGCGACCGGCTTGAGATGCACCAGCGCCTTGCCGAGGTTGCGGGCCTGCTTGTTGACGACCTGCAAGTCCTCGTAGAGCGGCTTGGGGTTGCTGTCGCCGCCCGGGCCGGTGAAGAAGGCGCTGTTCCCCGTGTTGTAGATAAAATCGCCCATGTACTTCACGTTGAACGCGAGCGCGCCGAAGGTGTTGAGACGAAACTCCGACGGCGACGGGTCGCGCCAGAAATCGTCGTGGAAGGTCTGGCGGTACTGCCCGACCGGCGTGTTCGTCGCCAGGCCGTGCTGACGGTAGCGGCGCATGTCCGAGTACCAGTTGAGCGGACTGCCCCCCCACGGTTGTGCGCCGTTGGTATACGGATAAGTGTCGAAGCTGATGACGTCCGGCCGGCCGCGCGAGATGAGATCGGCGAGCGACGCGTCGTTCACCTGGCTGCCGTAGTTGTTCACGATGAACATCGTGTTCGGAAACTGCGGACGATAGTTGTTGAGCCAGTCGATCGTCGTCTGCCGCTGCGCAGGGTCGTTCAGGTTGTACTCGTCGCCGATCTGGATCGAGACGAGCTTGCTCATGTACGGCTCTTCGTTGTAGCCGGGGCGCGGCGGCATCTCGCTGGTATCGCGAATCCAGCGCGCCCACGGGACGCCGGGCGCGGCGCCGTGCAGCGACGTATTCGAATCCCAGCCCCACAGGATCGCGGTGTAGTTGGCCGCGGTGAACGTGTCGAGGTGGAAGATGTCGTCCTTCGTCGTGACGGGCTGAAGTTGCAGCCCGTGCTGGATCGTGAGCTGCTGCCCGCGCGAGACCTCAGCCGACGCGCACGCGGCGGACAACATTACGATCAGGGCCATCGAGGTGAGGAACTTCATCATGAATCACCTGTTTCCTGCGACGCCGACGAACGGCGCGCCGGTTTTGAATTTAAAAAGCTCTGCGGTGCCGCCATCCAACTCCAGGACAAGCTGGCGGCGCTTGTTCGTGAGCGACAGCGGCACATCAACGACCCGGCCGGTGTTGCGGTCGAGCTTCTGCATCGTTTCTGTTGCGGGGGCGTCGGCAAAATTGACCGTGATCGTCTGCCGGCAGTCGGCGGCGCTTGCAACGCCGTCGCACAGGCCGTTGGTGATCATCAGGTAGAGCTCGCCGCTCGCCTGCTCGCCGTCGAGCGTCTCATCGAGGACCTTGAACCACGAGATGATGACGTCGCCGGGCAGCTTGTTGTTCTTCGAGCCGGAATTCACGACGCTCCAGCCGCGCAGGTACGGGTCGTTGCGGCCGGATTCCCAATCGGTGTAGCCGGGATCGGCGGGGTCCTGCACCAGGCCGACCGGTATCGCGTTCAATGCCGGCGCACCGGCGGCGCCCTGATGCTGGCCGCGAATGAACATCACGCCGGTGGTGAAGCGGTCGCGCGATTCCGCGTCCTCGATCGGCTTGAGATAGACCAGCGCCTGCCCCAGCGCGCGGGCTTCGCGGTTGACCTGCTTCAGCTCGCGGTAGAGCGGCGTCGGATGGCTGTCGCCGCCCGGCTTGGTGAAGAAGCTGCTCGCGCCGGTGTTGTAGGTGAAGTCGATGATGAACTTCACGTTGAACGCCAGCGCGGCGAAGGTGTTGAGGCGGAACTCGCTCGCGGACGGGTCGCGATAAACGGTCGCGTCGTAATCCTGCACGGCGTGGAACGACTGGCGATACGTCGCCAGCGGCACATTCGCCGCCCGCGCGTGCTCGCGATAGCGGCGAAGATCGCCGTACCAGTTCGTCGGGCTTCCGCCCGCAGGTGGCTCAGGCTTGCGCGTCGTGTAGTTCGACTTCCACGGATAGGTGTCGAACGCGAGCATGTCCGGCTTGGCGCGGGCAGTGAAGTCCGAAAGCGCGGCGTCGTTCACCTGGCCGCCGAAGTTGTTCGCGTAGAGGATCGTCGTCGGATATTTCGACTGGATGTTCTTGAACCACTGGACGTACGGATCGCGGACGGCCGGGTTGTTCAGGTCCTTCTCGTCGCCGAGCGAGAGTGCGACGAGTTGCGGCATGTAGCGTTCCTCGTTCTGTCCCGCGCGCGGCGGCATCTGCGCCTCATCGCCGACCCAGCGCGCCCAGGCGAATCCCGGCGCCTCGCCGTGCAAAGCGACGTTGGATTCGAAGAGCCAGTTGATCGCGGTGTAGTTGGCGTCGCGGTAGGTGGCGAGATGAAAGACATCGTCCTTCGTCGCCATCCCCTGGATCTGAAGGCCGTGCTCGATCAGCAGGCGGTGGCCCTTTGGCAGCGCCGCCGGAGCCTGCGCGCGAAGCGCGATGGGCGACAGCAAAACCAGACCGGCGATGACGGCGCAGCAGGCGCCGCGGGGCGGGACGATTGGCAAACTCTCACCCTCTCTCGATTGCGATCGATAATAACCGATTCGCACCGTCGCTGCATCGCCGAATCGCGGCTAACGCCCGGCTTTTTGCAGCACGAGATGGCTCTCCAGCAGGTTCATAACCGACGTGGATGACTGGACATAAGAATCATACGCCGCCGCGTCGTGTTGACCGATCTTGCGGGCGACGGAGAACTCGAGCTTGAGCCCGCCGTCGCTCGCCTGCCAAGTGGTGCTGCCGTGCCGGAAGGCATCGTCGAACGATTCGCCCTTCGGCAGGCTGCCGATGCGATAGCCGCTCGGGAGGTGGACTTTGACGCTGGTGCGGAGCGACCGCGGCAAGCGCAGGCGGAACGGCGTGCGACGCTTTTCGACCGCGTCCGCTTCCAGGTAATAGCGCTCCCACCGCGCGGGGAGCGAGCCGATCAACTGCTGCTGATCGGTCAGCGCGCTGAAGCGACGCCCGCCGGTGTAGGAGACCTGCAGCACGACCGGCTGCGTGCGGTCGTCCAGGCCGGTGATGTTCGAGCTGGTGATCGCGACGTCGGCGCGTTCGCCGCCGATCATCTGCTTCAGCGTCTCCGCCCGCCGCGCCGGCTCGATCGGGCGGAGCATCGCGCGCATGCCGGCGGCGTCGTAGCCGGTCCAGGTGATCGTTTCGCTGACCGCGACCTCGCCCTGCTCGCCGAGCTTCACCTCGCGCGCGATCGCGACGTTTCCGACCTCGCTCGCCGGCTGGGGAAGGTCGATCAGCCGCGGCGCGGCCGGGTCGAGCAGCAGCACCTGATCGGTCACGAGGCTGTAGACCGTGCCGGCGCGCAGGTCGCTCTCTTTGTCGGTGCAATCGAAGAATCGCCACGGCGATTTCTCGGCGCCCGCGCCCGCGGCGGGCGGGACGCAGACGATGATGTGATTGAACTGATCGAGCGACGGCATGTCCGCGCGGAGCGGGCCGTAAGTGTTCACCAGCGCAAGCTGCGACTCGACCCCGATCGCGCCGAGCAATTGGTGCAGCAGCAGGGAATGGTCTTTGCAGTCGCCGTAGTGATTGTGAACGATGTCCGCCGCCGCCAGCGGCACGCGCGCCCGGCGGCCGAATTCGATGGCGCGGTACGTGTAATCCTGCTGCACATGACGCAGCAGCGCCGCGACCTTGTCCGATTCGCTGGTCATGCCGGTCGTCAGCCGCTGCGCCAGCTCGACCGCCGCCGGGTCAGGCTTGAGCCGGTCGGCGATCATCGACAGGTACGACTTCGCCTCCGATTCCCAGGTCGGCCCGACAGCCGCGACGGCGACGAACGGGAGGAAGGTGACCGCCGGCGGCTGGAGCGGCTCGTAGCGCATGTCCGGGACGTCGTCCATCATCCAGCAGATGCCGCCGTCCATTTCCTTCGCGACGACTCCGCCGCTCGCCGTGCGCTTCAGGCTCGGCAGATCGCCGCGCACGAACAACGCACTGCGCTGAGCCGGCATGTAGGCGGTGAGCACGTGTTGATAAAAGGGCATCTCCTTCGGGCGCGACAGGTCTTCGCGCGTGACGATCAGCTCGACCTCGCACCCGGCCCGCAGCGCCGGCACCGGGATGTTCAACACCTTCTTGTACGTGACGCTCTCGCCGGACTGGTCGTCCAATACGTACGCGTCGGAAACCTTGCCGACGGCCAGCACCTTGCCGTTCTCGTCGCGCACTTCGAGCTTGTTGACGAACATCCGCTCGCTCAGCGAATCGAACGGGAACTGCGCGGTCGAGTAGCTCTCGATGCCCCGCGCATCGACGATCTTCACGCGGCGATATTCGGTCTGGCGATAATCCTTTTCCGGGACGAACGAAATCCCGGTCACGCGGCTGATGTAGTAGATGCTGTTGTCCGCCGGGACTTTCACCGCGTCCGCCGGAGGATTCAGGAGCTCGGCGGGGACGGCCACTGCTTCGATCGGCGTCTTCACGGCGGAGTTGGCGCCTTCGCCCAACTGCCCGGACACCATCGTCAGCCAGTCGCGCGCGATCGTGCTCGACGGGCTCTTGTTGAGCGCCGCTTCGAACGTCGCCTTGGCTTCGCGGAACTGCTTCAGCCCCGCCTGCGCCTGCCCGTGCACCAGCAGCACGTCGAGCGGCGGATCGGCAGCTTCGCGAAGCGGCTTGAGGAGGTTCAATGCGTCGACGTAGCGCAACGCCTCGACGTAGTGACTCGAAAGCACGGTGACCAGCGCCGGATTCGTGGGCTCGCGCCGATGCCACTCCTCGAGCAGCGCGATGGCCCGATCGCCCTTCCCGTGCCGCGCGAGCAAATCGGCATGCGCCAGGGCCGCGCCCAGCGACGCCGCCGGCGCGTGCGCGAGGTACGCATCGCCCGCCGCGATCGCCTCGTCGATCTTGCCGGCCTTCTCGAGCAGCAACTGGTAGCCGATCAGCGTGCTGTCATCGCGATATCCGCCGGCGAAGACGCGGGCGTACATCGCGATCGCGCGGTCGGTCTGCCCGAGTTGCTCCAGGCAGAACGCCGCCTGCGCCTGGAACTGCGGACGCTGCGGGTGCTGCGTCATGCCGCGCACTGCGCACGCCTGCGCTTCGGCGAACTGCTTGTTCGCCGTGTAAGCCAGGATCAGGTTCGAGAGGATGATCGGATCGTCGTCCATCGCCGAGGCGGTCTCGAGATATTTGACGGCGAGGTCGTACTTCTGCCGCTCCTGGTGATGGAGCCCGATCGAATTGAGGACGATGCTATTGCGGCGTTTGTCTTCGGTGCGGAGGCGCTTGACGTCGGGCCCGACGGCGGCGGGATCGAGGCGCACGCCGGCCAGCGCTTCCGGCAGCCGATCGCGCTCCGCCGTGTTCTGCGTCCACGCCGCGGCGAGCAACGCGACGTTGCGATTCCGCAGCACCTTGAACTTGTAATAAAACGTCCCGCCCGCTTGCAGCGACGTGCACTCGAATGTGCTGCCGGTCACGCCCGCCGGCTCGTTCGTCACCTCCTGCACGTTGGAGATCTTGTCGAGATTCAGGCTGAAGCGCTCGACCAGCCCGCCGCACAGCGCGCGCGGGTCCGGATCGAGACCACAGAGCGAGATGGGCACGACGTTCATGCACGTCTGCATGCCGAGCAGCGCGCCGTGTTCCGCGTCGGGCATCTCGCGCGCCGCGGTCTTCCAGGCCCGCCAGCCGGGCGCCTTGATGTCGATGCTGTACCCGTACTGCGACTGAATCGGCTGAAGCGCGACCGTCGATCGCGCCGCCTTCGGCTTCCAGCGCGCGTGCATCGCGTCGGCCGCTTCGCGCACCTTCGCTTCGTCGGCGATGCCGCCGGCGGTGATCAACTGGTAGGCGTAGCCGTTGTGAACGGTCACCCAATGCACGTAGGTCACATCGTGCGGCGCGACCGTCGCGCGGGTGTAGACGCGGATGCCGGGAACGTTGTTGATGGTCTGCGGCACGCGCTCGATGACGTCGCAGCGCCGCGACACCGACTTGAGGTTCGCCACCGCGATCTCCGCGAGCCCCGCCGTGTCGAACATCTGCTCATCGGCCATGTCTTCGGCGATGACGACGAAAAAGATCGACGGCCGCGCGTGCAGGAAGCCGAGACAGCTCGCGGGCGTGATCGCCTTGGAGTCGGTGACGATCCACGGGATCGGCGGGATGTCGAACGTGAAGCCGAGTTCCGGCATGTCGAAGACGTCGGCGCCGACGGGTTGGGCGGGCGGCGGCGCGGGCGACGTGGCGGGGACGGGAACGTCCGGCGCGGTTGGCGCGGGCGTCGGCACGGATGGCGCGGATGCCGCTGGCGGCGGCGAAACCGGGACGACAGTCACCGGCATGTTCATCGCAATCGTCGGCCGATCCGCCTGCCGCTCACGCTGCATTCCAGCCATCGCGCCGATCCCGAAGATCATCAGCAGCGCCGGCGCGAGCACGAGCGCCGCGATCGACTGCCGCGCGCCCTGCCGGTAGCGCTGCGGCTGCACGTGAACATTCACCAGTCCGAGGATCGCCAGCATCATCGCCGCGAGGATCATCAGCACGACGAGGACCGCCACGGTGATCCCAACCGCGCCCATGATCGCGGCATTGGCCGCCGTCGGGGCCAGCGCGTCGTGCAGCGCGCTCATCCCGAGTCCGCCGATCATGCTCAGCAGGAATGCCCCCAACGCCAAGGCCAAGGCGAGCGCCGACATCATGCTCGTCGTCGGCCGCCGCGCGATCGTGAAGCACTTGATGATGCCGATCGCGAGTACGAGCGGCGGCAGCGCCGCGCCGACATAGAAGCCGACGGAATTCGCCGTCACCGCTCCGAGAAGATGCAGTGCAGACTCTGGCATCCCGATCATGCGAGCCCCCGTGCGAAAATGATCTCCAAACGAAGTGACGAACCGCGGCGCCCGACCGCGACTTGCCCGGCGATGCAGTATATCGCGCATCCCGCCGCGGCGCGGCCAGAAACCGCATCTCGAAACAGGGCCGATAACACGAGCGCCGGCGTGATCCACACAACCGCGAAGCGTCGGTCCGCCGGCCGCTCAGCGCCAGGCCGGGACGGCGATGTCCGTCATAAGCAGCACCCCCGCCGGGGCTTTCAGCACGCGCGGGATCGCGTTGATCAGCGACGCCACCGTTGCATGATCCCCCGCGACACCGCCGTTGACGCGCACCTCGAGCGGCGGATCGCCGCTGATCTTGATCGCATCGTGCGGATCGCGCGCGTCGAGGTACATCTTCAGGTCCATGTGCACGCGCTGCACATCGCCGACCTTGCCGACAACGATCTGATGGATGCCGCAGCACTGCCCCTTTTTCACGTCGAAGAATTTCGTCTTGATATCGTACGGCGCGATGACCGGCTCGAAGAGTTCGTACGTCTCGGTAAAGCTCCACCCCATCGCGTGCCCGATCAGCGCGAGCGACTCGAGGAACCCGGCGTGCCCCGCCTTGCCTTCCTTGAACAGCCGCCGCATCTCATCCGGATCCATGCCGGAGCCGATCTTTTTCTGAAGCGGCTGACGCCGCGTGGTCGCGTTGACGACGCGCTCGCAATAGATGTGCTCGACCGTACGCGACACGCCGGTCATGCAGACCGGCAGCACGTCCATGACGAAACCGGGATTGACGCCGGTGCCGAGCACGCGCGCGTTATTCTTTTTGCAGATCGCGTCGAGCTCCTCGGCCAGCTTCGGGGCGCGGAATTTCGGAACCAGCAGCTCTTCGCACGAGCTGACGACGCTGACGCCCTGCTGCGCCATCGGCTTGATCTGCTGAATCGCGACGTCCGCCTTCGAGCCGGCGGTATGGAGAATGACGTCCGGCTTCGATTTCTCGGCCAGCTCTTCGAACGTCTTGTAGACGCGCGCGTTGGCAAGCTTTGCGTCGCCGGTCACGTCGCCGAGCGATTTGCCGACTTTCGCCGGATCGATATCGATCCCGCCGACGACTTCGATCCACTCCTTCTCGCCGGCGAGCTTGATCGACTCAATCCCAATCGGCCCGAGCCCGAACTGCGCCACCTTGATCTTCTGCTGCACGTCTCTCTCCGTTCAAAATCAATGTTCACCACGAAGCCACGAAGAGCAC
>JAXDMN010000197.1:0-7746 GCA_034666045.1 Phycisphaerales bacterium | reverse complement strand
CGAGCGTGCAGCACTTGCGCCACGGGATCGTAGGAAAGATCGCGCGCGTCGATGTTCATCCGCGTCGACTCGACCTTGACGTTCCCGCGGGCGAGCACGCGCTTCAGGCGCATCTTCGACTGCTGCTTGTCCACCGCCGCGGCAGGGTTCGGCGCCGGCGGTTTCGCATCCGGGTCCGCTTCCAGCTCCGCCGTCAGCGAATCGGCCCAGAGGTTGAACGGCTGGCCATCCTTGGTCTCCGGGTGATGGACGACCCGCACGTCGCCGGTCATGACCACCTGCGGCTGCGCATCGTCGTAGACGAGAGATTTCTGCCACAGGAACGCCGTGTGGCCGCGACCGCTGCCAAGCGTCGGGCCTTCCTTCGCCGCGCCCGGCACACTTGCTCCGCCCGGGTCATCCGCCTTGCCGCCCGCGGGCGGACGATGATCCTGATAAAGCATTTTCCCCGGGACCGGCACTTCCAGCCGGCTGGTCACACGGTTGGTCGTGATCGTCTTCGCGTAGAGGTTCAAACCGCGCGCGAGCGACCCGTCCTCCGCGAACAGTTCGCTCTTCGCCTCGACGTTGTTCGCGTCGTCGCCCGTCAACGTCGCCGACGTGATTTCCTTCCCGGCCAGGAAATTCATCTTGTCCGACTGCGACGATGACGGCTTCGTTACCGCGCCCTTCGTCGTCGGCGCCTTCGGTTCGAGTCGCGCCCGCAATTTCGGACTCGTCGCAGTGCTGATCGAGCCGTCCGCCTGCGTCGATTTGATGACGACCTTGTCCGTCACGTCGATGAAGTTCGTCGCACCGTTGACGACCGCCCCGCCCGCCCAGGCGATGTCGAACGATTGTTTTGGATCGTCCGGCAGCGTCCCTTTCATGCCGCCGACGCCGATCACTTCGGCAATCTGCTCATCGGGCGCGAAGCGAATCGCCGGGCCGGAGATGACCGTCTTCCCCTGCATGACCGTCGCCGGGTTTCCGAAGAGCTGATACTGCTCGTGGCCGTTGACCTTCTGGACCTTGAGCGTCTCGGCGGCGGCAGTGCTGCCGTCGGCGGTGGTGAGGTTGACCTTATCCTGCGCGATGAGCGAGACGAGCTGCGCGCTGGCCCCGCCGAACGGACTGGTCGCCGGTTTTGCGTCGCTGGCATCGACCGTCCGGATCGGGTTCACCGCGGCGGGCTGCGTCGCGGGCGCGAGCTCCGCGGTCAGGCGACCGGCTGAAAGGGCGTCCTTGCCTTGCTGCGTCCGCACGTCGCCTTCGGCGCGGACCACACGTGCATATCGTTCGCCGGCGGGCGAGCGATCGAGCTCGACGTTCAGCTTTTGCGCCGCGATCGTGCGCGGCTCGCCGGCGTCGTGCATCCGACAGTTCACGTTGCCCTGCGCGATGATCTCGCGGAGCGAGTCGGCGACGTCATTGTCGGCCGGCGAAGGCGCCGCGCCCGCGGCCCCGCCGCTACCGGCCGGCTGCGTTGGCTCGGGCTTTAGTGCGCGCGACGGATCGAACCGCAGCGAGAGCGCCTCGCTGGTCATGTCCAGGTCCGGATGGACGATCTTCACGTCGCCGGAAAAATCCGCCTGCTCGATGGCGCTGCGGCCGCTCGGCAGGTCGACCATCCGCATCCGCCCGTCCTTGTTCCACGTCAGCGTCAGCGGATCTTTCGTGCCCTTCGCCGCCAGGTCCGCGCGGCTTTTGCCGATGAGCGTCGCGACGCGCGTGCCGTCGGGCGCGGTGATGTAGGTGATGCTCGGCGTGGTGATCTTCGTGCCGTCGCCGACCGTCATGGTGACGATCGGGACGATCTCATTCGACTCCAGCGATGCGCTGCCGTCCGCGGAGTTGAAGGTGACGACGCCGCTGCGCGCTTCCATGTCGTCGCGCGAGATGAAGACGGGCGCGCCGATCAGGCGAACGATCGCCTTGCCGGGCAGCAGCCCCGCGGGCGTCGGCCCTTCGAGCGGGACGACGCGGAGTTTCCCTGTCCATTTCACCGTGATCGGCCCCTGCGTCGCGGGGGCGGCGGTCGCCTCGCCGCGGGGGCGATCACGCTTCGCCGGGTGGGTGGTCGAGGTCGTCGTGGTCGCCGTCGATTCATCGCTCGGCTGCGTCGCCGGATCTTCGCGCGGCGGCTGCAACAGGTCGATCTCCAACAGGTTGGCCGTCGCAACTTGCTTCTCGGCCTCGAAAATTTTCACGTCGGTGTCGAACGTGGCGCGATAGACGACCGGCGCGAGATCGCGCGACGCCCGGGGATGCGTCGCCGGCGCGACCGGCAGTGGTGGCCGCGTTGCGGGACGCGGCTTTCGCTTTTTCGCCGGCGCGGGCGCGGGCGCTGCTGCGGGCGCGGGCGTTGGATCGGCCGCCGCGAGGAGCACCGCGTCGCGCGGGTCCGCCGATGCGAGCATCGCGCTCATGATGCTCATCGCGGTCGGCGCGGTTGCGGGCGCAGGGGGCGCGGGGGGCGCGGGCGTCAGCGTCGGCTTCGACAGCGCGCTCAGGTTCTTCACCGTCAGCGATTCGCCGTGCTCGACCTGGAGCAGTTGCAGCTTGCGATCCCCCTGGTTCCAGCGAATGACCAGCCCGCGCCCCGAAAAATCGTAATCGCGACCAGTCACGATCACCGGCACCTGGTCCGCCTCGATGCGCTTGCCGGCGGCGTCCGTGTATGCCTCAGTCGCGATGCGAAACGTGTCGTTATCGAACGCCGCGTTGGGCATCGTCGCGACGAGCATCGGTTCGACCGCGTCGGCCGGCTCGTACATCGAGATCTTGACCGTCTGCAACCGCCCGCGATTCGGCGGCGTGAAATTTCCGCCCGCCCCCGCGCCGCCAACGCCGCCCGGCCGCGCATTGCTCGCCGGCTGCCCGCCGCCCGGCACGGTCACTTCGCCGCTCTCCCCTTCCACGCGCAGCAACTGTTGTCCGTCGCCGCTGAAAAATTCCGCCTCCGGCCGAGTCACGAAGACGAGCTCACCGCCCCGCGGTTCCCAGCGCACGCCGCGGAACTGCGACGCCAGCTCGCCCTTCTCGAAGCGCTTGATCCAAGGATTATCGCCGCTGCCGATCCCGTGCACGCTCTGCGTCGTCGCCGCCGACCGCTGCGTGCGCGGCGTCGCGACGAGGGACTTCGTCGGCTTCTTCGCCACCGGATTCTGAAGCGACAAATAAATCGCGAACCCGCCGCCGAGCGCCAGCATCGTGAGGAAGATGATGAGGAAGGTTCGCATCTGCGAGCTCAGGGGCTCACGTCTCCGGCTCCACGTCGAGCATCTTCAGGATCACCAAATCCTGCACGTCGATCAGTCCGACCGGTTTGTCGTCGTCATCCACCACCGGCAGCTCGTCGATGCGGAATTGCCGCATGACGGCCATCGCGTCGCTCGCGAGCTCGTCGGCGCGGATTCGCTTCGGGTCGCGCTTCATGACGTCGCCGATCGGTTTTTTCAGGCCGGTGCCGTCGTCGTCGGTGACGAGCCGGCGCAGGTCGCCGTCGGTGAAGATGCCGCTCACTTTGCCGGCTTCGTTCACGAGAATCACCGCGCCGCTGCGCCGCTTGATCTGGCTGACTTCGTGCAGCACCTGCCCGACGCTGAGCCGCTCGGACGCGACCGGCAGGTTCTCGCCCAGTCGAAAAGTCATCGCCTCGCGCACGCGGATCAGCTTTCGTCCAAGCTGCCCGGCCGGATGGAAGAGTGCGAAGTCGTCGGCCGTGAATTTCCGCAGTTTCATCACCGACAATGCCAGCGCATCCCCAAGCGCGAGCATCGCCGTCGTCGATGCCGAAGGCGCAAGCCCCAGCGGGCACGCCTCCTCGATCGCCCCCATCTTCAGCACGCAATCGGAGAACCGCCCGAGCCCACTGCTGCGACTGGCCGTGATCGCAATCACTGGATGATCGAGCTTTTTGACGATGCTGAGCAACCGAAGAATCTCATCGCTCTCGCCGCTGGACGAGAAAATCAGAATCACGTCCCCGCGCCGCACCGCCCCCAGATCGCCGTGCACGGCGTCCGTCGGCGATAAAAAATGGCTCGGCGTGCCCGTGCTGGCGAACGTGGCGGAGACTTTTCGGGCGATGTGACCGGCCTTACCGATGCCGGTGGTGAGCACGGATGAAGGGCAATCGAGGATCACGCGGCACGCGCGCTCGAAATCGTCATCGATCGCGCCGTCCATGGCGCGGACCGCGCCGGCTTCGGTTGCGATCACCTGGCGCGCGAACTCGCGGAGCGATTCATCCATTCGATCTGTTGGATTCTCACGCTACCGGTCGTAAAATCAACCGTTGGGCCGCGTCTCGTACCAAGGATGGTCCGCGTGGAATACCGCGTCGAACTCGATGTCTACAACGGGCCGCTCGATCTCTTGATGTATCTCATCAAGCGCGACGAGCTCGATATCTACGACATCCCCATCAAGCAAATTACCGATTCCTATATGCACTACGTCGGCATGCTCCGCACGCTGAGCAAGGAGCAGGGCCTCGACATCAACGTCGCCGGCGATTTTCTCGTGATGGCGGCGACGCTGATGGAGATCAAGAGCGCGATGCTGCTTCCGCGCCAGGAGCTTTCGTCCGCCGACGGCTCCTCCGCCGCCGCGGAGCTAGCCGATCCGCGCTACGAGCTGGTTCAGAAGCTGCTCGAATACAAGCGCTTCAAAGATTCCGCCGCGATGCTCGAACGGCAGCAGCACGAGCACGAGAATCGCTTCCCGCGTTATCCCGCGAAGCTGGATGGCACAAACGACGAGCCGCCGCCGGTCGATCTCGAGGAAGTGCAGGTCTGGGACCTGCTCGACGCGTTCAACCGGCTGATGAAGGAAGTCGGCGGGCGCAAAAAATTCCACGAGGTCACCTACGACGACACGCCGATCGACCTTCACGCCGCCGACATCGAAGATCGTCTGGCGCGCGAGGGAAAGCTCACGCTTCGCCAGCTCGTGATCGGCCGAAAGAACCGCAGCGAAATGATCGGCGTCTTCCTCGCGCTGCTCGAACTGATCCGCGAAAAGAAAATCCTCGTCCAACAGGACGGCGTGCTCGATGACATGGAAATCGTCGCCGCCCCGGAAGAACATCGCCGCACCTACGCCGGCGCGTCGCTCCATCTGGCAGATGAGATGGAGCCGGCCGAGGAGCCGCCGCAAGCCGCAATGGTTGATGACTCCAGCGAATCAACGGAACAGCCGACAATTCACGAAGAACTGTCATCCTGAGGTACTCCGAAGGATCTGCGCTCTTCGTCAATTGAGCCCAGATCCTTCGCGAGTAGGCTCAGGATGACAATGCGGTTGCAAACACGTGCGAACATGCTTCACGACAACCTTAAAAAACTCGGCATCGCGCTGCCGCCCGTTTCCGGCCCGTTCGGTGCGTATGTTCCCGCCCGCCGCGTGGGGAATCTAATCTACGTCGCCGGCCAGCTCCCGATGAAGGACGGCAAGCTGATGGCAACCGGCCAAGTGCCGTCGCGCTGCTCGCTGGAGGATGCGCGGGCCGCCGCCCGGCAATGCATCATTAACGCGATCGGGGCCGTCCAGTCACTCTCCGGCGGTGTCGAGCAGATCGTCGGCGTCGTCCGCGTCGGCGCCTTCGTCAACAGCGACGCGACGTTCACGGACCAGCCCAAAGTCGCGGATGCGGCGAGCGAGCTGCTGACGCAGCTCTTTGGGGATTTGGGGAAGCACGCGCGCGCCGCAGTTGGAGTGAACACGCTCCCGCGCGATGCAAGCGTGGAGATCGAAGTCATCTTTGAGGCAGAATAATGGTGATTGATGAGTGGTGATTGAAAGGCCTCGCTTCTGCGCAATCTTCTGTTCAATCACCACTCCTCAATCACCACCTCTCACTCTCCCCCGTGTGCTATGATTGCCGATAAGTACTCGGAGAGGAGTCACTGCAAGCAGCAATGTCGATCCGCACCGCCACCGTTCATGACGTTCCGCGCATCTCGGAGATCATCAACAGCCACGCCGAGCTGGGACGGATGTTGTTCAAGAGCTACGCGCAGCTCTACGAGAGCCTGCGCGACTTCGCCGTCTTCGAGAAGGACGGCCGCGTCGTCGGCTGCACCGCGCTGGCGATCATCTGGGCCGACCTGGCCGAGGTGCGCTCGCTCGCCGTCGATGAAGACGCCCGCGGCCAGGGCATCGGCCGCAGGCTCACCGAATGGTGCATCGACGAAGCCCGCCGCCTGCAGATCCGCCGATTGATGTCGCTGACTTACGAGCAGGGCTTCTTCGAGAAGCTCGGCTTCGAAGTCGTCAGCAAGGACTCGCTGCCGCTGAAAGTCTGGAGCGACTGCGTCCGCTGCCCGAAGCGCGACGGCTGCGATGAAATCGCGATGGTGCGCACGCTGCATGAGGTGCCGATCATCTCCGCGCCGACGACAGCCCCGACGCCACGCGGGGTGAGCGTGCCGGTGCTGGAATACATTGAGGAGTGACGGCTGGAAACCCGAATGACGAAACCAGAATGACGAATCAAATCCGAATGACGAATCACGAAGGGCATCTCGATTCGTCATTTGGGCTTCGTCATTGATTCGGGTTTCTGGTTTCGTCATTCGGATTTGCCCCTCGCGCACCTTCGTTCCCCATCCGCTACAATCCCCCCATATGCGAGCAATTGTTACCGGCCAGGTCGGCGTCGACAAAGGTCCCTATCTCCAAGCCGTTCAGAAGGAAGCCCAATCCAAAGGCTTCGACCTCAAGGTCTGCCACGTCGGCCAGATGATGTACGCGGAAGCCCCCGATGTCCCCGCCGGCCGAATCCTCAATCTGCCGATCTCGCGCCTCAACACCCTCCGCCGCGCGGTCTTCAAGGAGATCCTCAAGGAAGCGGAAAAGCACGAGCATCTCATCGTCAACACGCACGCGACGTTCCGCTGGCGGCACGGCCTGTTCGCCGCGTTCGACTACGACCAGATCAAGGCGTTCAACGCCGACATGTACCTCACGCTCCTCGACAACGCCGAGAGCGTCCACCAGCGCCTCAGCCGCGACCACGACATTGATCACACGCTCAAGGACATCATGGTCTGGCGCGAGGAAGAGCTGCTCGCGACGGAAATGCTCGCGAACATCCTGCGCGGCTAC
Source organism: Phycisphaerales bacterium (assembly GCA_034666045.1). Classification (GTDB taxonomy): domain Bacteria; phylum Planctomycetota; class Phycisphaerae; order Tepidisphaerales; family Tepidisphaeraceae; genus JAICTV01. The sequence continues at coordinate 654 of JAXDMN010000197.1, read as the reverse complement.
GGCCACTTCTTCATGATCTCGCGCGGGCGGAATATCCCAACCACGCAGACGATTTTTCGGCTGATGTTCGAGGGGACGAAGAAAAAGGTTTATCCCAGCTTCCCCATGAGCCACGTGATGGATCTGCCCGACACGCTGGCGGAGATCGACAAGTTCCGCGCCACGCTCAACGAGCACTTCATCTGCTTCGACCCGGGCGACGTCGACGAGTTCGTCCTGCACACCACCGCCAGCAAGGCCGTCGAAGAGGGGAAGGAAACCATCGAAGTGCAGGCCGCCGACGGCCCCGTTACGCTCAAGACCGCCGAGGTCGTGCAGATCGCCGGCGACATCATGGGCCAGATCTACATGCGCGATTTCAAGATGGTTGATCAGAGCGACATGATCGTCTCGCTGGTCCCGCAATTGCCGAACGGCAAGCCGGGCCTGTCGAGCGGCGTCGAGCGCGAGCTGCACCACGCATTCGAAGGCGGCAAAGAAGTCTTCGTCGTCTGGGCCTGCCGCGGCTTGCCGAGTCCGTTCATCACCGAAACCGCGACGAAGGTTTTCCGCAGCACGGATGAGGCGCTGGCGCACTTCAAGCAGAAGGGGTACATCAAGTAGCCCTACGATTCACCATGAGCACTGTCGAAGAAATCAAGGCTGCGATTGACA
>JAXDMN010000196.1:0-3181 GCA_034666045.1 Phycisphaerales bacterium | reverse complement strand
CCGAGTCCCGCGCCGCCACTGAGCGTGCCGGCGACGTTGTTCTCGCCCCAGCTCTTGACCTTGTCCAGCGCGCCCCATTTACAACCCTTGAGCGTCGTCCCTTTCTTCACTTCGCTGCTGCGCGTCGTGCCGCGGCCGAAGACCATTGCGCGCTTGCCGGTCTCGGACGAGCCGGTGTAGATCGGCGCATAGCTGCTGAAGGTGCCGCTGATCTTGAAGATGCGCAGGTCGGTGAGCGGATCATCGTACTGCGCGGTCGTCGTGTAGTTCTTCCCGTTCCAGTAAATCGCCTGCCCCTTCGCGCCGTCGATGTGTTCCGCGGTGATGAAGTACTGCGGCGCGATCGGCGTTCCGACGAATCCGCCGCCCCAGTGCCCTTGCCATTGCCAGCCGCTGTTGGCGTTCGTGCCGGTCGGCGCGGACGTATTTCGGGTCGCGGTGCGCGACAGGATCACCGCGCTCGCGGGCTGCGCCACTGCGAACAGTGCGCCCGCGGCGGCGGTGACAAGCGTGGCGACAATGGTGCGACGACGACGAACTGATTGCATCACTACTCCGCTCCGGCGAGAAATCTGCGGGATCAACACGGGCCCTCGAACGGGCGGGCTAGCTTACACGAGCGCGCCGCGGGCTACGTCAATTACGTGGGTGGATTTCGAAAGTTTCATCGTTTCGCACTCTCTTTCGTCGCAGCGGGGCGATTGCCACGTAAGCTGTTTACCCATCAATGGTTGTGCATCGCCAAAGAGAATCGGCGTCACAGTCTTACTTCACACGGCACTAGAGCGTGAGAAGATACATCATAGCGGACGCCGCCATGACCGAACTGTCGAACGACTTCGACCTGCTGACTCAATTCGTCGCCGACCGCGCGGAGCCTGCGTTCGCCGAGCTCGTCCGCCGGCACGTCGATCACGTCTACTCCGCCGCGCTGCGGCAGACGTATCGCGACACCGACGCCGCCGAGGAAGTCACCCAGCGCGTCTTCATCCTCCTCGCGTCGAAGGCGACGACGCTGATCGACGATCCGCACCTGCTGCTCGGCGGATGGCTGTTCAATGCGGTCCGATACATCGCCAGGGACGTGCTGCGCAAGGAAGAGCGCCGCGCCCGTCACGAACAAAAGGCGGCCGAGATGGCTGAGCATTTACGTCCCGCGCGCCACGCCGCGGCGCAGCCGCAGGATTTCCAATGGAAAGAAATGGAATCCGAACTCGACGATGCGATGTCCACCCTCCCGGAGAAAACGCGCGGCGTCCTTGTGCTGCGCTTCTTCGAAGGCAAAACCGCGCGCGAAGTCGGCCAGCAGCTCGGCATCAGCGAAGAAGCCGCGCGAAAACGCGTCAGCCGCGCCGTCGATGAGCTGCGCGACCTCTTCACGCGTCGCGGCGTCGTCCTCAGCGCCGCCGGATTGACCGAAAGCCTCACCACCCTCGCGCTCACCAAAGCCCCCGCGCATTTAGCGGCGTCGGCCGCTTCAGCGGCCACCTCTTCCGCCACCGCAACATCCGCAGCAGCAACCCTCACCGGAACCGCGATCATGGCATCCGCAAAAGCAAAAACAGCGGCGTTGGTTGCAGCCGTCCTCCTCCTCACCGGCGGCGCCGTCACCATCGGCCCGAAATTTTTCACGCCCGCGCGCCAGCGAACCGTCACCCTCGCGCAAGCTGGCCCATCGATCTCCGGCACCGTCCGCGGCCCCGACGGCCAACCGCTCGCCAACGCCCAGATCGTCGTCGGCATTCCGTCGCGGCGGGCCTACGCCTACGACCCCGGCCCCCGCGCGCGCGTCGATGGCCTCACCGACGCCGCCGGAAAATTCTCCGTCGCGAAACCGCCGGAGCCGCCCTACATGCTGATCATCCGCGCCGACGCCGGTTACGCGGAACTGAGTTGGAAGCAGCTCGAATCAACCGGCACGGACATCAAGCTCCGCCCGTGGGGCCGGATCGAAGGGATCGCGAAACAGGGAAACCAATCGCTCCCGAAAGCGACGATTCGCCTCTGGCGGGTGCAGAACGGCGACGATCCGGGCGAGCGCCTCGTGCATCACGAGACCGAGACGACGACCGACGCCAGCGGCAAATTCGTCTTCCCGCGCGTCGCGCCGGGCGAAGCGTGGCTCTACCGCGAAGTCTTCCCGCGCCGCCGCGGAAACCACGTCGGCTGGCAGTACCTGCAGGTCCTGCCCGGGCAGACCGCGCAGCTCGCGATCGGCGGCAGCGGCCGCGCGGTGGCGGGGCGAGTGGACGTCCCGCCGGAGATGGCCGGCTTCATCAAGTGGACCGAAGACGGCAAATTCACCTACAACGCCGAGGTCCGCCGCGACCTGCCGCACATCCGCGCCAAGCACGCCCCCAATGAAACTCCCGAGCAGTACCGCGCCGTCGAGGATGCCTTCGGGCGCACGCCCGAGGGAAAACTCTACAACCAGTGGATGTTCGGCCACGACTTCGTGGTCAACCCGGACGGCACGTTCGTCCTGCACGACCTCCCGCCCGGCAAGTACAAGATCATGATCCGCAACTTCGAGTCGATCGACGAAGTGAATTTTTCCGAAGACATCGCGCGCGGCGAAGCGAGCTTCGAGATCCCGGCGTCCGCTTCAGCCGAGCCCATCGACCTGGGCAAGATCACCTTCACCACGCTGCCGCGTTTACCCATCGGCGCCGATGCGCCGGACATCAACGTCACTACGATCGACGGGAAGCCGTGGCGGCTCGCCGACCACAAAGGAAAAGTCTTCGTCCTCGTCTGCTGGGGCGCGTACGGCGATCGCAACGAGATGGCGAGCTTCACCGAGCTGGCCCGCAAGTACGGCAACGACCCGCGTATCGCGATCCTCGGCTGCGTCTCCACCGAGACGAGCGACCAGGCCCGCGACTACATCAAAAAGCTCAGCCTCGACTTCCCGCACACGTCGGACACGAGCCTCATGAACACCTATCACAACTCCTGGCCCAGCGCCGCCATCATCGGCCGCGATGGGAAGATCGTGCAGAAGCATTTGAGCGATGAGACGCTTAAGAAGTATCTCGCGCTCGCGCTGGGAGAGACGCCGCCGGCGACGGGGAAGATGACACGGTGACAAGGGGACAGGGTGACAAGGTGAGAAGACGAGCGCCTCTGCACTTTTCAGCTTGTCACCTTTTCAGCTTGTCACCTTGTCACCTTGTCACCT
>JAXDMN010000195.1:0-9125 GCA_034666045.1 Phycisphaerales bacterium | reverse complement strand
CGGGGCGGCGAGTTGCGGGGGACGCGGCGGGACGATGTCGAACGGCTGCGTCGTCGACGTCGGCGGCTCGATCTTGATGCCGGCCTTCTCGAGCAGTTCGCGGCCCTGGCCGGCTTGAAGGATGAGGACCTGCTGCCCGCGCGTGATGCCGCTGACGATCTGGGCGTGCGTCTCATTCACCTGCCCGAGCGTGACCTTGAGCGGCTTGGTTTCGCCCCCCTGCCGCGTGAAGACGTAGTTGTCCGTGCCGGCAGCGTAGACCGCGCCGAGCGGGACGGCCAGCACCTGCCGCAGGCGATCGACGAACAATTTCGTTTCGACGCTCAACCCGGGCTTCAATCCCGCCGGCGTGTGGTCGAGCGTGATGTCGACCGGATATTCCTTCGTGTCCGGGCTGAACCAGCGCGAGCTGCTGTCGGCCATGATGCTGATGCTCGTCAGCGAGGCGCCGATCGGATTCGGCTGGCCGACGATTTTCACCGTGGCGCGGATCGGATTGCTCGGATCGACGCGCAGGCGTGAAACCTGCGCCTCGCTGATGCGCGCAACCGCCTTCATGGCGCTGGTGTCCGGCAGGCGGATGAGCTGCTCCTGCATGCGGACGGTGGCGCCCGGCTGGATGGGCGATTCGCGCCGGCCCCACCCGCCGCCCGAGCTGGACGAATAGACGATCATCCCGTCGCCCGGTGCCTTGATCGTGCAGGCGGCGAGCTGCTCCTGCATGTGCTGGAACTGGTCCTTGCGCAGGTTGAGCGTCTGCTCCTTGGCGCTGAGATCGGCAAGCTTCTGCGCGAGGTTGCTGTTGTTCTCGCGCTGCACGCGGACGAGCTTCTTCTCCGCCTGCGCGACCTTATTGCGGCGGTCGGTCACTTCCTTCTCGTGCGTGTATTTTTCCAGCACGAGCAGGTCGGTCGATTTCTTATCGAGGTCGTTCTGGGCCGTCAGCAGCTCCAGCTCCGCCTTCTTCACGTCTACGGACGTGACGAACCCTTTCGAAAAAAGGCTGCGCGTCTGCGAGAGGTTGTCTTCCTTGTCCTTCACCGAGATCTTGGCCATCTCGACCATCGTCTTGGTGTTCTGGCGGTCGGACGGATAGGTGCCCTCGACGTATTGCTGAAGGTCGAGCCGTGCGAGGATCATCTCGACGTTGGCGGCCTCGAGGTTGGCGGCGTTCGTGCTGTCCTGGATTTCCTTCCCTTCGCGCGCGGCGGTGAGGTCGGACTCGGCCTTCTGAAGGTCGAGCTGCGCCTGCTCGATCTTGCGCTGGATTTCGTTGCTGTCGATCTTGCAGATGACGTCGCCCTTGTGGACGAACGAACCTTCCGGAGCGATTTCGAGGATGACGTTCTGCCCTTCGACGGGCGAGACGATCTCGACGTTCTTGACGGCCTGGAGCTCGCCGTCCTTGGTGATCGTGATGTCGAGGTCCATCGGCTGGACGGAGAAGAACTGCCCCGGCGCGTACCCCTCGCCGCCGCGGCCGGTCAGCGCCAGCGCCGCCCACGCGATGCCAACCACGCCGAGCGCGATGAACACCGCGAGCAGCCACGGCACGCGCCGCTTGGCGGGGATCGATGAAACTGGAAAGGCGAGAGTGCTCACGAATTAACCCACTTTACTTACCGAACGACGGCCGGTTCGTTTGCGCCCGCACGGGCGGCAGCGGCGCCCGCGGCGGCGCGGTCGATCGCATCGCGATCGAGGGCCGCGCCGATGGCCCCGGCATCCGGGTCGACACGCAGAGTCCCCGTGTCGCGCAGAAATCTTAGCACCTGAATCTGTAACGACGCCCGGGCCCCTTCGAACGCATCCTGCGCCCGCAAAAGCGCGTTCTGCGCGTCGACCACCTCACGATTGTCCTTCCGCCCGAGCCGCAGCAATTCGTACGCATTATCCAGGCGGAACTTGGCCAGTTCGATGCCTTTGCGCTGGATCTCGAGCGTGATCTGCGCCGAGCGAATCAGCCGCATCGCCTGCCGCGAGTCGGCGGCGACCTGGTCGCGAAGCTGATCATAGGTCCGCTGCACCCGCTCGAGGCGAATGAGCGAAGAGCGATATTGATTACGCTCCGCGAGGCGATCGAGCGGGATCTCCAGGTCGATCCCGGCGGAGTATGCGACCGTATCGCGGTCGATGTTGCTCGCCGGCGTGTTCGCATCATTCTGAAGCTGGCCGCGCGCGGTGAGATCGAGATCCGGCAGCAGCCCGTTCTTCGCCACCTGCACGCCGCGCTGCGCGTCTTCGATGCGGTCCTGCGCCGTGCGCAGGTCAAGGCGATACTGAAGCCCCATTTCCGCGACCGCTTCTTCCGAAAAATCCGGGATGTTGACCGTCAGCTCCTGCGGCACGACGTCGAGCGGCTCATCCACCGCCATGCCGAGCAAAAGCTTGAAATTGTCGATCGAGCTGCGGTAGCGCGCCTGCGCGTTGATCAATTGGTTCTCGGCCTGCAACTGTTCCTGCAACGCGCGCTGCACGTCAATAAAATTCGCCCGCCCATTCGCATACAGCGCCTGCGAGCGCGCGGTGAGCTGTTGCAGCGTGACGAGATTGCCGCGGCGGTCGGAGATCGACTGCTGATCCGCGAGCAGGTTGAAATAATTCGATGCCACCTGAAGCGCAAAATCGCGGCGGAACTCCTCGAACTGGCGGATCTCGTAGATCACCTCGCGCTCGCTCTGGATCAGCGACTCGAGGTTCACCATCCCCGCGCCGCGCAGCAGCGGCAGCGATGCGGAGAGCGCGACCGATGCGTTCTCGCCATTCTCCGTGTTCCCGCGGATCGCCTGCACGAAATCGACCGCCGTCTCGGCGACGACTTCCCCGCCATACGGCAGGCGCTGGCGAACGCCGACGGCATTCGTTGCGGTGAGCGCGGCGTCATAGTCGACGTTCTTTCCGCCGCCCGTGTATCGAAGCCCCGTCCGCGCGAACGGCCGCGGCGAAAAGAGGTGCCGCTGAAGCGTCACGTCGAGCGCGACGAGGTACAGGTCCTCCATGCGCGACTTGTAATCACGGCTGTTCAGCACCGCGTAGCGCAACGCGCCAAACAAATCGACCCGCGTGATCTGCGGCTGCAACGGCGACGCCGGCCCCAGCGCCAGCCGGTCAGGTCCGCGCTGAAGCGCGCTCTCGAACCCGTACATCTCCCCCGGCGGCGCAAGCCCGGGCGGAAAAAGCATCTCCGGTCCAAGCGGCCCGGCGATGAACGGCACGTCATCGCTCGGCTCGATCGGCGCCGTCGTCGCCGGCGCCTTCGGCGTCATCGGCACCTTCGCAAACGCCCGCTTCGCCGGTTTCGGCGCCGCCGCGACCGGCGTATCGATCTCGGGCGTGTAGCCGAGCGTCGGATCCATTCGATCGCGCAGAATCTTCGACACCTGCCGATCCGCAGATCGACGGTAAGAATCCGCGCTGCACCCGCACACCCCCAGCGCGGCAGCAGCGCACAGCAAGCTAGCAAAAACTCGTTTCACACCAATCCGCTTCAGTCTACTCATTTAGCCGCGTCGCTCGCGACGCGCGCCGCGCACGCATGACGCAACGCATGCCCGACCCGGTGGGACACTATCTCTCGTCATGCGTTATAACGCTCCACCCCTCCACATGTTGCATTACAATGCGCCGTCGCGCTTTTGCTTTTTCCGCTCACCCCCTATTTTGACCAATCATCATGAACGTCAAGTTGCTCGACCTTCAGGCGCAGTACCTGCCCCTCCGCAACGAAATCCGCCGCGCCATCGATCAGATCTGCGATGACCAGGCCCTGATCCTCGGCCCCGCCGTCGAGCGCTTCGAACGAAACCTGGCGGACTATTGCCAAACGAAACACGCGATCGGCGTCAGCAGCGGCACGGACGCGTTGCTCTGCTCACTGATGGCGATCGGCATCAAGCCTGGCGATGAGGTGATCTGCCCGTCGTTCACCTTCTTCGCCACCGCCGGCAGCATCGCGCGCCTCGGCGCGACGCCGATCTTTTGTGACATCGATTACGCGACATTCAACGTCGACCCCGAGAGCGTGCGCAAGAAGATCACCAAGAAAACGCGCGCGATCATGCCCGTCCATCTCTTCGGCCAAGCCGCGAACATGGACGCCATCAACGCGATCGCCAGGGACGCCGGCGTGCTCGTCATCGAAGACGCCGCCCAGGCGATCGGCGCCCAGCAGAACGGCAAACCCGCCTGCTCGCTCGGCTTCGCCGGCTGCCTCAGTTTCTATCCGACCAAAAACCTCGGCGCCTTCGGCGACGCCGGCGCCATCTGCACCAACGACGACGTCCTTGCTGATAAGTGTCGAAAATTACGCGTCCACGGCAGCGGCCACACGTACCACCACGAAATGATCGGCGGCATGTTCCGGTTAGCCGCCATCCAGGCCGCCGTGCTCGACGTGAAACTCAAATACCTCAACGCCTGGCACGAAGCCCGGCGTCGCAACGCTGCGATCTACTCGAAAGCATTCGCCGGCAGTAAAGTCGTCGCGCCGGCGATCGAGAAGAACAACCACAGCATTTACAACCAGTACGTCATCCGCGTTCAGGACCGCGATCGCGTCAAACACCAACTCGCGGAGCGCGGCATCAGCACCGCGATTTACTATCCAATCCCGCTGCACATGCAGGAGTGCTTCGCGTATCTCGGGAACAAGGAAGGTGATTTTCCGAAGAGCGAGCGCGCGTGTCGCGAAGTGCTTGCGCTTCCGGTGCATCCCGAGCTGACGGACGAGCAGGTGAAGTACGTCGCGAAGACGGTGATGGAAGTCGTCACGTAACCGCGCGCGCAAAGCCCTGGGATTGCAATCCCAGGGCTTTATGAACGATTACGCTGCTCGCGCGACAACTCCCGTGCGACGTTCGATGCCTTTTGATGCGCCAGCTCGCAACCGTAATCGACCCGTTGCGTCGTGCGATATCCCTCGATTTTTTGAATCGGATCGACAGTCGCATCCGCAGCCCCGACGAACGGCGCGTGCAGGCGCTCCCACATCCCCATCACTTCCGCGAAGGTTTTCGTGTCACCCTTTCGCGTGCCCGTCGGTAATTCCTCAGCGCTCACGACGATGCAGTGCGCCGGCAGCCGCCGCACGAGATCATCGATCGATCGCGGCTGAAGGTCCGGCAGCGCCACATCTTCCAGCGGCGCGATCACGATGACCCGCCCCGCGCCGACCGGATAGACCGCGCCCAAAAATGTTTCGAGATAAAGCTTGTGCTCGCGCTGCAATCGTCGCACTTCCGCCGCCGGCGCAAACGTCCCCCACCCTGCGACGAGCAATTGTCCGTGTGAAAAATTCTCGACGATCCGCCTGCCGTCGATCTCATCCCCCGGCCCCTGCGCGATCAGGTCGAGCGCGACGATCCCTTCCCCGCACCGTTGCCGCCGCTGTCGCCGCGCTTCCTGGAGCGGCATGTAGAGCCGCGCCAGCGTATCGAAATCACGAAGCCGCCACGCTTCCTCTTCCGCAGAAGCGAGCGTCGCCTCCGCATCGAGATATTCCGTTCGCATGAGCTGCTGCTGTCCGCGCTCGCAGAGTTCTTGAAGGTTGATCGCCATCGTCGCGCATTGTATGCGGAGAGGAGTGGTTCACCACGAAGCCACGAAGAGCACGAAGCATCGCTCGCGCCCGAACGCCGCTCCGCCGGTCGGCGTTTTTATGCTGAAGTAGAGTTTCAAAAAGACGAGTGGGCTGCAAAGACCAGGAGTCGCTTCGTGCTCTTCGTGGCTTCGTGGTGAACTCTCTTCTCAGAAGCAAATCGCGCCGCGGAAATAGCGCAGCGCTTCCCGCCACTGCTCCACCGCGCGGCTCATCTTGTGCGCGAGAATGTCCGTCAACGCCGCGAAGTCGCGGCCCTCCAGCGCGTCGCGGATCTGCCGCAAGTGCGACGTGAACTCCGCCAGCAATTCCGTGAACGCGCGACCATGCACCGTGATCGACTGCGGATCGATCCGCCGCAGTTGCGCGATCTTCAGCACCGATTCCTGCGCATGCTGCCACGCGCTGAAGCATCCGCCGAGCCGTTCGATCGCCGGGCCGACTTGATTTCGCTGAAGCAGCGTCGCGGATTCGCCCTTCAAGCGGTCCGCCTCGCTCAACTGCGCTTCGACTTCGTCGAGCACGTCGTGGGCCATCTGCCGCGGGTCGGCGGTTTCGATGAAAACCGTGTGCCCTGCGAGCGGCGACTTTTTCAGCGCGCGAAACCGCCGCAGGTCCGGCTCCTGACCGTCGATCAAGACCTGCACGATCAGCCGATTGTCCCGTTTCAGATGCGCGAGCACTTGCCCGACCGTTTTCAGGCCCAAATCCTCGGCTGCGAGCGGTTGCTCATCGACGACCACGGACATGTTGACGGCTCCTCACGGTGCTGCGGTTGTGCGCCGGTTATAAATTCCGGGCAATTCCGCTCATCGGCCGATTCGCCGCGCAAACTTCAACTTGTCCGATAAAATCCCTCCTCATGGCGGAAATCAACGAGACTCAGCGGTTGCAGCACCTCCTCGCCGCCCGCCATGCGTGCGTTTTCATCTCAACCTACGAGGAAACCGAAGCCCTCCGCCACGTGCGCGACGCCTGCATCGAGGCCCGCATGACCGATGTGCTCGAATGGTCCGTCTCGACCGGCCTGCGCGATTCCCTCGTCGCCGCCTCGCCGGTCCTGCTCAACACCGATCACCCCGCCGCCGCCCTCGTCACGCTGGCGACGCGGCAGGACCGCATCGTCGCGATCATGCTCGACGTCGTCGAACACCTGAAGGACGCCCGCACCCTGCGTGTGCTCCGCGAGTGCATCACGCATTTTGCCACGACCGGCAGCACGCTGATCCTGATCGATTACGCGACCGACCTCCCGCCCGCCGTTCGCGCGCTCGCGACCACCTTCCTGCTTTCCCTGCCGGACGAGGGGGCGATCGACAAATTGGTCCGCGACACGCTTCGCACCTGCGGCGTCGACGGCAAAATCAAAGTCGACCTGAACCGCCAGGAATTGCAAACGGTCATCCGCAACCTGCGCGGCCTGACGCCGCGACAGGCGCGGCAAGTCATCGTCGACGCCGTCGCCGACGACCACTGCCTGAGCGCCGCCGACATCTCCGGCATGCTCGCCGACAAGCGCCGCATGCTCGCCGGCGATCAACTCCTCGAGTTCGTCGAATCCCCCGTCAGCGTCGACGAGATCGGCGGTCTGCGCCGGCTCAAATTCTGGCTCGAGCAACGCCGCGAAGCGCTCGGCGACGAAGCCGCCGCCTTCGGACTCGTCGCGCCGCGCGGCGTGCTGATGCTCGGCGTGCAAGGCGCCGGCAAAAGCCTCGCCGCCAAGGCCGTCGCCACCGCCTGGCAACGCCCGCTCCTGCGCATGGACGTCGGCGCGCTCTACGACAAGTACATCGGCGAATCCGAACGCCGCCTGCGCGAAGCCTTCCGCCAGGCCGAGCACATGGCCCCGATCGTCCTGTGGATCGACGAAATCGAAAAAGGCTTCGCCTCCGCCGCCAGCCAAAGCACCGACGGCGGATTATCCAAACGAATGTTCGGCGCGCTGTTGACGTGGATGCAGGAACACAAAGCCCCCGTCTTCCTCATCGCCACCGCCAACGACATCGAAGCCCTGCCGCCGGAGCTGCTCCGCAAGGGCCGCTTCGACGAAATCTTCTTCGTCGATCTCCCGGACGCCGAAGCCCGCCGGGCGATTTTCGCGATCCATCTGAAGAAGCGCAAGCGCGACCCGAAGACCTTCAATCTCGACGCACTATCAAAGGCCGCGGACGGCTACAGCGGCGCGGAGATCGAACAGGCGGTGATGTCCGCGATGCACAACGCCTTCGCGCGGAAGGTGGACCTGACGACCGATCTGATCGTCGAATCCCTGCAAAACTCCCCGCCGCTGAGCGTCACCATGGCCGAAAAGATCGCCGAATTGCGCGAGTGGTCGCAAGGCCGCTGCGTCCCGGCGGATTAAGTGATCACTCCCTCTTCCCGGTACGCCGGGGAGAGGGCAGGGGAGAGGGGCGAGGTGCGCCCCACGTATCGCACCGTTTGATTCGCTCATTAGCGCGGAACGAGAAGTCGAGCGCTGTCCCACTGCACGCGCCGCTCGCCCCTCTCCCCAACCCTCTCCCCGGCGTACCGGGGCGAGGGAGCCGAAGCCCTGCGCGGAAGCGACTACGCCGAACCGCAGGCTACGCCGCGTTCCGCCCGCTGCCGGCGCGTTTTACAGGCAAACTCAGCGTGAACGTCGTCCCTTTCCCCAGCTCGCTGCTCACTTCAATCCGCCCCTTGTGATGCTCGATGATCTCGCGGCAGATCGCCAGGCCCAGCCCCGTCCCTTTCACTTCGCCCTTGCGCGACGCGTCCTTGGTCGTGAAGAACGGATCGAAAATTTTCGCCAGCAGTTTCTCCGGAATGCCGGAGCCGGTGTCGATCACCTGGATCTTCACGACCTGCCCCGCCTCCTCGGCCGCCTTGATCGTGAGCGACCCGCCCTTGCCGAGCATCGCCTGCCGCGCGTTGATGAGCAGGTTCAATAAAACCTGCTCGAGCTGCACGCAGTCGCCCTCGACGGTCAGTTCCGGCTGCACCTGCACGCGCAGCGCGATCCCGTCCTTCTGCGGCTCGCGCGCCATCACCTGCAACACTTCATCGACGAGCTTTTGCACGGAGACTTCGCCGAAAGACGATTCGCCGCGCGCCAGCGACAGCATCGACGTGCAGATCTTTCCCGCCTTCGTCGACGACGCGAACGCTTTCGCCAGCGCCTTGCGGATCAGCGCCATGTCCGGCTCATCGCTCTCCGCGCTCGCCAGCGCGAACTGCGAATAAGAGCAGATCGGCGTCAGCAGGTTGTTGAACTCATGCGCGATGACCGCCGCGATCGTGCCGATCGTCGCCAGCCGCTGCGAATCGGCGAGCTGGTCCTTCAGGAACTCGAGCTGCTCCTGCGCCACGGCCACCTGCCGCTGCAGGTGCTGATCATCGGTGCTGGCGGATGTGGGTTCACTGCTCACAGTCCCTTTTTATCGGCGCATCGTGTGTGCGGCCTTCACCTGCCGTTTCTCCCTATTCGCGGCCGTGTTATTGGACGCGCGGCGGAAGAGAAAGAGATTAACCACGAAGCCACGAAGAGCAC
>JAXDMN010000194.1:0-12489 GCA_034666045.1 Phycisphaerales bacterium | reverse complement strand
AGATTACTCGTAGCTCTTCGCCTTCAACTGCTCCCCCACCGCTGACAGAATCGCGCTATCGAGGGTCTTCTCGCCCCCCGCCGCCGATTCGCGGCGTTTTTCGGCGATGAACTTTTCGCGCTCGCTGCTCAACGACTTGATCTGGTCCTGGATGCCGGTTCGCGCTTTCGCCTGCGCGTCGACGTGGGCCTTGCGCTGCTCCGGCGTCATGCCGCGCATCACTTCGGGCAGGTCGGCGTCCTTCAACTCCTCGAGCTTCACCGTCTTTTCATTCACGACCGCGTCGACCAGGTCCCAGCTTCCGTTGCGATAGAGCGAGCTGGCCTTCGACTGCGCCCGAAGCAGCGGCGCCCCGGCCTGTGCGGCGGCGGGCGCGGTGCTGGCGGCGGCGTCCTGCTGGAGCTGGCGACGCGAGAACTCCGCGCCATTCGCGCCGAACGGAACGTACGTCCCGTTCAACTTCGTCGACAGCTCGGCGATCTCCGCATCCTGCGGGGCAGCGATGGCGATGACGGCCTTGTCCGACTCGATGCACACGTACCTGCCGCCGCCGAGGCGCGCACCGTCGTCCCATTTGCCGTTGACGCCGGCGGCTTCGCTGCCACAGTGGATCGTGTTGACGATGACGCCGCGCGCGGAGGCGGTCTCGCACGCCGAGCGATAATCGGCCGGCCCCTGTGTGAACGGCTCGTTGCCGGCAATGAAGAGCGTCTTGTAGACGCCCACCTTGTCGGACCATTTCAGCTCGTTCAGCGCCAACTGGATCACCTCGCCGCAGTGTTCGCTGCCGCCGCTGATGCCGATGGCGAAGAGCTTTTCGCTGACGGCGTCGAGGTCATCGGTGAACGGCAGCAGTTGTTGCGGCCGCTCGCCGTACTGGTAGAGCGCAACTTCAAGGCGCGGCGTCTGCCCGTTTTTCTTCGTGCGCGCCAGGTGATTGACGACCGTCCAGAGCTGCGACCGCGCCTGGTCGATCAATCCCTGCATGCTGCCGGAATTGTCGAGGAGAAGCGCAAGCTGAATCACCGGGTTCTCCACCGGCGCAGGCGCGGGCGCCGCCACGACAACTTCCGGCTTATTTCCAGCCGGTTCAGCGGCCATCGCGAAGAGGCCAAGCGAAACGACAACCGCGGCGAGCAGACAACGGGTGACTAGCGTCATAGAAAGGCTCCTGTCGGTGTGACAGCCCTCTCAGACGCCGAGGATATGCCAAAGTTTCAAGATCAGAATGGGAACCACAGATGAACACGGATGAACACAAATAAGTCAGTTCAATCTGTGTGCATCCGTGTTTATCTGTGGTTCCAAACTCTTCCTCAGACCGGCGCAAACACGAGCGCCGTCCGGCTCGGCAGGTAGATCTGGATGCTCTGATTCCGCCCGTACATCGGCACCTTCTGCCACGGATGATGCGAGCCCTCCTGCGTCAGCCCAGGCCCCGAAAATCGCGTCGCGTCGGTGTTCAGGATGCAGCGGTAGTCGCGCTGGTCCGGCACCGGGATGCGCAGGTCGGTGTACGAGTCGTTCGGATGAAAATTGAACGCGAATACCAACGGGCCACGGCGGTAAATGAGCTGCTTGGTGTCGTTGTGCAACGCGAGCTGCTCGATGAACGGATCCGGCAGCAGGCGATAGTCGATGTCGAGCTTGTTCATCGCCTTATCGAACTCGGCCAGGCCGTGATAGAGCAGGTTCGGGTTGTCGACCAGGCTCCATTGCCGCCGGGCGTAGTGGTAGCTGTAGTTGTTCCCTTCGCGCGGGAAGTCGACCCATTCCGGGTGGCCGAACTCATTGCCGATGAAATTCAGATACGCTTCGCCGCTCAGGCTGAAGGTGAGCAGGCGGATCAGCTTGTGCAGGGCAATGCCGCGGCTGACGACCAGCGTCTGGCTCTCGCGCGACATGTGCCAGTACATGTCCTTGTCCATCAGGCGGAACGCGATCGTCTTGTCGCCGACGAGCGACTGATCGTGGCTCTCGGCGTAGCCGACGTGCGCTTCGCTGCGACGGCGGTTGAGCAGCGTGCGCCAGATGTCGGCGAGGTCCCACTGCTCGTCGGTTTTCTCCTTGAGCGTTTTGATCCAGTAATCCGGCACGCCCATCGCGAGGCGGTAATCGAAGCCGATCCCGCCCTCATCGACGCGCCGCGCCATGCCGGCCATGCCGGAGACGTCCTCGGCGATCGTCACCGTGTCCGGCTTGACCGTGTGCGCGAGCTCGTTGGCGAGTTGCAGATACGCGACGGCGTCCGGGTCGACGTTCGCATCGAAATACTGGTCATACCCGTCGAACGCGCGGCCGAGGCCGTGATCGAGGTAGACCATGCTTGTCACGCCGTCGAAGCGGAAACCGTCGAAGCGATATTCCTCGAGCCAGAAACGCACATTGCTCAAAAGGAAGCGCTGCACCTCGTACTTCGAGTAATCGAAGCACAATGAATCCCACGCAACGTGCTGCCCGCGCGGGCCGCCGTGGAAATATTGGAAATCGGTGCCGTCGAAACTGTTGAGACCTTCCTGCGTGTTCTTGACCGAGTGGCTGTGCACCAGATCGAGCAGCACGCGGATGCCCATGCCGTGCGCGGTGTCGATCAGCTCTTTCAATTCCTCCGGCGTGCCGAAGCGCGAGCTGACGGCGAAGAAGTTGCTGACGTGATAGCCGAAGGAGCCGTAGTACGGATGCTCCTGAATGGCCATAAGCTGGATCGCGTTGTAGCCAAGGTCTTTGACGCGCGGCAGGATGTTTTTGCGGAACTCGTCGAACGTGCCGACTTTCCCCTCCTCCTGGGCCATGCCGACGTGCGATTCGTAGATGCGCAGGCTCTCCGCGCGCGGCGGATTTTCATTCTTCCACGCGTACAGCGTCGGCGGGTTCCAGTATTGGCCGACGAAACCCTTGTGGCTGAACGGATCCTGCACGACGCGCTTGATGTACGCCGGGATGCGGTCCATCGAGCCGGTCTTTTCCGTGACAACGTGAACTTTCAATTTGCTGCCGTGCACGAATTTGTCCGCCCACTTGTCGTCCGGCAGGAAAAGGCTCCAGACGCCGAACTCATCGCGCACGAGCGGATGGCCCATGCGGTCCCAATTGTTGAAATCGCCGATCAAGCGCAATTGCAGCGCGGCCGGCGCCCATTCGCGGTACCAGACGCCTTTCTTTCCCCAAAGCTCACCCCGGTTGAAGCCGAAGTAATGGTGTCCCTGGCTGACGTCGCCGAGCAGGCCGCCGGTCGGCTCGAATTTTTTACGGACGTGCTGGTAGTAGCCGTATCGGCGGCGCAACTGGTCGCTGTACGGCTCGAGCCACGGATCGAGGTCGACCAGCGCGGTGCCGTCCGTTCGCGAGGGGTTGCGGGTCAGCGTGTTCGTCATGGTCGTGTCGATCCTGTAAACTCCCCGGCCGCCGGACGCGAAGTTAGCATGATACGAGTTTCTCACCTCACGAAAACGTACGAAGACCCGGATGGCGGCGAAGTGGCGGCGGTCACGGACGCTTCGCTCTCGTGCGAGGCCGGCCAAATCTACGGCCTGCTCGGACCGAACGGAGCGGGAAAAACCACCACGCTGCGCTGTTTGGCGACGATTCTCCAGCCGACCGGCGGCACCGCGACTATCGCCGGGCACGATCTGCTGGAAAACCCCGAAGCCGTCCGCCGCAGCATCGGATTTTTATCCGCGTCAACCGGCAACTACGCGCGTCTCACGCCGCGCGAGACGCTGCGTTTCTTCGCCTCGCTGTACGGCTTCGCGGGTGCGCTTCTGGAAGAGCGCGTCGAGTCGACGTTGAAACTGTTCGACGTCACCGACTACGCCGACCGCCCGAACGATCGCCTGTCGACCGGCATGAAGCAGCGCGTCAGCCTCGCCCGCGCCATCGTGCACGATCCGCCGGTGCTGATTCTCGACGAGCCAACGAGCGGCCTCGATCCGATCGTGAACCACACGGTCGAGATGGCCGTCCAATCCCTGGCGGCGGCGGGGAAATGCGTGCTGCTCTCGACGCACTCGCTCTCGCAGGCGGAGGAAATCTGCCACAAGATCGGCGTGATCGGACATGGGAAGGTGCTGGGCGAAGGGACGATCCCAGAATTGTGCGAACGGACGGGAACGAAAAATTTGCGAAAGGCATTCTTCGCGTTGCTCGGTCACGAACCCAGCGTCGCAGTCGTAACCGAAGTCATCGACACAAGCGCCCCACTGACATGACGAACCAACCCATTTAGCCGCGTCGCTTGCGACGCGCGTAACCGTGCGAAACGAAAACGCGCTCCGCAAGCGGAGCGGCTAAATGGGATGACAACAGTAAATACAACCGTTTGAAACGATCGTGCGTCCTCGAATCATCAAAATCGTCTTCCTCAAAGAGCTCCGCGAGATGCTGCGCGATCGCCGCAGCCTCGCGATCATGTTCGGCATTCCGCTCGTGCTCTACCCGCTGCTGACGGTCATCATCGGCACCGTCGGATTCAGCAAAAAAGAGCAGCTCACCAAGCGCGAAGCTAAGATCGCCGTCGTCAATGTCGACGGCGCGCCGCAGCTCGTGACGATGCTGCGCGAGAAGGAGAGCGGCGTCACCGTCGTCACGTCGGAAGATCCGAAACACGAGCTTGCCAAAGGAACCCTCGACGCGATCGTCGTCATCCCGGACAACGCCGAGCGCGACGCCCTGGCCGCCGGCGATGTCGACATCGTCACGCAGCTCGACCGCAGCCGCACATCGACGCTGTTCGTCGAGAGCCGCCTGACGCGCATCCTCTCGGCCTACGAGCGATGGATCATCGAGCAGCGCCTGCGCAACAAGGGCGAATCGACCGAGCTGCTCAAGCCGCTGAAAAAGACGACGCTCGACATCGCGACCGCGTACCAGCGCTTCGGCAAGCTGATGGGCATGTCGCTGCCGGTGCTGCTGCTCATGACCGGCATGCTCGGCGCGCTCTTCCCCGCGCTGAACGCGACGACGACCGAGCGCGAGCTGGGCACGCTCGAAACGCTGCTCGTCACGCCGGCCGGGCGGATGGAATTGCTCGTCGCCAAGGGCGCGCTCGTGCTGCTGAGCGCCCTGCTGACCGCCGGGCTGAACATGTTGAGCATGGCGCTGGTCATCTGGCGCAGCCTGTCGCTCATGGAATCGCAGATGGGCCAGGTGCAGATCGATCTGCCCGCCCTGGCGCTGACGTATCTCGCCGCGGTGCCGACGCTGATCACCTTCGCGACGCTCGTCCTCATCGTCGGCCTGGTTGCGCGAAATTTCCGCGAGGCGAATTCGCTGGCGACGCCGGTCATGATGATCCCGCTCGCGTCGATGCTGGTCGCGATCGCCGAGCCGGAAATGACGCCCGGCCTGCTCGTCACGCCGGTCGCGAACACGACGCTGATCATCCGCGAAGTGTTAACCGGCCGCATCACCGCCGGCCCGTTCGTGCTCGCGTTCATCTCATCGACGGTCTACGCCGGCCTGCTGCTGAGCCTCGCGGCGCGCGTGTTCACGAACGAACAGCTCGTCAACCCGTCGTGGGAACCGGTGTCGATGCGCGGCCTGCGGCGTGCCGGGCAGCGCACGCGCGGCGGACCACGTCGCCGGCTGCCGGCGGTCGACGCCGCGCTCGCCCTTTTCTCGCTCACGCTGCTCCTCTACTTCTACATCGCCCCATCGCTCGAGCCGCGCGTCGGGCTGATCCCGGCGCTGATCCTCCAACAAGTCTGCCTCCTCGCCGGGCCCGCCCTGCTGCTTGCGTGGTTCGCGCATTACGACTGGATCGAAACCTTCTCGCTCCGAAAACCCGCGATGGCAGCGATCGCCGCCGGGCTTCTTCTCGGAATCGGGCTCGCGCCATGGATGCAGCTCGCCGCGATGCTCCAGCAGAAAATCTGGCCGCGCGGCATGGAGAGCCAGCTCGAATTGCTCAAGAAAATCCTGCCGATCCTCGAGCAGCACCCGATCCTGCTCCCCGCGCTGATCGGCGTATTGGCCGGCGTGTGCGAAGAGCTCCTCTTCCGCGGGCCGATCCAGAAGGGGCTCATGCGCCGCATGGGGATGTGGCCGGCGATTGTCATCGCGGCCGTGCTCTTCGCCGCGGCGCATCTCGACCTGCCCGGCATGCCGATCCGCACGTTCCTCGGCGTTGTCCTTGGCTGGATCGTCGTCCGCACCGGCTCGATCTTCCCCGCCATGCTGATGCACGCGGCGTATGACATCACGCAGCTCGGCTACATCAGCTACGAGGTGCAAAAACAAGGCGCGCAAAAGCTGCTCGCCGAGGCGACCACGCAGGCGGCCGAGCCGATCAACGTCTGGGTCCTTATCGGCGGCGCTGCGCTGATCGTCATCGCCATGATGCTGCTGCGGCGCACGCACCGCGCCCAATCACTGGAAAATCCTCCGGCACAGCCTGCGCTCTCCTGAGCAGCGTTACGCCGGCGCGGCGCCGTCCTCAATTGTTGTTGTCATTTAACCGCCCCTTAACTTAAGATGCCGGGCGTTAGCGTCGGCCGGTCCACACTTCTCCGGCCGCACAGTACGAATCTGTCGGCGAGGCGCTTTGCATGACCGGGCAGACGCGTCAACTTCCGCCGTTGCCCCCAATCGGGCACCCCGAGGCCTACTACGCCAAGCAGGTCCACCTCGCCGACCGCAACGGCGATCGCCACGGCCATGAGGCGAACAAGGTCGGCCAATACGTCACGCTCGCGCTCGACCCGCACCTCACGTGGGAAGAGAAGATGAAGTACTTCCGCCACGCCCTCAAGCGCCACTGCGCCCCGCCACCGCTGCCGGACGACGACGTCTGGATGTTCTATCGCAGCCTCGCCGATCTCGTCCGCGGGTATGCCGGCCAGGAAGCGCTGCGGCTGGCGAGCACCGAGGACGATCTCTACGCCGCCCGCATCTCGATGGGCCAGACGCGCGAAAAGATCGAAGACGAGGCCGACGACTTTTTCCAGAAGCTCGTGCCGAGTGAATGCCCGGAGTGGTTCAATGAAGAAGACTACGCGCAACTGCGATTGATCCGGGATCAGTGGATTTAGCGCGGCCGCGCTCTCTGCTGTAGTGGCGGCGGTGGCGGCGCCTTGAACACAGGTCACCGCCCCGTCACTCCCCGCCCCGCCGGTATCGGTTGGCCGGCCGGTTCGCCTGCCGCGGGTGTTGTCGGCATCGGTGCAGCCGCTCCCGGCATCACAGGCGCGGGCGGCGCGGGGGTTTGCAGCGCGCCGAGCGCCTCCGCCGCCGCGGCGCGGGCATTCGGGTCCGGATCTTTCAGCGCCGCGATCACCGCTGGCGTCGCATCGCGGGCCTGCGGACCGATCGCGCGCAGGCCGAGCAGCGCGGTGTAACGCACGCGCTGGTTCTCATCCTTCAGCGCCGCGATCAGCGCCGGCGTCGTGGCGGCGGCGGCGGGACCGATCTGCGACGTCGCCCAGATCGCGTCGCCGCGCACGTCAGCATCAGGATCCTTCATCGCCGCGATGACGGACGGCAGGAGTTTGTCGACCTCATTGGTGCGCGCGGCCACGATGGCGAGGTGGCTTATCAACTGCACGGCCGCCCGGCGTACGCCGACGTCGCTGTCGCTCGCCGCCTTGATTACCAGTGGGATCATTCGCACGACCGGTTCCGGCATCGGCATCCCCATCCACGCCGCGCCGCCAAATGCCGGGTCCTCCATCATTGCCTCGCCGCCCGGTACGGCGCCGCGGTAGCCGCCGTCATATGCACCGGCGAATTGCGGCCCGCGGGCATTGAGGTTCTGCGTGGTGTACGCGCCTCTGACGACCAGCGTCAGCGCCGACAGCGCCTCACGCCGCACCTGCGCCTCCGGCGACTTCAGCGCCTCCAGCAGCGGATCGACGCTGTCAAGGCCGAAGCGCGCGAGCAGGTTCCGCGCTGCCTCTGCCGTCCGCTCGTTCTTCACGCCATCCAGCAACGCCGGAATCGCACGCGGCCCGAAGCGCGACACCGCGTTCAGCGCCGAATCGCGCACCTGCTGGTTCGGGTCCTGCACCGCACGATCGAGAAGCGCTTCGACTGCCTGTCGCGTCGCATCATCGTGACCGGTCGCTGGCGTCGTCGTTGTCGACGACGACGCGGGCGCAGGCGCCGTTCCGCTCTCCCCTCCGGCGGGCCCAGCTTGCTGGGCCTGTCCCCGCACCGGAAGCAACGGAACCACCACCATCGCGATCGCGACGACGGCGATTCTTCCAACCCACGACAACGACTTCGGCGGCGTCATGCTGAGGATCATGGTGAGTCTCCTTCGAAGGGGTTCGATTTGACCGAGTCCCGTCGCGCCGGCGGGCAGCGCTAACGAGCCGGGCGCAGCGGCGATCATTTCCAGCGCATCCACCAGCGCGTCGGCGTACCGCCTTCGCGCATCCGGCAGCAGCGCGACAACCCACGCGTCGCAGCATTGCTCTTCCGCCTCGCGCAGCCCGCGCCGCGCCAGCCACAGCAGCGGATGAAACCACAGGATCGCCGTCGCGAATATCTCGAGCAGCCGGACCCAGTGATCGCGCCGTTTCAGGTGCGCCAGCTCGTGCGCGATCACGCCCTCGCGCTGCGAGCGCGGCATTGTCGTGACGAGTTTTTTCGGCAGGATCAATTTCACCCGCCGCCCGAGGAACCAGAGCATTGGCGAAACGGCGGCGTCCACGATGCGACAGTCCGGGATGCGGCTCAACCCGAAACGCGCGGCGAGGGCCGCGATCTCGCTGCGCAGTTCGTCGTCCGCCGGCGCGCTCTGGCGAAGCAGCCGGCGGAAACGCGCGATGCGAACCGCCGCGAGCGTCAGCCACGCGGCTGAGCCGCCCAGCCAGATCCAGCCGAGAATGCACGGGATACAAACGTTTTTGCGTTGCGGTGTGACTGACGGCGCGACGACCGACGGCGGTTGCGGCGCGACGTGCGCCGGAGTCGCGGGCGACACGACGTGCGGCGACGCCGTGATCACACGCGGCGCCGGCGCAATTACCGCGATCGATTGCTGAGGCGGTTGCGGTGCCGCCGCCTCATCCGTCACCGCCACGCGCCACATCGGCGGCGTCAGCAGCTTGACGATGACCAGCAGCCAGAGCACATGCGCCGCCGCCGGCCGATGCAGCTTCATCGCCACCAGCGCCGCGATCGCCAGCACCGTCGCGACGACCGCGTTCCCGATCAGGATGGAGACGAGCATTTGCACGACGCTGCGCTCCCTTCGTGGCATGGGCGCCTCGCCCATGCAATTCGCCGCGCCAGCGGCTGCGCCGCGCGCCGCACGGGCGGGGCGCCCGTGCCACGTGAAAACATCACGACTTCCGCCGCGGCTTGCGCGGCATCGCGTCCGCGGACTTTCCATCCAGCCTGTCGATCAACTCCCGCAACTCGCTCAGCTCGCGCTTCGTCAGCGCGCGGCTCTCGACCAGATTCGTCAGCAGCGGCGTCATCGATCCGCCGCACAGCTTGTCCGCCACCGCGCGCAGCCGCCGTCCGATCAGTTCTTCGCGCGCGACCGCCGGCGTGAAGCGGTGGGCCATCGCGCTGTCATCGCGGCGGACGAATTTTTTGTCCTCGAGCCGTTCCAGCAGCTTCTGCACCGTTGCGTAATGCGCCGCCCCGCCGCGGGGGTACATCCGGTCGCTGATCGCGCGGATCGTCGCCGGCTCCCCGGCAGCCCAGAGCAGCTCGAGCACGGCCAGTTCAGTTTCGGTGACGTCTGGAGTCATGGTTGCACTTCAGGTCAGACAACCCGTCTGACACCGCAGCCTAAGACGCCGTGTCTGAGCCGTCAAGCTGAAAATGCCCGCCCGGATTTTTCCGCCGACAAGCGGTGGGTCGATTTGCTAGGTTGCACGGTGCGGCCGCGTGGGTCGAGAACCCGGCGCAGCGAAAGGAGGTGATGAGACATGGGGGCGACATCAAGCCGACGCGAACACGCGGGAGTTGACACAGGTTTACGCCAGTTGACCGTGGTTGACGCCAGTTGACGCGCAGCGGTCATTTGGAAAAACGAACCCACTGCTGCCTGTCGTCGCGCCCCACGGCACCCACAGCCTCTGGAAAAACGAACCCACCGTCGCCAAAACCGCCCTAAAACCCCGCCCAGCCGCTGCTTACAAGAGCCTCCCGCACCGGCCGTAGCGGACATGCCGCGCATGCCGACCGGGCAAAGCCGGGCACCTGCTTTCAACCCGTTTCGCCTGTCGCCACTCCGCCCAACCTCGCCCCGGCGACGTAGGTGATTGGTACAATGCAGGTGGGCAGCGTCACCTCTCGGGTTGGGCCTTGGGCATGGGCATGGAAAACGTGATCGACCATCTCCTGTCCGCGCAGGCGATCGAGCCGATCCTCGTCGACGTCGGCTCGTCCGGCGGATCGCCGCGGATCTGGCAGCCGATCCGCGCCCATTCCACCTACGTCGGCTTCGACGGCGACACGCGCGAGATGCACCACCCTCAGGAAGCCGAATATCGCCACGCCTGCTTCGCGCACGAGGTCATCACCAGCGACGGCGACGCGGCGGTCACGTTCTACCTGACGCGCTCGCCCTACTGCTCGAGCACGCTCAAGCCCAATCCGGCGATCACCGACAATTTTCTCTCGGCCGACAGCTTCATCATCGAGCGGACGGAAAAGGCGAAGGCGTCGACGCTCAACGCGGTGCTCGATCGCCTGAACCTGCCGCACATCGACTGGATGAAAATCGACACGCAAGGGACCGACCTGCGCGTCTACAACAGCCTGCGAAAGGGGCTGCGCGACAAGCTGCTGGCGATCGACATCGAGCCGGGGCTGCGCGGGGCGTACGTGAACGAGGACTTGTTCTGCGACGTGCACGCGGGGCTGATGCGCGAGGGGTTCTGGCTGTCGAACCTGAAGGTCTGCGGGCTCGTGCGCATGCGCAAGTCGACGCTCGACTGGCTGGCGGATCGCGACGCGGCGGCGTCGCCGGAGAACGTCGCCAAGGCGGTCCGGCAGACGCCCGGGTGGACGGAATGTCGGTACCTGCGGTCGCTGGAGTCGCTGGAACACACGGGCGCGACGCGGCGGGAGTACGTCCTGTTGTGGGTCATCGCCCTGATCGACAAGCAGCTCGGCTTCTGCCTCGATCTGGCGCTGGAGCACACCCGCCTGTTCGGCGAAGACGAGCTGTCCAAGCGGCTGGAAGCGGAGTCGATCGAGCGGATCGACCAGGCGGTTCAGGCGGCGAAAACGCCGAAAAAACAGGTGGAAATCACCGTTTTCGGGCGGGTCAAACGGAAGGTGCGACGGGTGTTGTGGCCGGGCGGGTAACTGGTATAGAATGACCGGCTCAGGGCTTACGTGTTTCCCGTCACCAGCGCCTGCACCTGACTCAATGCAACAAGGGTAGCCGAAGGCTCTTAGAGCGCGCGGCCCGCAGGGCACGGCAGTTGCGTACGCAGGGTGCTGCGGATGCGCGGTGCGGCTCGCGGCGACTGGGAACACCTGTGGGGTCGGAAATCTTCCCGCGCAGCGGCCGATTTGGCCCGCGAAGTGGACCATCCGACAGCCATTGGTCGATAAAACAGGACTGCAAGTCTTTTGAAGCCGGCAGGATGCCGGCGCGTTCCGCTCGCTCACGCGGGCTCGTTCACGCGGGGAAGCTGCAATCGTTTTTTCTACACGCCAGCGCTCGATGGAGGCGAATTGGGTATGAGATTAGACAAGGTACGTCCGCCGATCACCGTTTCCACGCCGACCGGCGATCGACGCCAAAACAGCCGAAAGCCGCTGCTCGGCAAAGCCATTTTGAAGGTCCTCGACGGACCGGCCGCCAACTCCACGCACGAGATCCTCACGCGCGACCTGTCGTTCAGCGGCGTGTCGTTCCTGCTGAAGGAGAGCCTCGCGGTCGGCCTCGAGTGCGCGATCGAGCTGCTCGGGCCGGGATCGCATTCGACGACGCACCGCTGCGAAGTCATTCGCTCGCGCCCGGTGAGCAACGGGCGGTTTGAGATGGCGGTGCAGTTTCGCGAGAAGATGTGAGGGTTGTCGCTGGGGGTTGATGAAGAGCAGGTGGGCCTTCGGCCCGACCGCTACGCGCAATGCGATGGCGGATCACGCATTGTTGATTCAGGTTCGTGTCCTGCCCATGCCGCCTGCGGTAATCTGTAGTTGATGCATATTTCCGGACTGTCGCCGTTTGGGCCGATCTTTGGCAAGGAGCTGCGGTGCGCCTCGCGGCGCAAGCGGAATTATCTCCTGCGGGTGATCTACCTCGCGCTGTTGTTGCTGTTCCTCCTGCTCGCCTACGCGATAACGCAGGAAAGTTACGGCCCGCAAGGGCCGTCGGCGCGCATGCAACAGCAGGAGCAGCTTGGGCAGTTGTTCTTCATGTTCTTCTCGATGTTCTGCGTCTGCGCCATGGCGCTGATCGGGCCGGTGCTGACGTCGACGGCGATCAACGAGGAGAAGCTGCACAAGACGCTGCCGGTGCTGCTCATGACGCCGCTCACGGCGTGGCAGATCGTTTCGGGGAAACTCTTTTCGCGC
>JAXDMN010000193.1:0-2874 GCA_034666045.1 Phycisphaerales bacterium | reverse complement strand
TCCATGTGGTCGGCGCCGAGCGCCTCCATCGACATGCTGGCGACCTCGCAGAACTCGATCGGCGCGGTGCGCAGGAAAACCAGGTCCTCGTTCCGCGCCGCCAGCGCGTGGAACGCGTGCCCGCCCTCGTGCAGCAGCGTGGTGACGTCGTGCTGCATGCCGGCGGCGTTCATGAAGATGAAGGGCTCGCGGACTTCTTCGAGATAGGACGCATAGCCGCCCGGCTGCTTGCCCTTGCGGCTGGCGAGGTCGAGGTTGTTGTTGGCGCGCAGCGTCTCGAACTCCGCCGCGAGCTGCGGCGACATCCGCGCGAAGATTTCCTTCGTCTTGTCGATGAGCAGGTCGGTTCTGCTTTCGGCGAATGGTCGAAGCGGCGGGCGGCTCTTGACGTCGACCGCGGTATCCCACGGGCGAAGTTTTTCCAGCCCGAGGTCGCGCTTGCGCTGGCGATCGAACTCGTGGACGAGCGGCACGACGCTCTCGGCGATCGCGTCGGCGAAACGGAGGCAGTCATCGGGCGTGTAATCGAACCGCTTGTACGCGGTCCAGCAGTACGCGCGATAATCCGGCAGCCCGGCATTGCGGGCGATCGTCTGACGCAGCGGCAGGAGCTGGTCGAAGTACGATTCGACTTTTTCGCGGTCCTGCATGCGTCGCGCGGCGCTAAGCCGCCACGCTTCTTCGCGCGTGGGGCGGTCTGGTTCCTCGTTGAAGCGCGCGAGCTGCTGGAGCGTGTATTCGCCGCCGCGGAACGTGACCATCATCGCGGCGCAGGTCTTGTCGTACTCGTTGATGATCTTCGTCACTTCGGTTTCGAGCGGAACGTTCTCGTCGCGAAACAGCTCGACGTCCGCCCGCCACTTCCGCTCGAGAATTGCAAAGCGGCGGTGGCCGTCGGTCAGCGCGGCACGGTGCGGCGAGTCGAGGAACTTCTTCTGGAGCTGGAAGAACAGCGGCTTGATCTTCGGCTCGATCTCTTCGACGTATTTCAGGTACGCCGCTTCGAGTGCGGCGTCGTCGGTGTGGCAGCTCTTGTCGATGTAGCGGCGATTGCCGACTTCATCGACGACGGCGAAGAGTTCCGACAGATCAGCGAGCCATTTCTCCAGCTCGCCCTGCGAGGAAACATCGCGATCGAGCAGCTCGCGGTAGAGCGGCTCGACGTCGGCGAAATCGTTGAGCTTCAGGTCCGTCGGGACGTATTTGCGCGGGAAGCGCGGGTGGACGTTGGCAACCATCGCGGCGAAGCTAACGCAACGAAGATGGCGGAACAACTGGCGATCAACCTCAATCGCGTCGGCGTGAAACGCGGCCAGCGCTGGATCCTTCGCGACGTCAATTGGGCAGTGCCCGCCGGCGCGTGCTGCGCGATCCTCGGGCCGAACGGTTCCGGCAAGAGCACGCTCGCGCGCGTCCTGGCGGCGCACCTGTGGCCGACGACGGGCGAATGTGAAGTGCTCGGCGGTCGCTTCGGCGAGGTGAGCCTGCCGGAGCTGCGGCAATCGATCCGCCTCGTGCAGGCGGCGGGGCCGTACGACGTCGAGCCGGAGCTGACGGCGCGGGAAGTGGTGGAGACCGGCTTCTTCGGCACGCTCGGGCTTTACGCCGAGACCGACGACGCGATGGAGCGCGACGCCGACGCGCTGCTGGCACAAGTCGGCCTGTCGCACGTGTCGTCGCAGCCGTACGCGACGCTCAGCAGCGGCGAGCGCGTGCGTAGCCTGATCGCGCGTGCGCTGGCGGCGCGGCCGAAGCTTCTGCTGCTCGATGAGCCGACGTCCGGGCTCGATTTGCTGGCGCGCGAGCAGGTGCTGGCGACGGTGCAATCGTTGTTCGATCGCAAGGATCGCACGCCGCCGACGGTCGTGTTCATTACGCATCACGTGGAAGAGCTTCCGCCGGCGACGTCGCAGGTGTTGCTGCTCAACAACGGCAGCGCCGCGGCGGCCGGTGCGCCCGCTGACGTGCTGCGCAGCGAGGTGATGTCCGGCGTCTATCGCTGCCCGCTGGACGTCCGATATCTCGACGGCCGCTGGTCGATCCACGTGCACCCAGCGGCGTGGGATGGGCTGCTCGAGCGACGCGATTCCTGATTCCGTTTTGCGGTCAGCACGTGCGAAAAACCGGTGGTATGTTTCAGCCCACACATCAGAGAGAAAGTGGGTGAAGAGATGCCGCCGATTCGTGGTGTTCGTGACGTCGAAGATTCAATTGCCGCCCCGACGATGCTGCCGGTCGATCTCGAGCGGCTCGTCGGGCTCGAGTTCATCCGCGCTACCGAGGCGGGCGCGCTCAGCGCATACAAGTGGATGGGCAAGGGCGATAAGGAATCTGCCGATTATGCCGCCTGCGACGCCATGCGCGGCCTGTTCGACACGGTCAACATTTCCGGTCTCGTCACGATCGGCGAAGGGATCAAGGACAACGCGCCCGGCATTTTCAAAGGCGAAAAACTTGGCACCTGGTCGAGCGGCTCCATCCGCATGGCGATCGCGCTCGATCCGATCGACGGAACGACGATCGTGAGCAAAGGTTTATCCGGCGCGATCAGCGTCATCGCGGCCGCCACATGCGAAAAGCCGGACCAAGATCCGATGTCGCTCCTGGCGGACATCCCGAGCTTCTACATGAACAAGATCAGCTTCGGCCCGCGCGTGAAGCAGGGGCCGGGGCGGATTCGACTCGACAATTCGGTGCAGGACAATCTCGAGATCATCGCGCTCAAGCTGGGCAAGCGCGTGCAGGATTTGACGATTGTGATTCTCGATCGCCCGCGTCACGAGAGGCTGATTCACGATGTCCGCCGCTCCGGTGCGGCGATTCGATTGATCAGCGATGGCGACATCGCCGGCGCCATCACGCCGTGCCTGCCGG
>JAXDMN010000192.1:0-11428 GCA_034666045.1 Phycisphaerales bacterium | reverse complement strand
TTCGTCATCCAGACCCCGCCGGAATGGCTCAAGCATTACCCGCGCTATCTCGACGCGCTGGCGATCCGCCTGCGAAAGCTCCTCAACGCCGGCTTGAACCGCGACGTCGCCGCGATGCAGGAGATCGCGTCGCTCCAGGCGCAGCACGACGAGCGCCGCGCACGACATCAGCGTGACGGCATGACGGATCCCGAGCTTGAAACATTTCGCTGGATGCTCGAGGAGCTTCGCGTCTCGCTCTTCGCGCAGGAGCTGAAGACGGCGATTCCCGTATCGAGCAAGCGCCTCAAGGCGCAATGGGCGCGAGTGAAGAAGTGATCGTCCTTGAGTAAATCGTCAGTCCGCACCGAGGCTTTAAGATGGGCCGGATTCAACAAATCATCCTCGTTGACGAGCACGGCGCGCAGCGCGTGTTTGACGTGAAAGAAGTCGTGCCGCCCCCGCCTCCGCCGCCTCCGCCGCCCCCGCCGTCGAAGTTGCAATCACTCGTCGGCGGCAACATCGACAGCCTCACCGATTATTCGAGCTGCCGCCACACGATCAACCTGCGGCACCAGGCACGCCTATGGGGAATGCCGCAGAAACCGGAAGACAACAGCCCGGATCCGCTCACAGGCGCTGCGAAGATCGCTGTCGATGCGTTCGGCTACGCCACGCAGGACTACGGAACGTGGGCGTTCACCGAGCAAGCGAGCAACGCGCCGCACGGCACGTACGCGCTGCGCTGGCGGAATGCGCAGAGCGTCGCGACGAATCCGCCGAACAGCGTCGCCAACGTTCGCCACGCGGGCGAGTGGTCGTACGCCGACGTGGTCGTGCCCTCGAACCAGGGGATGCTCGCCCTGATCTTCCGCGGCGTGAGCGCCGATCATCGCTGGGATTTGTGCAGGCCCGGGTATTCGTGGAGCGAGATGGAGCAGGATGTATGGTCGCGGGAGTTCGTCGATCATCTCCGCGGCTTCGGTCACATCCGCTTCATGGATTTGTTCCGCACCAACAACTCGACGATCGCCGAGTGGAACAACTGGCCGAGCATGAGCAGCGCGCGCTGGGGCAACGGCATCCCGCTCGAGGCGGCGGTGCTGCTGTGCAACCGGCTCGAGTGCGACATGTGGGCAAATGTCCCGCACGCGTTCCGCACGGGCGACGTGCGCGAGATGCTCCGCTTCATCGACACGAAGCTCAAGCCGAACCTCCGCTGCTACCTCGAGCGCAGCAACGAGGTGTGGAACAGCCAGTTTCAGCAGCGGCGGTATTTCCTGGAGATGGCCCGGACGCTCTGCACGGATCCGGATCTCCAGAGCGACCCGCTCGTACTTGCCCTCAAGGATGAGGCGGCGACCAACGAGACGTTCTGGCTTTGGCGGCTGTGGGCGTGGCACGTCGCCATGGACGCCACGATCGCCGCTGAGATCAGCGGCCGGCGGTTTCGTTCGGTTCTCGCGTCGCAACTTAGTTACGCGCCGCCCGGGTACATCGTTCGCCACCAGCTTTCGTGGCTGCGCAAGCACTACCCGACGCTGGAAGCAAACATCTGGGGCATCGCGTCCGCTCCGTACTTCAGTCCGGGCAGTGACATCGTGAAGGGGAAGGACGTCGTGGCGAACTACCACCCGGATTTCTATCCCAAGGACACGCACCCCAACTCGCCCAAGCGGCCGGAGAACGCCGAGCGCGATTACCGGCTGCCGTTCGTCGGGCGGCTCGAATACGACGTCGACGCGATCTTCGCTCGCCTGTCATCGCGCGACAACGTGAACGGCGAAAGCATCCTCGGATGGGACGATGTCGCGCGAGACTATGGCAAAACCCACGTCATCTACGAGACGGGATGGGACGGCGGCGTCTCGGCGCACAAACAAGACGTGCGCATCGCCGCGAACCAGGATCCGCGCATGGGGGCCGTCGTGTGGAACCATTGCACGTCGTGGTTCGCCGACCGCGCGCGGCCTCGCGCGCTGGACACCATCTTCGTGACGTGCAGCCGCTGGCACAAAACACAATGGGGATTCACCGATTCGCCGCTGCGAACCTGGCCGAAGTTCGACGCCATCAAACAGGCGGCGGCGCAGTACATGATGCAGGAACCTTGATCGACGCGACCATGCACGTACCGCCGATTACCCTGAACAGGTGAATTGTCTGCGCGCCTGCTGCTTGCGCAGAATATCCACCGCGCACGATTGCTCCGCGGCGGCGGGAACTTCGTTCAACCGTCGTGACGCCCGTTCAAAGCGGGCCGCTTCAATGCGGCCTCCGCGGGGATTCTCTGCGCTGGTCGCGATCCCTTCAGAGGGGAGTTGCAGATGCCCGTCAATCACCCCGGCGCAGCGCCTCTCGGTCCCGGTGGTTTTGATCCGGATGATGAATCGGCCGGCCCAGAGTTCGCCCAGTTCGGCGCTGGGTCGCCCGGCTCGGAAGGATCGGGCGACTCCGGAGGCAGTTCTTCTTCCGGTTCCTCGGGCAGTTCCGGCTCATCCGGCAGCAGCAGCTCGTCCGGATCGCGCAGCTCCGGTTCTTCGTCGTCGTCGAGCTCCGGCGGACCGCCGCCGCCGTCATCTTCTTCATCGGGCGATTCGTCCGATTCCTCCGGGTCATCCGGCTCGTCCGGCTCGTCCTACTCATCCGCCAGCTCGACGTCCGGAAGCTCAACCAAGAGCTCATCGTCGCGCAAGAAACCAGATCCCCCCGTCGGTCCGCCGCCAGAGGAAGAGAACTGCGACGATCCGAAGAACTCAAAGAGCCCGGTTCGCTATTGGAATGGCGCGGTGGTGCTGGCGGATGAGGACCTGGCGGTGCCGGGGGCCGGGATGTTTGCCCATGTGCGCGCATACAACAACCAGGTGCCGGCGGACGGGCCCAACGGGTTCGGCTGGTTCGTCACCGCGATGCCGTACGCGGTCGACTCCGGCGCCGCGATCGCCATCGTTTTCGATCCGAACCAACCGTTCTGGTTCGACCCGGCCGGGCCCGGGTCCTCCACGTTCGTCGCGCGTTACGCCCGGCCTGGCCTTTCGCTCGTGCGCAACACAGCCGCGCAGACGCTGACCTTCACGCGCGCGCTCGGCGGCGGACGGGTGGAAGTCACCGTCTTCAACGACCTCGACGCCCTCGTCGCGCCCGGGCAGTTCGTGCAGCACACCGACGCGCGCGGGCTCGTCACCACCGTCGCCGCCCAGACACTCGGACGCATCGACGAGCTGCAACGCAGCGTGCCGACCAGCGGCTCGACCACGGTTGTCCAATCGCTGAAGTACACCTACTTCACCGCCGGCGCGGCCGTCGACAAGATGATGGACGTCATCTACCGCACGGCGCCTGCGACGAGCGGCCCGTGGACGAACCGCAAGCGCGTCACGTTCAGCTACTACAGCGCGACCGATACGCACGGCAGCCAGAACGACCTGAAGAACGCCGTCCAGCAGCGGCCCGCTGCCACCGGTTCGACGTGGAACGACGTCGCGATCCGCTACTACCGCTACTACAAGCCGGGCGACGCCGCAGGATTCGCGCACGGGCTGAAGATCTCGATCGGCCCCGAGGGATACCGCCGGTTGTTCAACGCCGGCATCAACCCGGACACCGCCAGCGACACCGTCCTGCGCGACTATGCGGACCATTACTTCGAGTACGACCCGAGCACGCAGGCGGTCACCAAGGAGGTCGCGGCCGTCTGCGCATCGTGCCCGGGCGGCGGCACGACGTCGGACGACTTCGTCTACACGCGCAATCCCCACAATCCGCCGGACGGATACAACATCTGGTCGGTCCGCGCGCAGCAGACGCTGCCGGACGGCTCGACGATCGTCGTCTACAGCAACTACGCCGGCCAGCCCATGCTGCGCGTCCACCGCGCGCCGCCCGGCGACGCCAGTGCGCGAAAGTGGATCAACTTCTATCGCTACAACGCCGATTCACGGCTCATCTGGGCGGCCGAGCCGTCCACCGTCACCGGCTACGACGACGCCTTCGACGACCTGCTGAACTTCAACACCGCGACCAGCAAGTACCAGTATCTGCGCGACGCCGACGGATTGATCGGCGTCACCGATTACTACACGAGCACCAACCCGGCCACCGGCGCCGCCGCCGGCTACGTCGCCGCCGAGAAGCTGCGCCGCGGCCAGCTCGGCAGCGACGTGCTGCTGCGCTCGTACACGTACACCTCGCACACCGATGCCGCGAGCGGGCAAACCATCGTTCTGCCCAGGGAGCAGATCGTCCACCCGGATGCGGCCAACCCGGCGATCCGCATCACGACCTCTTTCACCTACGACGCGTGGTATGCGGGGAACCGCATCCAGCAGCGCACGACGACGCTGCCCGCCGTGCCGGCCAGCCAGAACGGCCCGGGCGTCGCCAACACGATTGTGCAGGAGTTCTCCGACGACCAGTTGCTCGTCCAACGCACGGACCCGCGCGGCGTCGTCACGCGTTACACGTACGATGCGCTACTCGCCGCGATCACGCAGGAAATCCGCGACTACCAGGCGTCCCCGCCGTCGGGCGCGACCAACGTCAACCTCGTCACCGACTACACCTACGATGCCGACGGGCAGCTCGCGCAGACGCTCGGCCCGCCGCACAGCGCGGTGGTCGGCGGCAGCGCGACGAGCGTGCGCGCCGCGACGTGGAACGTCACCGTGCCGGCGATTCGGCCGTTCTCGGGCGAGTGGGGACTGGACGAACAGCGCACAGGCCGCGGGTACGCCACCGGCACGGCGCCGAGCTACGCCTATGCGTTGATCAACCCGGTTGCGATCGAGCGCGGCGGGAAGGACGGCCGCGTCTACGACCGCATTACATCGCGGCGCACGACCGGCAGCGGCGCGCTGGCCGCCGGCGACACCTTCGCGCAGACCGACTGGCAAAGCTGGTCGAGCGACCAGTACGATGCGCGCGGACAACTGCGCTCGACGCGCGTCTACCACACTATCCCGGCCAGCGGCGTCGGCGTGCCCGGCACGAGCTACGGCCAGACCGACTTCGCCTATGACGTCCTCGAGCGACAAACGCGGGTCGTCAGCCCGGGCGGCACGATCACGCGCGTGGTTTGGGAGACGCCGCAGCGCGAGGCGGCCACCTGGATCGGCACCGACGACACCGGCGCGACTGACGCCAACCCGGCCGGCGCGGGCACAGCGCCCAACAACATGGTCAAGGTCCGCGCCCAGGTCTACGACAACGGCGCCGACCGCGGCGACGGCAACCTCACGCAGGTCACCGACTACGCCGCCGCCACCGACACGCGGGTGACAACGTACGGCTACGACTGGCGCGGCCGCCGGTTCAGCGAGGACGGCGAGGTCGACCTCTACCTGCAGCACACCTACGACAACCTCGACCGCGTCGTCCGCACCGACCAACGCAACGCCACCGCCGCCGGAAACCTCGTCCGACGAAGTGAAACCATGTACGACGACCGGGGCGGCGTGTTCCGGCAGATCCGCTATGCGGTAGACCCTGCGAGCGGATTCGTTGGCAACGCGCTGACATCAGACACCTGGCGGGACGCTTCCGGCAACATCATCAAGCACATCGAGGCCGGCGCCGGCAAGCGGTTCACGAAGACCCGGTATAACGGCATGGGATGGATCACGGCGACGTACACCGGATACGACGCCACCGAGTCCGGACACGCCGCCGCCGCTTCGCTCACGAACGACACGATCGTCGAGCAAGTGCTCGACGACTATGACGACGCGGGAAATCTCGCGATCGAGACCAGCTACCAGCGTCTCAACGACGCGACCGGCACGGGCGCGTTGTCCGCCGCTACACAACCTAAGGCGCGCGTCTCGTTTTCCGCCTCCTGGTACGACGGCGGCGATCGGCAGATCGCGACAGCCCGGTATGGCGCCGTCAGCGGATTTACCCGGCCCGGCGTTCCGCCGGTGCGGTCGGACACGGTGCTGGTAACGAGCACCCAGTACAACGACGCCGGCCGTCCCTGGAGCGTGACGAATCCACGCGGATTCGAAACGCGCACGGATTACGACGCCGCCGGTCGAACCACGCGCGTGATCGAGGCTTACGACGCTGGTTCCAGCGGCACAGACTGCAATCTCACCACCGAAACGACTTACAGCTTGGAAGATCACGTGCTCACCCGAACGGTTCGCAACGCGCTGACCGGCGATCAGATCACGACGTACACCTACGGTACGACCCTCGCCGATTCCGGCGTCGCACGACGCGACCTGCTTCGGACGATTGCCTACCCGGATTCGGTCAACGCCAGCGACCGCATCGAGATCACGTACAACCGTCTCGGCGAGGAAGCCACTCGAAAGGATCAGCGCGGCACGCTGCGCACGCTGGAATACGACAAGTTAGGCCGCCTCATACACGACCGCGTAACGACGCTCGGCAGCGCGACGCACGGCGGCGTCCGGCGCATTTCGCGCGCCTACGACGTGCGCGGCATGCTGCAGTCCACTGCCAGCTATGACACGCCCACGGGCAGTGGGGGAACGCCGCTCGACGAAACGCGATACGACTACAACGGATTCACTCAACTGGTGCGCGAATGGCAATCGCATGATGCCGGCGTCGTCAGCTCGTCGCACCGGATCGAGTACGGATACGCGACGGGCGCGTCCGGTTCGAACCACGTGCGCCCGGAATGGCTGCGGTACAACAACGGGCGCACCATTCTGTACGGCTACGGCAGCGCCGGCGCGTTGAACGACATGCTCAACCGCGCCGACCGCATCAGTGACAGCGGAAGGCAGCTCGCGTGGTACACCTACCTCGGTCTCACGAGCGTCATCCGCTTGACGTACCCTCAGCCACAGATCTTCCTCGACCTGTGGGGCGGCACCAGCGGTCAATTCGACGGCCTGGACCGCTTCGGCCGCGTCATCGATCACCGCTGGCGCTACGTCGCGTCCGCCGGCGCGGATGTCGATCGCTTCCAGTACGGGTACGATCGCAACTCCAACCGCACGTGGAAGCGCAACGTCGTCGTCGCCAATCTGGACGAGTTCTATACGTACGATGCGCTCGACCGCGTGGGCAGCATGACGCGCGGCACGCTCAACTCCGGCCGAACCGGCATCACCGGAACGCCGGCGCGGCAGCAGGATTGGATGTTAGATCCGACAGGAAATTGGCGGCGATTCACCAACCATACGAATGGCGCCCTGGACCTTTACCAAGACCGAGCGCACAACCGCGCCAACGAAATCACCGTTCTTGCCAGCGCGCCGCCCTGGACTGTTCCCGCGCATGACGAGGCCGGCAACATCACCCGTTTGCCCATGGGAACGTTCGGCGGCGGCGGGTCGTTCGCGGCCGCCTTTGGTCTGACTCCAGACGATGCCGACGACGAGTCCGCCCGCGTATTCGCCGCGGCGTCGTTCGACAGCAGTTCAGGACCGATCACGCCGACCGGGCAGCTTGCAATCTACGACGCATGGAACCGGCTGACGGAACTGCACGATGAGGCGAGCGGCCTGATGATCGCACGCTACCGCTACGATGGCCTCGGCAGGCGAATCGTCCTCCTCAACGCTGCGCTTGGCGAAACCCGACATTTCTATTTCAGCAATAGTTGGCAGGTGCTCGAAGAGCGGATCGGAACCGCAACGTTGCCGGAAAACCAATACGTCTGGGGGCTGCGGTACGTCGACGACCTGATCTGCCGTGACAACTACGGAACCGCGTCCGGCTCGGATGACGACGAGCACCTGTTCGCGCTGCAGGACGCGAACTACAACGTAACGGCCGTCTGTGACACCACCGGCGTCATCCGCGAACGTTACACCTACACGCCCTACGGTGGACGGCAGATCGCTGATGCAAGCGGGACGCCGCGCCTGGCAAGCGCATATGACTGGACGATCGCGCACCAGGGACTCTGGCTCGATCTGCTCGCCGGGTTGCTCAACAACCGCCGCCGCGCGATGCACCCGGGCCTGGGACGATTCGTGCAGCGCGATCCGCTGGGTTATCCGGAAGGTATGAACGCGTATCTGTATGAAAAGGACGCGCCGATGAACCGCTTGGATCCGATGGGGCTCCAGTCGCGTGGCCGAGGCGGAACCGGGACGGGAACCAAGAAGGCGGATGAGACCGAGTGCGTGTGCGGCCCGCAGGTGAAGAACGAAGTGGCCCAGGCGCTGGCCAAGGTTCGTGCCAAGTTCGCCGGTTGGAGTCAGGCGCAGCGCGACATCGTCTGCGACGCGATCGCCGGAGTTGCCGCCGCGACGCAGAACGATCCGACCTTCGGGAACAGTCCGATGTATCTGAACGCGTGGGACATCAATGAGCTCAAGGGGTTCGCCGGCCCGCCCGCATGGCTTGGCGGCTACAGCCCGCCGTGCGCGACGCCGGCTGCGTGCGCGAGCACCGTTCAGATCTCGAACCAGTGCTTCTACGTCGGGTCCGTCAATTACGCATTGCTCGGCGTCGTCGCAGCCTGGTGCGGATGGTCGCAGGCCAGGATGAAGACTATCGTGTATGCGTATAAAGGTCCGCGGATCATCAAGCCCAAGGCCGGGAATTACGAGAGTTCGCAGGATTGGGCAGCGGCGGCGTACAAGGGCTGGCCGGGCGGCGTCGCAACGCCGAAGGGTGACCGCCCCAATTGTGCCACCACCTGCCCGCAGTGGTACAGCGGCGGAGCTTTTACCGTCTACTTGGCGCCGTATGGTACGTTCTGATGCTATGGATCGTCGTCGCTCAAACATGATGCGAATGGTTGGACTGGGTTTGTTCTGTTTGCTCCTGTTGGGAGGCGCAACCGTCGCGATCTTGATCTGGAGAAGCGGGTGGCCGATGGGCAGTGGCGAATCCGCCTTCGATCGCGCTGCCAGCCAGGCGGTCGTTGCACAAATTCAGGCGGGCACGCTCGTCGCTGATTCCGCCGGCGTCGTGCAGCTTCCCGCACCGCTGCAGAAATTGAGCAGCGACACGCGGGTCTACGTCACGACATCGCCGGCTTACGGT
Source organism: Phycisphaerales bacterium (assembly GCA_034666045.1). Classification (GTDB taxonomy): domain Bacteria; phylum Planctomycetota; class Phycisphaerae; order Tepidisphaerales; family Tepidisphaeraceae; genus JAICTV01. The sequence goes on along the minus strand of JAXDMN010000192.1, from coordinate 2,476 downwards.
CAGTGCATCGCCTTTCCCACTTGGCGAGGCAAAGGCGCGAACGTCAGGGCCTACGTGTTTTGCAGCCAGCTGACGCCGCTGCCTCTGGGTCAAACGGTCTCGTTGAACCTGCCGGTGGGCGGGATTCCCGGCGGCGCACGGTCAATGCCGGTCGAGGTCGTAGTCGAGCGGAATCCGTTCACGAACTGGTTCTACGTCTCGAGAAGCGACGATTAGAGCACGCACGACCACCTCGCACTCGCCATCAATCACTCCGTCATGTCCCGCGGGGAGAACACGCGATGCCGCCGCAGATTGCCGGATGGGACATGCTGGCGCGCGAGCTTGACGCCTGGAGCGCGGCCGGCAGAACCGCCGAACTATGGTGGCGCGACGACGACGCAGTCACGACGACGACCGCGCTGGACAACCTGTTGTCTCTCGGCGTTCCCATGGTCCTCTCAGTCATCCCGGCCCACGCCTCAGCCGATTTGTCGGAACGGCTGCAACGCGCTCCCCACGTCGTGATCATCCAGCACGGCTGGGCGCACACAAACCACGCCGCGGACTGCGAGCGAAAGATCGAGCTGGGCGGCGCGCGTGCGGATCGACTCGTGCTCGATGACTTGTCGCGCGGTCACCGCCGGCTGCGGGAACTGATTCCGCTCGAGCGCTTGCTGCCGGTACTTGCGCCCCCGTGGAACCGCATCGCCGACGCGATTGTTCCCATGCTGCCGCCGCTTGGTTTCTCCGGCCTCTCGCGGTGGCGACCGCGCGTGCACGAATTTCCCGCGACCGGGCTTCGGGAGGTGAACGTACACGTCGACGTCTGTGACTGGAACGCCGGCGCCCGTTTCGTCGGCTCACGCCATGCGCTCCATCGCCTTGTCTCTCACTTGGCGCAGCGCCGCCGCGGCGGCATCGGCATCGATCCTGCCGAACCGACCGGCATGATGACGCACCATCTCGTCCACGATCTCGCCACCTGGCGATTCCTCGAACGGTTGGTAGCGGCGACCACGAAGCACCCGGCCGTTCGCTGGCTGGGCGGGCCTGAGGTCTTCCCGGACGCGCAACTGGATCGCGGCGTCGTCACGAGTCGCCCGTGAGGACGTTCGTGCGACCACGGCGGACTCGCTCCTCACGGCGTCCAACCAGGCGTGCCATGGCGATTGCACGGGAGTGTCTCAAAACACGGCGGTCGCAATTTTGCGCCCCACAAGTTCAAGCCTTCATACGCACACATCAGACCACGCTCACTTTTCACCGGCGCTTGCCGCAGATGCTCGACGAGCGACGCGCGGAACAGATACGGGTGGAAGGCCATGTGATAGTTGTATTTCGAGACCTCAAACCCTTCGCCGACCGCCTCGGGCGGCTGAAAGATCACTGGATCATGGGTGACGCTGTTGACCGGGCGATGCTTGCGGCGATTGAGCCGAATGAAGCCGACATCCGGATTGCGATCGAGGTAACCTTCGAGCTGCGCGAACGGAACCGCGCACAGCGACGGGAAGTCGCTCTGTAGGTTCAGGATGAACTCGTGCCCATCCGCCACAGCGCGCGTCCAGCCGGACATCGTCCCCTCGAACACGCCCAGGTTTTGCTCGTGATGAATCACGCGATAGCCGTCGTTCTCCAGGTATGCACCTGTGCCGTCGACGGACCCATTGTCGACCACGTACATGTCGTGCGACCCGTTGAACTGCCGGAATGTCTCGAGCGTTGCGCGGAGCAGCGGCAGATCGTTCCAGGACAACACGACCACTGCCGTTCGGTCCGCCACCGCGTGCCCCGCTTCAGGAAAAGGCGTGCGCTCAACAGTCAAGCGACAGCAATTTAACGCGCGCAGACGCGCGCCACGATTACCCTGAACAGGTAACTTGTCTCAGCGCGGCCAGTCCGCGCAAATTGTCCCGGCGGAGGATCCTCCCTGCCGTGGCAGCGACGCCGCGGGGTGGTGATGTCATGATCTGGGCGATCGGGTTTTCCAAGACGGGCACGCTCAGCTTGTTCGTCGCGTTGCGCCAGCTCGGATATCGGCCGCAACACCACGATCCCCAATTCGTGCGCACGCTCGCGCGACGCTTTCGCACGGTCGACGCGCTGATCTGCATCGACCCCTTCGCCTTCCCGGTGCTCGATGAGCTGTTCCCCGGCGGCAAGTTCATTTACACCGAACGCGACGAGGCGACGTGGCTCGAATCAATGGCCTACCACTACAACGTCAAGCACCACGACATCCAGCGCACCGGCCCGGCCTACGCATTCTGGCGATACAAAATTTTCGGCGCCATCCACCCCACCGCGCGACAATTCCTCGACGCCCGCGCACGCATGGAATCGCTGCTGGCCGACCACTTCCGCCACGCGCCGCACCGGCTTCTTCGCCTAAACATCTGCAACGGCGAAGGCTGGCCGCAACTCTGCGCTTTTCTGGAAAAGCCGGTGCCGGACGAGCCGTTCCCCAGGCGAAACGTTCGCGAGGAGACGAACG
>JAXDMN010000191.1:0-7325 GCA_034666045.1 Phycisphaerales bacterium | reverse complement strand
GATCCGCACGAAGCAGGGCCGCCTGATCGAGCTGCGCTACGACACCTCCTCGCCGCGGCCGGCGGGGATGGGGCAGTACTCGTTGCAGGGCACGAAGGGCGCGTACGACTCGGCGTTCGGCCTGCGTCACGTCTACATCGAGGGCCGCAGCCCCGCGGAAAAATGGGAGCCGCTCGAGAAATACGAAGCGGAGTTCCGCCATCCGTATTGGAAGCAGCAGGCCGACAAGGCCAAAACCACCGGCCACGGCGGCGGCGACTGGTTCGTCATGGCCGATTTCGTCGAAGCGGTGCGCAGCGGCAAGAGCCCGATCGATATTTATGACGCCGTCACCTGGACGAGCGTGAGGCCGCTCTCGGAGCAGTCGATCCGCTCGGGAAGCAAGCCGGTCGAAGTGCCGAATTTCCGGCAGGCGTGATCGCATGGTTGTACGACGTACCGTGATCGCGGCGATCTGCTGGCTCGTGCTGGCCGCCCATGCCGCGTCCGCGCAGACGATCGATTATGCGCGCGACGTGCTGCCGATCCTGTCCGCCAAGTGCTACAAGTGCCACGGCCCGGAGGAAACCGATCGCGAGAAAGATTTGCGGCTGGACAAGAAGGAGGGCGCGTTCCGCGTCGAGGATGGCGTCGCCGTCATCGTGCCGGGCAAGCCGGCGGAGAGCGAGCTCGTTCGCCGGATTTCTTCGAAGGATCCCGACGAAGTCATGCCGCCGTCGGATGACATCCTCAAGCTCGACGAAAAGCAGATCGCGACGCTGAAGCGATGGGTGGAACAGGGAGCGCCGTGGGGCATGCACTGGGCGTTCGTCGCGCCGGTGCAGCCGAAAATCCCCCGGCCAGGCCCCACCCTTCAGGGCGCGGGCAATGCCATCGATGCATTTGTCTCTGCGCGTCTCGGTCAGGAAAAACTCAAGCCCGCGCCCGAGGCGGACAAGGCCACGCTCATCCGCCGCGCCACACTCGACCTGACCGGCCTACCCCCGACGCCGGTGGAGATCGACGCCTTCCTCGCCGATGAATCGCCCAACGCCTACGAAAAACTGATCGACCGCCTCCTCGCCTCGCCGCGCTACGGCGAGCGAATGGCCAGCGACTGGCTCGACGTCGCGCGCTACGCCGACACGCACGGCTACCAGATGGACCGCTACCGCGCGATGTGGCCGTGGCGCGACTGGGTCATCAAGGCGTTCAACGAGAACCTCTCGTTCGATCAGTTCATCACCTGGCAGCTCGCCGGCGATTTGCTGCCGAATCCGACGAAGGAGCAGCGCCTCGCGACGGCGTTCAATCGCCTGCACATGCAGAACGAAGAGGGCGGCGTCGTCGAGGAGGAATTCCGCGTCGCGTACGTCGTCGACCGCGTCACGACGGCCGGCACGACGTTCCTCGGCCTGACATTCGAGTGCTCGCGCTGCCACGACCACAAGTACGATCCGATCACGCAGAAGGATTTTTATTCGATGTTCGCGTTCTTCCAGAACATCGATGAATCGGGGCAGACGTCGTTCTTCACCGACGCGATGCCGACGCCGACGCTGCTGCTGTCGAGCGATGCGCAGGAAGCGAAGCTCGCGGAACTGCGCGCTGCCATCGCGGCGAAGGAAAAGCAACTCCAGGCCGGCCGAAACGATGCGGACGCGGCGTTCGAAAAGTGGCTCGCGAGCAAGCGCGACATGCCGGCCGACGTCCCCGGCGCGGTAGCGCGCTTTACCTTCGATGAGCCGCCCGGCACACAGCCGGCGAACCTGGTGCATCCCGCGCATCCCGGCGTCGCCGTCGAAGGGCCGAAGTCGGTCGACGGAAAATTCGGCAAGGCGGCAGAGCTGAGCGGCGAGAACGGCTTCATCTTCCCCACGTCCGGCGATTTCCAGCGCGCTGATGCGTTTTCGCTAAGCATCTGGCTGCAGACGCCGTCGCTCGCGCCGCCGCGAATGGTCGTCGTGCACAAGAGCAGGGCTCCGATCGATGCGGCGAGCCGCGGGTACGAGCTGCTTCTCGAAAACGGCCGAGTCGCCTTCGGGCTGCATCACTTCTGGCCCGGCAATTCGCTGAAGGTCGTGACGAAGCAGACGGTCAACGAGAAACAGTGGACGCACGTTGCCGTCACGTATGACGGCTCGAGCAAGGCTAGCGGCGTGCAAATCTACATCGCCGGCGAGCCGGCGGCGTTTGACATCGTGCGCGACGGACTGACGAAGGACATCCGATACGGCGGCAAAGAGCCGGACCTCGCGATCGGGCACCGCTTCCGCGACAACGGCTTCAAGGGCGGCAAGGTCGATGATTTCCGCGTCTTCAACCGCGCTATCACGTCGCTTGACGCGATGTGCCTCGCCGGGAAGGACGAGGCGTTCGCGGCGGCGTGGAAATCGGATCCCACTGCGATGTCGCCGGCTCAACGCGATCTTCTCCGCGAGTACTTCCTCGCCGTGGTGCATCCGCCGGGCGTCCAAGCTGCCCAGGAGCTTACGGCGTTGCGGCGGCAGGAGAATGAACTCGTCACGTTCATCCCCGAAACGATGGTGATGCGCGAGATGTCGACGACGAAGCCCGCGTTCGTGCTCGAGCGCGGCGCGTACGACAAGCCGCGCGACGCCGTCTCCGCCGCCACACCCGCATTTCTCCCGCCGCTGGCGTCCGATCAGCCGCGCAATCGCCTCGGCCTGGCGCGCTGGATGCTCAGCGACGACAACCCGCTCACGTCGCGCGTGATCGTCAATCGCGCCTGGCAGCAGATGTTCGGCCGCGGCATCGTCGAAACGAGCGACAATTTTGGTACGCAAGGCGCCCAGCCGACGCACCCGGATTTGCTCGACTGGCTCGCCCGCGAATTTTCGAGCTCCATGCGCTGGGACATGAAGCGGCTGCTGCGGACGATCGCGCTGTCGGCGACGTATCGCCAATCATCGCGCGCCGACGCCGACCTCCTGTCGCGCGACCCGGCGAACGCACTGCTCGCGCGCGGCCCGTCGCGCAGGCTTACCGCCGAGATGATGCGCGACCAGGCGTTGTCGGTCAGCGGTCTGCTCGTCGAGAAAATTGGCGGGCCGAGCGTCAAGCCGTATCAGCCGGACGGCATCTGGGACGTCGCGATGGGCCGGCCGGCTTACGATCAGGACAAGGGCGACGGCCTCTATCGCCGTTCGCTCTACACGTTTTGGAAGCGTTCCGTCCCGCCGCCGTCGATGACGATGTTCGACGCGGCGGACAAGAACTACTGCACGGTGCGCCGCCAGAGCACGAGCACTCCGCTGCAATCGCTGGCGCTGCTGAACGACATCCAGATCGCCGAGGCGGCGCGATTCGTGGCGCAGCGTATGCTCACTGAGGGCGGCTCGACGATCGACGATCGCGTCGCGTGGGCGTTTCGCGTCGTCACCGGACGAAAAGCAAACGCTCGCGAGCTGGCCGTGCTGAAACAGCTTTACGCCGAGCAGCATGATCTCTTCCTCGCCGATCTCGCCGCCGCGGCGAAGCTCCTGCAAGTCGGGGAGAAGCGCAACGACACGAAGTTCGACCAGGCCGATCTGGCGGCGGGGACGGTCCTGGGCATCGCGCTGTTCAACCACGACAGCACGCTGATGCGGCGGTAAGGAAACGAAGGTGTCCGCATGGCCGAGTTCTGCAACAACGTCAACTACTCGATGAACCGCCGGGATTTCCTCGGCCGCTTCGGCCTCGGCCTCGGCGGCGTCGCCCTGATGGGACTTCTCCATCGAGACACATCCGCCGCCGCCGCACCCTCGACGACGCCCGCAAACCCGTTCAAAGGCATCCTCGACAAACCCCACTTCGCCCCGCGCGCCACGCGCATCATCTACCTCTTCATGGCCGGCGGGCCGTCGCCGCTCGATCTGTTCGATCACAAGCCGCTGCTGAACACGCGCAACGGCGAAGATCTGCCGGACAGTGTGCGCATGGGCCAGCGTCTGACCGGCATGTCCGGCAACCAGGCGACGCTGCCGCTCGCCGGCTCGATCTTCAAGTTCGACCACCACGGGAAATGCGGCGCCCCGGTGAGCGAGTTGATGCCGTGGACGGCCAAAATCGTCGACGAATTGTGCTTCATCAAGTCGCTGCACACCGAGGCGATCAACCACGACCCGGCGATCACCTTCTTCCAGACCGGCCACCAGCTCGCCGGTCGGCCGAGCATGGGGGCATGGCTCAGCTACGGGCTCGGCAGCGTGAACCAGAACCTGCCCGGCTTCGTCGTGCTCATCAGCAAGGACCGCATCGATCAGCCGCTTTACGCACGACTGTGGGGCAACGGTTTTCTGCCGAGCGTGCACCAGGGCGTGCAGTGCCGCGCGGGAAAAGATCCGGTGCTCTACCTGAAGAATCCCGACGGCATTTCTGAGACCAGCCGCCGCAAGATGCTTGACCGGCTTGCCGAGCTGCACGCGATTCAGTTCCAGGACGTCGGTGATCCGGAAATCAACGCGCGCGTCGCGCAGTACGAGATGGCCTACCGCATGCAGACGAGCGTGCCGGAAGTGATGGACGTCTCAACTGAGCCGGCGGAGACGTTCGAGCTGTACGGCCCCGAAGCGAAGGAGGCCGGCACGTTCGCCGCCAACTGCATCCTCGCCCGCCGCCTCGCCGAGCGCGACGTGCGCTTCATCCAGCTTTATCACCCGGGCTGGGATCATCATGAAAAACTGCCCGCCGGCATCCGCCGCCAGGCCGCCGACGTCGATCGCGCCTGCTACGCGCTGATCACCGACCTGAAACGCCGCGGCCTGCTCGACGACACGCTGGTCGTCTGGGGCGGCGAATTCGGACGGACGAATTATTCGCAGGGCAAGCTGACCGCAAACGATTACGGCCGCGATCATCACCCGCGCTGCTTCACCGGCTGGATGGCGGGCGGCGGGGTGAAGCCGGGCTTCACGTATGGCGCGACCGACGACTTCGGCTATAACGTCGCCGAGAATCCCGTCCACGTGCACGATTTGCAGGCGACGATCCTGCACCTGATGGGCGTCGATCACACGAAGCTCACGTACCAGTTTCAGGGGCGGCACTATCGGCTCACCGACGTGCACGGCGAAGTGGTCAAAGCGATTCTCGCGTAACGCTTTCTGCTATTTGTGCACGTGCTTGTCGGTAGCCGTCGTCGCGGGCGTCGCTTTCTCCGGGTTCGCGCGAAGATATGCCTCAATGTCTTTCGTTACGATAAGCTGCCCCCACATCACCGGCCAATGGTCGGGATACGTGCAGACGTATTCGCAATCGCCCTCGATTTCCGGCGCCGTGAGCTTCAAGGTTTCGCGCTGCCCGTTCTCGAGCAGCTTCGTCGCAGCGAGGATGTCGTCGCTCGGCGGCACATACGCGCGGCCGGCGGCGTCGTGCTGGTCTGGCTTCATTTTCATCGCGGCCTCGCCGATGCGCTTGCGGCTGCCGGGCTTCACGATCGCGAGGTTGTGCGGCATGAGATCGGTGTTCTCGAAGGTAATCTCGAACGGCTTGCCCGCCTCGACGACAAGCCGCGGCGTGTCGTAGCGCATCTGCTCGCGCACCGTGCCGACGATGAAGGCCGCGACGCGCAGCTCGCGGAGGTCATCGAGCACCGCCGCCGCGCGCGATGGCGGGAGCAGCGCGACGAGCGACTCGGCGGATTGGACCGTCGCAAGATAGTCCTGCGACGTGCGCTGTTCCGCCGGCACGGCCCGCGCCCATTTTACCAGCGCGGCGGCGATGGTCTCGCAGCGCTGGGCGTCGAAGGCGCTGCGCGGGAGCGATCGCAGGGCTGCGCAAGCTGTCGGGAGATGCTCGCCCCGCTCGATCAGGTCCGCCAGCACCGCGAAAGTCTTGGCGTGCCCGCGGTTGATGCTGGCCGCCGCGCCGATGGCGGCGTGGCGTGCGGGCGACGGCGGTGTCGCGGGCGGCTGCGACAACAGCGCGATCACCCTGTCATGCGCCCGGGCGCGGATGGACGGGTCATAAACCAGCGGCACCGCGTACAGCAGGTCCGCCAGCGCCGTTTCCGATTTCTCGGCGCGGGACCAGACCTTCTCGAACGATTCATCAGCCGTCGCAAGACCCGCCCAGGCGGTGACGCGCACGGACGGGATGCCGACGTCCTCCGCCATCTTGCTGATGCGCTCGCGTAATGGCTTGAGACTTGCCGGCGTCATTTGCGGAAGCAGCTTGATCACGTAGCCCCGCGCGGCCGGCTCGTCGGCCAGGTCGACCGTGTCCAGCAACGCCGCGGCGGTGCTCACCTTGGTTTGCTCCGCGAGCTCGCTCAGCAGCTTGTGCCGCTCGGCATCGTTGAGCTGCGGGCGGCCGAGCAGTTGTCGGAGCACCGCGACGGTGTGCGGGAATTTCATCAGGTCGGCGGTGCTCACGCTCTTCATGAGGTAATCGAATCCGCGCGGGTTGCCCGCCGCGACGGGCTTGCCGGCGGCATAGGCCTGCCGCCAGTGCGGATCGAGCTGGCGGATCGTCTCGCGGAGCGTGTAGTCGATATAGTGCTCCCGCGGATGTTTCAACACGCTGACCGCGACGTCGGCGGCCTGTGCCGATGGGAAAAAGCTCGCCGCGCGGACCGCCTGAAGTTGGACGCGTGGATCGTCGTCCGCCGCGCGCTGCGCGAGCAATGCGAGCGCGTCCGGCACGCGATCACGCCAATAGCACAGCACGCGCGTCGCCGCGGCGCGGGCGCGGGGTTCCGGCGAGTTCAACATGCGGGTCAGCAGCTCCGGGTTGACGATGTCGTGCCACTGGTGGAGCCAGAGCGCCTCGGTCATGTGGTGCTCGTACGCCGGATCGCTTTTATCGAGCTCCGTCGCCCATTTCTGCGCGGCGGAGATGACCTGCTCGGAATCGTGCTTGCCTAACTCGATCCGCGCCAGCTCGCGCGTCTGGTTCTCCGGCTCCTTGAGCAGCTCGAGCAGCGCAGCGATGGGCTGACCGTCGATCTTCGCGCGCTTCATCAGCGGCCGACCTTCGTAGGTCAGCCGATAGACCCGGCCATGCGCGTGATCGCGGTTCGGATCGCGGATGTGGTGCTGCATGTGCCCGATGATCGGGTTGTGCCAATCGGCGAAGTAAATCGCGCCGTCGGGACCGACGTTGACCGCGGTGGGACGAAAGTTCGGATCGTCCGATGAGACCAGGTCCTCCTGTTTCTCGCCGCGCAGCCCGGAGCCTGCTTCGATCACCTTCACGCGGTAGATCCCCTGAAAGCCGATCACGTTGAGGTTGAGGAAGTTGCCCTGGAAGTCATCGGGGAAATGTCGGCTGGTGAGCAGGCCGGTGCCGGGCGACGGGCGCGACGGCCGGTCCCAGAAATCGCGGATGGCCGGGTGCTTGTG
>JAXDMN010000190.1:0-6407 GCA_034666045.1 Phycisphaerales bacterium | reverse complement strand
AACTCTATACTCCGCGCCGTTTCTCAAGGTTACGGACGTTACATGACCGACCGCCGCCGCGACATCATTGGACACCACCCTGCGCAGGGGCTTTACCTCCCTGAGTACGAGCACGATGCGTGCGGCGTCGGGTTCATCTGCCACATCAAGGGCAAGTCGTCTAACACGATTGTCGACAACGCGTTAACAATGCTGGAGCGGATGAATCACCGCGGCGGATGCGGGTGCGATCCGGCGAGCGGGGACGGCGCGGGTTTGCTCGTTAAACTGCCTGACAAATTCTTGCGTCGGGAGATGAAGAAGCAAGGGGTCACGCTGCCCCCGGCCGGGCAGTTCGGCGTCGCGCAGATCTTCCTGCCGAAGGACATGGTCAGCCGCTCGACCTGCATCCAGATCATCGAGGATGTCGTCGAAGCGTACGGCATGAAAGTGCTCGGCTGGCGCGACGTGCCGACGAACCAGAAATTCATCGGCGAGACCCCGAAGAAAACCGAGCCGAAGATCCGGCAGTTGTTTGTCGGCCCGGGCGAGACGTTCTTCAACCGCAAGGACTTCGATCGCCGCCTGTACCTGGTCCGCCAGCGCATCGAGAACACGCTGGAGTTCGGCGACCACAGCGACATGGTGCGCGAGGGCTTCTACATGTGCGCCCTCTCGGCAAATCGCATCATCTACAAGGGGATGCTGACCGCCGAGCAGTTGCGGCACTATTACGTCGATCTGCTGGATCCGGATTTTCAGACTTCGCTGGCGATGGTGCACTCGCGCTTCAGCACGAACACGTTCCCCTCGTGGCGACTGGCGCACCCCTACCGCTACCTGGCGCACAACGGCGAGATCAACACGCTGCGCGGCAACCGAAACTGGATGCGCGCGCGATCGGGGTCGCTTCAATCGGAAGTCTTCGGCGATGAGCTGTCGAAGATGTTTCCGATCCTGACCGAATCCGGTTCGGACTCGGCGACGCTCGACAACGCGCTTCAGTTTCTCGCCGTCAACGGCCGATCGCTGCCGCACGCGGTGTTGATGATGGTGCCGGAAGCGTGGCAGAACAACACGCTGATGGACGCGGACCTGAAGGCGTTTTACGAGTACCACGCGTGCCTGATGGAGCCGTGGGACGGCCCGGCGTCGATCGCGTTTACCAATGGTCAGGTCATCGGCGCGGTGCTGGATCGAAATGGTCTTCGCCCGTCGCGTTATTACGTGACGAAGGATGATCTCGTCATCATGGCGAGCGAAGTCGGCGCGCTGCCGGTCGATCCGAGCAACGTCGCGAAGAAGTGGCGTCTTCAGCCGGGGAAGATTTTCCTTGTCGACATGAAGGCCGGGCGGATCGTCGATGACAATGAGATCAAGCGCGAGCTCGTCGACAAGCGCCCGTGGCGGCGGTGGATCGAAGAGAACATGATCGATCTGGACTCGCTGCCGAGTCCCACGAAAATCTATCAGCCGGACCACGACACGCTGATGGTCCGCCAGCACGCGTTCGGCTACACGGTCGAAGACCTGAAGATGATCATGGCCCCGATGGCCGTGACGGGGCAGGAAGCGATCGGCTCGATGGGGACCGATACGCCGCTCGCGTGTTTGAGCGAAAAGCCGCAACTGCTTTATGCGTACTTCAAGCAGCTCTTCGCGCAGGTGACGAATCCGCCGCTCGATGCGATCCGCGAAGAGCTGGTCACCAGCATGTACACGTACCTCGGCCGCGAGGGGAATCTTCTCGAGGAGACGCCGAAGCACGCGCACCTGATCAAGCTGAAGTATCCGGTCATCAGCAATGAAGAACTCGAAAAATTGCGCGAAGTCGCCGCCGGCGATCTGCGCGCGGTGACGCTGCCGATGCTATTCAACGTCGCTGAGGGTGAAGCCGGCATGAAGGCGGCGCTCGAGGCGCTGCTTACGAAGGCCGCGGAGGCGGTGAAAGACGGGGCGTCGATCGTGATCCTGTCGGATCGCGGCGTCGACGCCGAGAACGCGCCGATCCCCGCCCTGCTCGCGACCGCAGCGGTGCATCATCACCTGATTCGCGAAGGGACGCGCACGCAGTGCGGCCTGGTCGTCGAGACCGGTGAAGCGCGCGAAGGACACCACTTCTGCCTGCTCATCGGCTACGGCGCCGGCGCGATCAACCCGTACCTCGCGTTCGAAACGCTCGCGGACCTGGCGAAGGAAAACCTGCTGCCGCCGGAGCTCGACTACGCTCACGCGAAGAAGAACTTCATCAAGGCCGCGAACAAGGCGATCCTCAAAGTCGCGTCGAAGATGGGCATCTCGACCGTGCAGAGCTATCGCGGCGCGCAGATCTTCGAGGCGATCGGCTTGGCCGACGACGTGATCGACCGCTACTTCACGAAGACGGCGTCGCGCATCAAGGGCGTGGGGCTGGACGTCATCGCACAGGAATCGCTCGAGCGCCATCGCCGCGGCTTCCCGCCGATCAAAGTGAACGGCGAAGTGCTGGAGAACGGCGGCACGTACCAGTGGCGGCGCGACGGCGAGTACCATATGTGGAACCCGGACTCCGTCGCCAAGATGCAGCACGCGGTGCGCGTCGAGAGTTTTGCGACATTCAAGGAATACACGAAGCTCATCAACGATGAGTCGAAGAACCGCTGCACGCTTCGCGGCCTGCTGAATTTCCGCAAAGGCATGCGTCCGCCGGTGCCGATCGAGGAAGTCGAACCGGCGAAGGAGATCGTCAAGCGATTCTGCACCGGCGCGATGTCGCTCGGGTCGATCTCGACCGAGGCGCATGAAAATCTCGCGATCGCGATGAACCGCATCGGCGGGAAGTCGAACACCGGCGAGGGCGGCGAGGATTCGCGGCGGTTCAAGCCGGATGCGGACGGCACGATGCGCCGCAGCGCGATCAAGCAGGTCGCCTCCGGGCGGTTCGGCGTGACGGTTGAGTATCTCGTCAATGCGGACGAGTTGCAGATCAAGATGGCGCAAGGCGCCAAGCCGGGCGAAGGCGGCGCGCTGTCCGGCAACAAGGTCGATGAGTACATCGGCAAGATTCGTCACAGCACGCCGGGCGTCGGTCTGATCTCGCCGCCGCCGCACCATGACATTTATTCGATCGAGGATCTCGCGCAGCTCATTCACGATTTGAAGAACGTGAACCCGCAGTCGCGGGTGAGCGTGAAGCTGGTCAGCGAAGTCGGCGTCGGCACCGTCGCGGCGGGCGTCGCCAAGGGAAAAGCGGACCACATCCTCATCTCCGGCGATTCCGGCGGCACCGGAAATTCGCCGCTGACGTCGATCAAATACGCCGGGATTCCGTGGGAGATGGGTTTAGCGGAGACGCAGCAGACGCTGGTCCTCAACGACCTGCGCGGGCGGATCTATCTCCAGACCGACGGGCAGTTGAAGACCGGCCGCGACGTCGCCGTGGCCTGCCTGCTCGGCGCGGAAGAGTACGGCTTCGCGACCGCGCCGCTGATCGCGTCGGGTTGCATCATGATGCGCGTGTGTCATCTGAACACGTGTCCGGTCGGCATCGCGACGCAGGACCCGCAGCTTCGCGCCAAGTTCACGGGCAAGCCGGAGCACGTGATCAACTTCTTCTTTTTCATCGCCGAGGAAGTGCGCGAGATCATGGCGGAGCTGGGCTTCCGCAAGCTTGAGGACATGATCGGGCAGACTGAGTTTTTGGAATTTTCCGATGTGAGCGATCACTGGAAGGCTCGGCATCTCGATCTGTCGGTGATCCTGCACAAGCCCAGCGTCGGCGCGAACGTGGCTGTCCGCCGGGTGCAGGCGCAGGATCACATGCTCGACATCTCGCTCGACAACACGAAATTAATCGCGGCCGCGCAGCCGGCGCTGGACAAGGGGACGAAAATCCACGCGGAAATGCCGATCGAGAACGTCAACCGCACGGTCGGCACGACGCTCTCCGGTATGGTCGCGAAGAAGTACGGCTTCGCGGGGTTGCCTGACGAAACCATCCACTTCAAGTTCAACGGCAACGCGGGTCAGAGCCTCGGCGCGTTCCTCGCGAAAGGGATCACGCTCGAGCTCGAAGGTGACGCGAACGACTACCTCGGCAAGGGTCTCTCCGGCGGTCGAATCATCGTCTACCCGCCGAAGGCGACGCTCGACAGCGGTTTCAAAGCCGAGCAGAACATCATCGCCGGCAACGTGATCTGCTACGGCGGCATCGCCGGCGAGATTTATCTCCGCGGCGTGGTCGGCGAACGCTTCTGCGTCCGCAACTCCGGCGTGAACGTCGTCGTCGAAGGCGTCGGCGATCACGGCTGCGAATACATGACCGGCGGGCGCGTGGTGGTGCTCGGCAAGACCGGCCGAAACTTCGCCGCCGGCATGAGCGGGGGCATCGCCTACGTCTACGACGACGACGGGCAGTTCGCCAAGAAGTGCAACATGGAAATGGTCGAGCTGGAAAAGCCGGACACGCCGGAAGACCGCGAAATGCTGCGAAAGCTGCTGGAAAATCACCACCAGTTCACCAATTCCCCGCTGGCGAAAGCGGTTCTCGACGATTTTGAAAACGAGCTGAGATGGTTCGTCAAAGTCATGCCGACGGATTATCGACGCGTGCTCGAAGAACAGGCCGCGCGCCAGACGGCGGGGACGTAAGAAGAAGGTTAACCACGAAGCCACGAAGAGCACGAAGCGGGGCTCGTGGAGGGAAAGCACCTCGCTGAGATCACCTCTGTTGGAAAAGAGGTTTGCTGAGCGAGCGGTTCATGGAGGCCGAGAACCGCTTCGTGGTCTTCGTGACTTCGTGGTGAAATCTGTTTTGATTTGAAGGACTGAGGCAGATGGGCAAGCCGACCGGGTTCAAAGAGATTCCTCGCGAGCTGCCGAAGAGGCGGCCGGTTGAGCTGCGCATTTTGGATTGGAACGAGATCTACAATCCGTTCCCGGATGACAAGCTGCGCGGGCAGGGCGCGCGGTGCATGGACTGCGGGATTCCGTTCTGTCACCAGGGGTGCCCGCTCGGGAACATCATCCCGGAGTGGAACGACCTCGTTTACAAAAACCGGTGGCGCGAGGCCATCGAGATGCTGCACAAGACGAATAACTTTCCGGAGTGGACCGGGCGGATTTGTCCGGCGCCGTGCGAAGAAGCGTGCGTGCTCGGCATCAACGAGCGGCCGGTGACGATCAAGAACATCGAGTACGAGATCATCGAACATGCGTGGGAGCACGGCTGGGTGCAGCCGGAAGAGCCGAAGATCCGCACAGGGAAAAAAGTTGCGGTCATCGGCTCCGGGCCGGCGGGACTGGCGTGCGCGGCGCAATTGAACAAAGCCGGGCACAGCGTCACCGTTTTCGAGCGCGCGGATCGCGTCGGCGGGTTGCTCACGTACGGGATTCCACACTTCAAATTGGAAAAACGCTTCGTCGAGCGGCGCGTGAAGCTGATGGAAGCGGAGGGCGTGAAGTTTCAGGTGAACGCGAACGTCGGGCACAACGTGAAGGTCGATGATCTTCGCCGCGACTTCGACGCGATCGTGCTGTGCGGCGGCGCGACCAAGGCGCGCGATCTGCCCGTGCCGGGGCGCGAGCTGAAAGGTGTTCATCTCGCGATGGATTATCTGCCGCAGCAGAACAAGGTGAGCATGGGCGACGCCCCGCCGCCGGATCAGATCCACGCGAAGGGCAAGCACGTCATCATCCTGGGCGGCGGCGACACCGGCGCGGATTGCCTCGGCACATCCGTCCGCCAGGGCGCCAAGAGCATTCATCAATTCGAGCTGCTCCCGCGTCCGCCGGAAGCGCGCGACCTGGCGCAGGGCGTGCAGCCGTGGCCGTACTGGCCGATGATTTATCGCACGTCTTCCGCGCATGAGGAGGCGGAGCAGCTCATCTCGAAAGACATCCGCGATTTCGCGATCAACACGAAAGCGTTCAGCGGCGACGGCGGAGCTGAAGGTGGGGGCGTCGTCAAAAAGCTCCACGGCATCCGCCTGGAGTGGGAGCGCGACGCAACCGGTCGGCCGACGAAGTTCAAGGAGATCCCGGGATCGGAGTTCGAGATGGACTGCGATCTCTGCTTCCTCGCGCTCGGTTTCGTCGGCCCGGAACAGGACGGGCCGGTCGGGCAGCTTGGGCTGAAATTAGATGCGCGCGGGAATGTCGTCGCGGACCAGAGCTACATGACCAGCGTCCCCGGCGTCTTCGCGGCGGGCGATTTGCGCCGCGGGCAGTCGCTCGTGGTGTGGGCGATCAGCGAAGGCCGCCAGGCGGCGCGCGGGGTCGATGAGTTTTTGATGGGGCGAAGCGATCTGGGGCCGGCGCTGAAGCTTTTCTGACTTATACGGATCGGGATTAAAACGCGCGCTTTGTCATCCTGAGGTACTCCGAAGGATCTGGCCGTGGAGTCGTGGGACGCAGATCCTTCGGAGTACCTCAGGATGACAAAGCGCCTA
>JAXDMN010000189.1:0-9415 GCA_034666045.1 Phycisphaerales bacterium | reverse complement strand
TCGACGAGGTCGGCCTGGAGCGGCAGGCGACGGCGTACGGGCGGCTGCTCGATTCGTTCGCGCGCGAACTCGGACCGCGAATGGGGCAGATCGAGTTGGGCACGGACGGCAGACCAGCCAAACGTTCCGACCGTTTCTCCGCCAACGCCGGCAGCGCGAGTAATCTGCTGGCGGTGACGCGATTCCGTTGGCTCACATTCGTCGATTCATTCGCCGGCGCGCCGGCGCTGGCGCGTTGGCTGGCGGAGGAGCGGAAATGCCGCGAGTTTCGATACGAGTTCGAGTTCCGCGGCGATTACTTGGCTGACGACGTCGGCGGCGCGGGCGCGCCCGCGGGCGCTGAAGATTGAAGCAGCTCGGGGAATTTTTGCCGCAGCTTCTCCAGCTTTGGCAACGCCCAGCGAACGATGTACGGATCGTCCGGATGTTTTCGCACGTAGTCCTGGTGGTACTCCTCGGCGGGATAAAACTTTTCCAGTTTTTCAAGCGACGTGGCGATCGGTTCGTTGAACACTTTCGCGTCGTCGAGCTGCTTGATGTACGCCTCCGCGACGCGTTTTTCGTCGTCATTCGCATAAAAAATCGCGGAACGATATTGGTGGCCGTAGTCGGGATGTTGCCCGTCCTTCGTCGTCGGCGAATGCATGGTCATGAACACGCGGAGCAGCGTCGCGTAGCTGATTTTCGCGGGGTCGTAAGTGATCTGGACGGACTCGGCGTGATTGGTCTGGCCGGCGGAGACTTTTTTGTAGTCGGCGGTGTCGGCGGTGCCGCCCGCGTATCCGCTGGTGACATCCGTGACACCCTTAAGGGGTTCGAAGACCGCTTCGATGCACCAGAAGCATCCGCCGGCGAGGACGACTTTTCGACTGTCACCTTCCTTGCTGGGCGCAGGGAGATCGGTCGCGGGCTGCGGGAGGTCTGCGGCGTGCGCGGGACGGGAGCAGGAGGTTGTGAAGGAAAGCGTTGTCGCGAAGAGGCAAGCGAGTAGGAACGGGCGCATGGGAATTTTCTCCGGCGTTGCTTCGAATGATCGAAAATACGCGGCGCTGCGGATCTAACTTTTCTCGATGGAGTGTCCCGCTTCTTTCCATCCGCGGAAACCACCGTCCATCGAGATCACGTTGGTGTATCCCATCTTCTGCAGATTGTCCGCGGCGAGCGCTGAGCGGAAGCCACCACCGCAGTAGAGAATGATCTCAGCGCGGGTGTCGGGGATTTTCGTTTCGATGTCGCGCTCGATGACGCCCTTGCCAAGGTGCTGGGCCTTCGGCAGGCGGCCGGCGGACCATTCCGATTCTTCTCGAACATCGACGAGGTGAAATTTTTCGCCGCGGTCCAGCTTCTTCTTCACGTCATCGACGCTGCACTCGCGCACGCGCGAGCGCGCGTCGTCCACGATCTTCAGAAATCCGGGTGTGTGCTTAGCCATGCCTTCATTGTAGCCAGGCAGGTCAAGCCTTTACGAACCACGGCGCGATGAGGACGCGGATCAGCAGGTAGGCGATGGCCGCCATGAAGGCGGAGCAGGGGATGGTCAAAATCCACGCCAGGACGATGCGTTGTCCCCAGATCCAGCGGACGGATCGCACGCCGCGCGTCGTGCCGACGCCCAGGATCGAGCCGGTGATCGCGTGGGTCGTCGAGATCGGGATGCCGAGCCGGGTGGCCGCGATGATCGTCATGGCGGCGGCGGTTTCGGCGCAGAAGCCGCCGACGGGGGAGAGGCGCGTAATGCCCGAACCCATCGTCTTCACGATCCGCCACCCGCCGAACATCGTGCCCAGCGCGATCGCGGCGTGGCAGGTGAGGATGATCCACCACGCGACGTTGTGATCGTGGCCGAAGATGTTGAGCGAGTTCGCCCAACTGTTGGGATCGGGTTGCGTCCAATGTGCCAGCCCGAGGCTCGGGACGCTGAGGAGCAGCACGATGATGCCCATCGTCTTCTGCGCGTCGTTGCCGCCGTGCGCGAGGCTGTAGATGGCGGCGGAGACAAGCTGGAGCCGCCGGAACGACTTGTCCATCCGGTCCGGCCGCTGGCGGCGAAAGATCCACGAGACCGCGATCATGATGCCGGCGCCGAGGATGAATCCGATCAGCGGCGAAAGCACGATGAACAGCAACAACAGCCCCCACGCCTTGCCGACGATGATCGCGCCGAACCCTGATTTGGCGATCGAGGCGCCCGCAATGCCGGAGACCAGCGCGTGCGACGAGCTGGTGGGCAGCGCGAGCAGCCAGGTGATGACGTTCCAGATGATCGCGCCCATCAGCCCGCCGAACACGACGTAGATATCGACCGCCTCGGTGTGGACGAGCCCCTTTCCGATCGTCCCGGCGACCTTGGTCCCGAACAGGAACGCCGCCACGAAGTTGAAAAACGCGGCCCAAATGACCGCCTGCGACGGCGAGAGCACGCGCGTCGAGACCACCGTCGCGATCGAGTTCGCCGCGTCGTGAAAGCCGTTGAGAAAGTCGAAGACCAGGGCGGCGAAGATGATGAGGAGGATGAGGAAGAGCATGGGATTTGCGATTTGCAATTTGCAATTTGCGATTGAATTGCAGCGACGACGATTGGTTTGTGCCTCAATTGCAAATTCGCAAATTGCAAATCGGCAATATCAATCACCCGTTCTTCAGGACGATGCGCTCGAGCGTGTTGCCGACGTCTTCGCACCCGTCGATCGCTTCCTCGATGTAATCGTACAGTTCCTTCCACTTGATCACTTCCAGCGCGTCGATGCCGCCCTCGAAGAGGCGGTTCATCGCGGCGTGATGGTTGTCGTCGCCGATGCTTTCCTTGTGGTGGATCTCGATCAGGTCCTTGCTCAGCTCCGACAGCTTGCGGTCTTTGCGCAGTCGGTGCACCGCGTTGCTGACGACTTTCGTCGCCTCGACGAGCAACTCCGCCTGCTTGATGAAACCTTCCTCGATCGACTTCACGTGGAAGAGCGGGATGCGTTTGGCCAGCGCGTCGATGGTGTCGACGATGTCATCGAGCTCGCCGATCAGCGTGTGAATGTCCTCACGATCGAACGGCGTGATGAACGTGCGATCGAGGCGGTCGAGCGCCGTGTGGGCGAGTTGGTCGGCGGCGTGTTCCTCTTCGCGGATCTTCTGAAGCGGGCCGCTGATGTCGGGGAACTGCTGGGCGAGCTGGCGCAGGTGCTCGGCGGACGAGATCGCATGTCGCGCGAGCCCTTCGAAGAGGTCGAAGAAGACAGTGTCCTTCGGGAGCAGGTTGAACATCGGCGCGAATCTCCAGTTTCCCGCCGATCCCACGCGTCAACGAGGTGCACGCGACATTCGCGGAGAGCGGCGCGGCGAAGTGTAGCGATTTTTGAGATTGCGCTAAGCGGCGGCGTCGCTCGCGTCGGAAGGTTGCTCGGGCGCTTCGGCGGGCGCGGGGAATTTCATGCGGAATGTCGAGCCAACCCCCGGCGTGCTCACGACTTCGATCTGCCCCGCGTGGGCCTGCACGATGTGCTTGACGATCGACAGCCCAAGCCCGGTCCCGCCCGCGTCGCGCGAGCGGGAGCGGTCGACGCGATAGAAGCGCTCGAAGATGCGCGGCAGGTTTTCATCGGAAATCCCGACGCCGTTGTCCGCCACTTCGACGATCACCTGCGTTTCGCCGCTTGCCCCTTTTTCGCCGCGGATGATCAGCTTGATCAGGCCCGCGGCTTCACCCTCGCCGCCGCGCGTGTACTTGATCGCGTTCTCGACCAGGTTGGCGATCGCACGCTCGAGGTATTCCGGGTTCCCGACGACCGGCGAGAGTCCGTCAGCGATCTGGAGCACGAGCTTGTGACCCATCTTGTGCGCCTGCGGCGTCATCGACTCCGACACCTTCTGCGCCACCTTCCCGAGATGCACCGGTCGGGGGTTCGGCACGGCGGCGGACGAATCGAGATGCGAGAGGCTGAGCAGATCGTCGACGAGCGTCGTCAGATTCTCCGTGTGCCGTTGAACCGTCGCGAGGTACTGGACCGCCCGCGCGCGGTCGTCGAGCGCGCCGTCCTGCAGCGTCTCGACGTATCCCTTGATCACCGTGAGGGGCGTCCGCAGCTCGTGACTCACATTGGCCACGAATTCCTTGCGCAGCTCTTCGTAACGCATTGTCTCGGTCACATCGTGCACGACGATGATGAAACCGGCCGGGCGCAGCGGCATCCGCGTCACGGTCACGTCGAGATATTTTCCGCTCACCGGCCCGACGGAAACCGTCTTCTGCTCGCCGGTCAGCGAAGCCTCCGTCACCGCCTTCAGCACCGCCTCGATCGGGATCACTTCCCAGAGTTGCTTCCCCTTCGGCTCGACGGTGCGGAACAGCAGCAGCTCTCGAGCGGCCTCGTTCGTGAGCAGGATGCGCTGCTGGTGATCGGTGGCGACCAGGCCGTCGCTCATGCTGCCGATGATCGTCAGGAGCTGCGCCTGATCCTTCGACGCCAGCTCCATCAACTCGCTGAACCTGCGGGCGACGTCGTGCAGCGCGCTTTCGCGATCGCCATCGTCCGCGCGCGGCCGCTTGGACGCGGCGGCGGGGACGGCGGTGGCGAAAAGGTGCGCGATGTCATCGATATGACTGGCCGCGAATCGGTACGCCGCGAACGTCGACGCCAGCGCGGCGATCACGCTCATCACCAACGCAATCAACAGGATCGGGACGAGGTGCCGGGTGAACTGAGTTTCGTCGTTCGTCGTATGCCCGAGCTGAATTGCCGCCATCAAGACGATCGCGGCGGCAAGCACGCCGATGATCAGCAGTTGTGGAAAGACGAAACGTCGGAAGAGTTGGCGGAACATGGAATCAAAGGATGAAGGCTCGAAGGATGAAGGACGAGAAATGCATGGACGCCGTTTTTTTCATCCTTCATCCTTCACGCCTTCATCCTTCCTTTCCTCATACCTCGCCCGTCTCAGACCATTTATACCCGAACCCGCGGACGGTCAGGATGTGCTTCGATCCCACCCCGAGCTTCTTTCGCAGCGCGGTGATGTGCACGTCGATCGTACGGTCGTAAATCGATTCGTCGCGATCCAGCGCGCCGTTGATGATTTCGTCCCGCGAGTTCACGCGGTTCGGGCGGTTCACGAGGAACTCCAGGATGCGAAACTCGGTCGCCGTCAGTGAGACCGGCTGCGAATCCCACGTCACCTCGTGCCGGGCGACGTCGACGGTCAGGCTCCCGCGGCGGATGACGTCTTCGCCCTCCACGTCCGCGTTCGTCCGACGCAGCACCGCGCGCACGCGCGCCAGCAGTTCGCGGACGCTGAACGGCTTGACGATGTAATCGTCCGCCCCCATCTCCAGCCCGACGATCTTGTCCGTCTCGGCCGCCTTGGCGGTGAGCATGATGATCGGCACGCGCTTCGTCCGCGGATCGCTGCGCAACTGTTTGCACACCTCAAGCCCGTTCATGCCGGGCATCATGAGGTCGAGCAGCACGAGGTCCGGTTTGTGCCGCAGCCCGATCTCGAGCCCGGACTGCCCGTCGCTGGCGGTGATGACATCGAGGTGCTCCTTCTCAAGGTTGTAGCGCACGAGCTCGAGCAGGTCCTTCTCGTCGTCGATAACTAGTA
Organism: Phycisphaerales bacterium; assembly: GCA_034666045.1. Taxonomy (GTDB): domain Bacteria; phylum Planctomycetota; class Phycisphaerae; order Tepidisphaerales; family Tepidisphaeraceae; genus JAICTV01. The sequence continues at coordinate 3,829 of JAXDMN010000189.1, read as the reverse complement.
CGGTGCAACGGCTCATGTTTGAAATTCAAATCGCCTTTGTTGTTCCCTTGCTGTGCCGCACGTCGCGGCCCTGGATCCAGTAGATGACTTCCTCGGCGACGTTGGTTGCGTGGTCGCCGATGCGCTCGAGGTTGCGCGCGATCAGGATGAGCGAGAGCGAGCGCTCGATCGCCGTCGGGTCCTGCTTCATCTCTTCGAGCAGGCGGGAGAAAATCTGGTTGCGGAACGCGTCGACCTTTTTTTCTTCTTCGAGCACGGTCGCCGCGAGGTTGACGTCGCGCTGGATCATTGCGGTCAGGCTGTCGCGCACCATTTTCTGCGCGACGTCGGCCATGATCGGCAGCTCCACCAGCGGCCGCACGGGCGGGTCTTCGAGGACGTGCTTGGAGTTCTGCACGATGTTGATCGCCTGGTCGGCGATGCGTTCCAGCTCGCCGCCGATGCGCGAGGCCATGAAAAGGAATCTCACGTCCTGCGCGACCGGCTGCTGGAGCGCCGTGAGCTTCACCGCGCGGTCGTCCACTTCGACCTGGAGCCGGTTGACCTCCTGCTCCTTGAGGAAGACCTCGACCGCGTTCGACTGGTTGCGCTTGACCAGCCCGGTGACCGCGATTTGGATCATCGACTCCGCGATCGTCCCCATCATGACGATCTTCTGGAGCAATTCCTGAAGTAGTTCCTCAAAGTGTCGCATAGGTTTCTCGTGGCCGCGCGCCCGGGACTTACCCGAATCGGCCGGTGATGTAGGCTTCGGTCTCCTTGAGGTGGGGCGTGACGAACAGCGTGTTCGTCGGGCCGTATTCGATCAGCCGCCCGAGATACATGAACGCGGTGTAATCGCTCACGCGCGCCGCCTGCTGCATGTTATGGGTGACGATGACGACGGTATAGTTTCCGCGCAGCTCGTGGATCAATTCCTCGACTTTCGCGGTCGCGATCGGGTCGAGCGCGCTGCACGGCTCGTCCATCAGGAGCACTTCCGGGTCGGCGGCGATCGCCCGGGCGATGCAGAGCCGCTGCTGCTGTCCGCCGCTCAAGCGCAGGGCGCTGGTGTGCAGGCGATCCTTCACTTCGTCCCAGAGCGCCGCGCTGCGCAGCGATTTTTCCGCGACCTCTTCCAGCTTCCGCCGTTTGCGCTCGCCGGCGATCCGCAGGGCGTACACGACGTTCTCGAAGATCGACATCGGGAATGGATTGCTTTTCTGGAACACCATGCCGAGGCGCTTGCGCAGCTCGATCACATCGGTATGGCGGTCGTAGATGGGCTGGCCCTTGAAGGTCATGTTCCCGGTGACGCGGACGCCGTCGATCAGATCGTTCAGGCGGTTCATGCTCCGCAGCAACGTGCTCTTGCCACACCCGCTCGGCCCGATCAGCGCCGTGACTTTGCCCGCCGAGATATTGAGGCTCACCGCATGCAGCGCCTGCGACTGGCCGTAAAACAGGTTGAAGTTTTCGACGGTGAGAAGGGACTGCTCGCTCGCCAGCTCCGGGTGGATGTACGGCGGCTTCTTCTCTTCCTGTCCTTGGCGGTCAGGTGCATCGAAGTCAGGCGGCGGCGCGGCAGGCGCGCCGGCGGCGGTCGGAATGGTTTTCATCACGGCGGGGGTCATCGCGCCCCTCGTCTTTGCGACAGCAATCGGATCGCGACGTTCAGCACGAGGATCAGCGAGATCAGCACCAGAATTCCCGCCCACGCGAGCTCCTTTTGTTCTTTGTATGGTCCGGTTGCATAGTTGTAGATCTGCTTGGTGAGCGACGGGAAGGGCTGGTTCGGATTCACGGTGAGCAGCCGCGTGCCGAGCGCGGTGAAGAGCAGCGGGGCGGTCTCGCCGGCGACGCGCGCCAGGGCAAGCATGATCCCGGTGACCAATCCGCCAGTTGCAGCGGGGATCACCACGCGCAGGATGGTCCGCGCTTTCGTCGCGCCGAGTGCGACCGATGCCTCGCGATAACTTTTCGGGACGAGCCGCAACATCTCTTCGGTCGTGCGCGTCACGATTGGGATCATGATGAACGCGAGCGCGAGCGCCCCAGCCCAGCCGTTGTAGCCGCCGAGCGGCACCACGAGCAGTTCATAACCGAGGATCCCCACGACGATGCTTGGCACGCCCGCCAGCACGTCGCTGACGAAGCGCACCGGCGCCGCCAGCTTAGAGTTCGCCGAATATTCCGAGAGGTAAACGCCCGCGAGGATGCCGATCGGAATTCCGACCACGCCGGACACCGCGAGCAGCACGCTCGTTCCCACCAAGCCGTTCAGCATCCCGCCCGGATAGCGCCCCGAGCCGTACGGCTGCGGGTTCTCTGTGAAGAATGAGACGCTTACCGACCGCCACCCGATCGAAACCAGGTAGCCGATGATCAGCACCAGCACACCGATGATCAGCAACGCGAATGCGATGCACAGCGCGTACATGAACCGGCTGTACACGCGGGCCATCGGATTTTGCGCGACGATCGGCATGATCAAATACTCAAGCGATTACTGCGTCACCGTCGGTTGTTTTCCGACCACCAGCGCGCGGGCGACGACATTGAACGCCAGTGACATCAAAAGCAGAATCAGCGCAACTTGCAGCAGCGCCGATCGATGAAGCCCGCCGTCGGCTTCGGCGAACTGATTCGCCAGCAGGCTCGCCATCGTCTGCGCCGGCGCCAACGGAGACGCGACGACCTGGTTCACGTTTCCGATCACCATCGTCACCGCCATCGTCTCACCCGCCGCTCGCGCGAGACCGAGCATGACCGCTCCGAACAAACCGCTGCGGCTGTAGCGCAGCATCTCGCGGCAGCTCTGCCACCATGTCGCGCCCAGCGCCAGCGTTCCCTCGATCTGCGTCTGCGGCACCGCGCGCAGCACATCGCGGCTGACCGCCGTGATGATCGGCAGCACCATGATGCCGAGCACCAACCCGCCCGCGAGCATGTCTCGGCCGGTCGGCATGCCGTCGTAGTGCAGCCAACGCAGGCCGGGAATCGCACCGAAGCCGGCGTTGAGCGATGGCTCGACATGCGACTGAAGGAACGGCGCAAGCACGAACAGCCCCCACAATCCAAATGCGATGCTCGGAATCGCCGCCAGGAATTCGACGAGAAACGAAACCGGCCCGGCCAGCTTCGCCGGCGCGATCCGGATGAGAAACATCGCGGTTCCGAGGCTCATCGGCACCGCGAACAGCAGCGCGATCGCGGAGCTCACCGCCGTGCCGTAGATCACCGGTAGCGCGCCAAAGACCGGCGGGATGGTGTCGACGACCGCTTCGCCGTCCGCGTCGCGGATAATCTTTCCCTCAGGCGTGCGTTTGATCTTCTCCAACGCGTTCGGACGCCAGGACGTTTCCGTGAAAAACTTCAGCCCGAACGTCTTGATGCTCGGCGCGGCCGCGTAGAACAGAACGCTCACGAGCGCCGCCATCATGAGCAGCACGATGACACCGCTGCCCGCGGCCAGCCTGTGGACGATGCGATCGACCCACTGCCCGCGGCTGCGCCTGCGCGCCGCGGGCGCGGGCAGTGGATTTCCTGTCAGGTTGACGGGAATGTCGGTCGTCGTCATGGATCTCGCGGTCAACGAACTACTTCGCAGAAGCGAGCGGCCGGCCCGACCACTGAAGCGTGGCGACCGCTTCCTGCACCTTGGCCCGCACGCCTTCGCTGAGTGGCGCGTAATCGAGCGACGCCGCGAGGCCCTGGCCTTCCGTCGCCGCCCAATTTAGGAAGCCGACCAGCGCCTTGGCCTTGTTCTCGTCCTTCAGGTAGCCGAGGTCCTTGTAAACGATGATGTAAGTGAACGCCGAGATCGGATACGCGTTCTCGCCCGGCTGGT
>JAXDMN010000188.1:0-5661 GCA_034666045.1 Phycisphaerales bacterium | reverse complement strand
CGAGCTGATCGAGGGCTCGTATGCGATGCCGGTCGCCGGCAGCGAAATGACCCAGCTCTGGCCGATCCGCGGCTACGACGCCGTGGCGCGCGAGCAACTGGACATGGCCAACCTGCTGTACGCGAAGGTATCGTTCGACCAGGCGACCGGGCGGCTGACGATGCCGCAGATGACCGTCGCGTGCATCAGCTACGCCAGCCCCAAGCCGCCGCCGAAGGAAGAAGTCGCGCGGCGCGCGCAGGAACTTGTCTCGGCGTGGAAATCGTGACCGCACTTCTGATCTGAGGTGAGCTGATGGCTGAAATGGACCGAAGAAAATTCCTCGGCGGTCTCGCTGCGATCGCTGGGACGTCGCTGGTCGGCTGTCGCACGTCGCCGCGCGGGTCGCGGGCGCCGCGCGAGCAGAGCATCACACTTCCGCCGACCACGCAGGACCTCGCCGGCTTGGGCATGGAAGAAGCGGACGCGCCGACGATGGCGAACGGCCGGCCGGCGATCCGCATGGAACTGGTCGAAGCGGACGGCTCGCCCATCGAGACGGAAAAGATGCGCACGCTGCACGCGCGCGACCTGCGCAACGATCCGCTGCCGCAGGGCATCGCGACCGCGCAGGGCCGTGCCCGGCTCGAGCTGGCGGATGAGCCGGTGCAGATCGTCATGAGGTTGAAAGTCCCGAATTTCGGCGAGGTGTATTGCTTCGCCGATAACGACGGTCGCGGCTACACGCGAGCGCAAACGCGCGATTTCGTCGTCGACGCCGCGCAGACCCGACTCCGCCGCGTCCGCGAACGCTGGGATGCGCTGCGGCCGACTGGACTGATGATGGATCGCGAGTTCCACGACCGCCTTGCCGCGGCGACTCGTCCGATCCCGAAGGAAAAAGGCACCGCCCGCATCGCTGCCGCATATGAATCGCTCGCCCACGGCCTGCACGCCGGCGAACGGCTTGCCCTCGCTAATGCGAAACATCGCATCGCGCGGCTGTCGAAACCGCGCGACAATTTCAAGTTCGGCGTGATGGTCAGCGGCTTCGACTCGCTCGGCGCCGAGTACGAAAAGCGCGTCAAAGATCTCTTCGATTTCGCCACGGTAAGCTGGTACCACTGGAAGGACGAAGCGTCCGCCGACAAGGGCGATTTCGTCAACTACGACCGCATGGACCGGTCGGTCGATTGGTGCCTCGCGCGCAACATCACGCCGAAAAATTTCGGCTACCTCTACATGGCCCGCGGCGCGACGCCGGAATACATCCGCCCAAACGAGTTGCCCGCCGCGACGACAAAAAGCGCGACCACGATCGCATCCGACATTTCCCGCGGTGCGATCAACACGCTCCCCAACAGCGAGCCGTCAAACGCCAGGCGCGAGTACAACCCGAAATGGCCCTACGATCGCGTGAAGAAAACCTACGCGCAGGTCATCAAGCAGACGATGCAGCGCTATCACGGCCGCGTCCCATACGCCGAGATCATGAACGAGGCCCACGACAAGGCGAACCTCTGGGGCATGAATCACGAGCAGATCCTCGACATGGCGAAGATGGCGTTCGCGTCCGCGCGCGAGGGCAGCCCCACGGTTCAGCGCATGATGAACCACTGCTGCATGTGGGGCGAATACGCGAAGAACCGCAACGCCGACGGCAGCCGCCGATGGTCGCCGCACCAGTTCATCAAAACCTGCTTCGACAACGGCATCGACTACGAAGTGATCGGCGTTCAGTTGTACTACCCGCAGCACGACGTCTTCGAGATCGACCGCATGCTCGACCGCTTCACGGAGTTCAACAAGCCGATCCACATCACCGAGATCGCGACGGCCAGCCAGGACGGCTTAGATCCCGAGTCGATGCGTCCGAAAACCTACGCCCCCGGCTGGCACGGCCCGTGGAACCCCACGCTTCAGGCCGACTGGTCCGAGGCGATGTGGACCTTGTGCTACAGCAAGCCCGCGTACCAGGTCGTCGGCTGGTGGGACTTCGTCGACGTCCCCAACCACTTCTGGCCCTTCGGCGGGTTGCTGCAAAAAGACCTTCAGCCGAAGGAGGCGTATCACCGGCTGCTGAAGTTGAAGCAAAGTTGGGGCTTGGCGAAGGCGTGATGCTGCTACAATTCTGCTCGAGGTAAACCTGATGGCCGCGCAAACCTTAAAACTGATGGGCAAGAGTTTCGTACTCCTTCCGAAATCCGAATACGACCGCATGCAGGCGACGCTCCGCCAACAGGCGCGGCAGGACAAAGGCGATGTCGCCGAAAGCCGGCGTCGAGCGAAAGAGCGTTCCATCCCATTGAGCAACGTACGAAAGCGGCTGGGGCTCTAGCATGCCTTATGCGGTCGCTTTCAAAGCCAGTGCGCTAAAAGAGGTCGAGAAACTGCCGCCTGCGATCGCGCGTAAGGTGTTGGTCAAAGCTGCCGCGCTTGCGGACGATCCGCGTCCTTCCGGCTGTGCGAAGCTTGCCGGCGCCGACAACTTATGGCGCGTTCGCATTGGGCGGTATCGCATCGTTTACGTCGTCGATGACACGGCTCAACGAGTGGATGTGCGCATCGTCGCCCACCGCCGTGACGTCTATAGAGGGCTGTAGCGGGAAATTCGCTCCAGGCCATAACTCCTGTATTTTGGCCAGAAACTTGCGTCCGCAGGCCCAACGTTTGACCGGGCCGGGAGTAATGATGTCGCATTAGAGTGCGGCCGCCGCGTGATTCGCACCGCCCCTGAGTTGGGGTCGTCGGCGAGGCAAAACGCGGCTAATGCGACGGGCGGTACCGCCGGCGGGAAATCGTCGGGCGTGGATGCGTTGCGCAATACGTCGGTCGCTTGCGTGTGTCTAGCATTTCGCTGATCCTGTTCTGCCCCGAAATTGAAGAGGAGAGACTGCGTGAAGATTCTTGGTCTGGCGATGGTGATTGTGTGTCTGTGCCGAATGGCAAGCGCTGCTGAAAACTGGAAGCCGGCCAAGGCGCCGCTGATGACGCGGTGGGCGAAGGACGTCACGCCGGAGAGCGTGCACCCGGAGTATCCGCGCCCGCAGATGGTGCGGAAGGATTGGAAAAACCTGAACGGATTGTGGCAGTTCGCCTCCGCGGATGAAGTGAAAGAGACCCCTGTCGGGAAGGATCTGTCCGGTCAGATTCTCGTGCCGTTTCCGATGGAATCGGCGCTGTCAGGCGTCGGCAAGCATCACGACAAAAGCTGGTATCGCCGCACGTTCGAGGTGCCGAAGGAATGGCGCGACGGCGGGAAGCGCGTGCTGCTCCATTTCGGCGCCGTGGACTACGAATCGATCGTCTGGTTGAACGGCAAAGAGCTCGGCAAACACGTCGGCGGGTATGACGGGTTCAGTTACGACATCACCGATGCGCTGAAGGGCGACGGCCAACAGGAAATCGTCGTCGGCGTCGTCGACATGACTGCCGAGACGCAGGCGCGCGGGAAGCAGATCACCAATCCGCACGGCATCTGGTACACGCCGGTCTCCGGCATCTGGCAGACGGTGTGGATCGAGCCGGTCGCCAAGGACGGCATCAAGTCGCTCAAGATCACGCCCGATGTCGACGCCGGCGGCGTGCGCGTGGAAGTCGCGGGCGCCAAAGACGCCAAGATTCTCGTCCGCGCCGGCGACATGGCGCTGGCGGGCGGCAAGTCGGGTGAGCTGATCAAGATCCCGAATGCCAGACTCTGGTCGCCCGACACGCCGCACCTGTACGACCTGACCGTTACCGCGGGCGACGACGTCGTCACGAGTTACTTCGGCATGCGCAAGATCGAAGTTTCGCCCGACGAAAAAGGCGTCCCGCGCATCAAGTTGAACGGCAAACCGATCATGCAGGTCGGCCCGCTCGACCAGGGCTTCTGGCCGGACGGGATCTACACCGCGCCGACCGAAGCGGCGATGAAGTACGACCTCGAAGTCACGAAGAAGCTCGGCTTCAACATGATCCGCAAGCATGTGAAGGTCGAGCCGCAGCGCTGGTATCACCTGGCCGACACGATGGGCTTCCTCGTCTGGCAGGACATGCCCAACGTCTCGGCCGGCGACGCGGGCGAGTGGCAGAAGCAGTTCGAGAAAGAGCTCGAGCAGCTCGTCGCGCAGCACATCAATTCGCCGTCGATCATCATGTGGGTCCCGCTCAACGAAGGGTGGGGCCAGGACGCGCGGAAGAAGGAAGACGGCACGACCGCCAAAGCGCCATACGACAAGGCCGGCACGGTCGCGCTGGCGGACAAGGTGAAAAAGTGGGACCCGACGCGCCTGGTGAACAACGCCAGCGGCTGGACCGACAGCGGCGGCGGGGACGTGCACGACATCCACAATTATCCCGGCCCGGCTGCGCCGCCGATCGAGAAGAAGCGCGCGATCGTCCTCGGCGAGTTTGGCGGGCTCGGTCTGCCGGTCGAAGGTCATCTCTGGCAGAGCGACAAGAACTGGGGTTACCAGAACATGACCTCGCCCGAGGAACTGACCGATCGCTACGTCCGCCTGCTCGGCCGGCTGTGGCAATTGCACGATGACTCCGGCCTGTGCGCCGGCGTCTACACGCAGACGACCGACGTCGAGGGCGAGGTCAACGGTTTCATGACGTATGACCGTGAAGTGATCAAGATGGACGAGAGCCGCACGCGCGACGCGAACCTGGGCAAGGGCCCGCGCGTCGACGTCGTCCCGCTGATCAAGACCGCGCAGGACGAGCCGGCCGAGTGGAAATACACCACCGAGAAGCCCGCGGACGGCTGGGAAAAGCCGGAGTTTGACGCCTCCTCGTGGAAGACGGGAAAATCCGGCTTCGGCACGAAAGAGACACCGGGCGCGATCGTCAACACGCCGTGGAACACGCCGGAAATCTACCTTCGCCGCGAGATCGACATCCCGGCCGACGCGGTGAACGACGCGGAATTCATCTGGCATCACGACGAAGGCGGCGTGATCTTCATCAACGGTGTCCGCGCCGCCCGCAGCGGGCAGCACACGAGCGGCTACGTCGAGCAGCGCATGAGCAAAGAGGGCCGCGCCGCCCTCAAGCCAGGCAAGAACCTGATCGCGGTGCGCTGCAATCAAACGACCGGCGGACAATACATCGACGTCGGCTTGATTCGTCTGGTAGAAAAGAAAGCGAAGTAATTCAGCCATTCGCGAACGAGGGAGAAATGTCCATGTTGCGTAGCCTGATCATCGGTGGCCTTTTGTGTGTCGTGGCAATGACGTCTTCCGCGCGGGCGGATTTGAACGGCGTCACCGTCGGCTTTTCGCAGATCGGCGCGGAAGGCGCGTGGCGCGAGGCGGAGACGACTTCCATCCGCGAAGAGGCCCAGAATCGCGGCGTCGATCTCAAGTTCGCCGATGCGCAGCAGAAACAGGAAAACCAGATCAAGGCGGTCCGCTCCTTCATCGCCCAGCGCGTGAAGGCGATCGTCATCGCGCCGGTCGTCGAAACCGGCTGGGAGCAGGTGCTGCGTGATGCGAAGCGCGCGAAGATCCCGGTCATCCTGGTCGACCGCGGCATCAGCGTGAAGGACGATTCGCTCTACACGACGCTCATCGCGTCCGACTTCGTCGCCGAGGGGCGCATGGCCGGCGAATGGCTGGTCAAGAAGACCGGCGGCAAGGCGAACATCGCCGAGCTTCAGGGCACGCCCGGCGCGGCGCCGGCGATCGATCGCAAGAA
>JAXDMN010000187.1:0-6534 GCA_034666045.1 Phycisphaerales bacterium | reverse complement strand
CGTGCGCAACGGCATGAATAAAGAGAGAATGCACCACGACTCCACGAAGCGCACGAAGCGGTCCCACTAAATTTTTTAGCCGGACACCGATCAGCATGTTGAGGGATGTGAAACTGAAGATAACCGCTTCGTGGTCTTCGTGGCTTCGTGGTTCAATCTGATTTTATGACGACAGAAGCCGTCCAACCCGTCGACTACGCGCGTCCGCTTGACGCCGACGACATTTCCACCTCGCCGCTGTGGAATCGCGACCTCGCCCCGACGACGCCCGAGCAACGAAAATGGTCGGTCCTGTCGATCGCCGCCCTCTGGATCTCGATGTCCGCCTGCATCCCGACCTACCAGCTCGCGTCGTCGCTCGTCAGCGGCGGGATGAACTGGTGGCAGGCGGTGCTGACGATTTTTCTCGGCAACATGATCGTTCTCATCCCGATGGTGCTCAACGCGCACGCCGGGACGAAGTACGGCATCCCGTTTCCCGTCTATTGCCGCGCCAGCTTCGGCACGTGGGGCGCGAACGTTCCCGCGCTGCTCCGCGCCCTCGTCGCCTGCGGGTGGTTCGGCATCCAGGCGTGGATCGGCGGGGCGGCGATCTTTCAGGTCGCCGCCGCGTTCTGGCCGAGCATCGCCACGCCGGACCACACGCACGTGCTCGGCGTCACCGGTCCGCAGTTCATCGCCTTTTTATTTTTCTGGGCGATCAACATGCTGGTCATCTACAAAGGCATCGATTCGATCCGCGTGCTGCTCAACATCAAGGCGCCGCTGCTCATCCTCCTCGGCCTGGCGCTGCTCTGGTGGGCGTACAAAAAAGCGAACGGCTTCGGCCCGATGCTGAGCCAGCCGTCGCAATTCGATCCAGGCCAGCCGCAGGCGGGAAAGTTCTGGGGCTTCTTCTTCCCCGGCCTGACCGCAATGGTCGGGTTCTGGGCGACGCTGTCGCTGAACATCCCGGATTTTTCCCGCTACGCGAAGAGCCAGCGCGACCAGGTGCTCGGCCAGGCGATCGGCCTGCCGGCGACGATGGCGCTCTACGCCTTCATCGGCGTCGCCGTTACGTCCGCGACGATCGTCATCTACGGCAAGGCGATCTGGGACCCGATCGAGCTGCTCACGAAATTCGAGAGCAAGACGACGCTCGTCATCGCGATGATCTCGATCGCCATCGCCACGCTCGCCACCAACATCGCCGCCAACGTCGTCAGCCCCGCCAACGATTTCGCGCATCTCTACCCGAAGGTGATCAGCTTCCGCGTCGGCGGATTCATGACCGGGATCATCGGCATCGCCATGATGCCCTGGAAGCTGATGGCCGACCCGCACGGCTACATTTTCACCTGGCTGATCGCCTATTCCGCCCTCCTCGGCGCGATCGGCGGCATCCTCATCTGCGATTATTTTGTTTTGCGCCGCACGCGGCTGAGCCTGAAAGATCTCTACGATCCGCGCGGGCGATACGCCTACACGAACGGCATCAATTGGATCGCAGTCGCCGCGTTGATCCTCGCCGTCGCGCCGTGCGTGCCCGGCTTCCTGCACACGGTGAAACTGATCGACAACGTCCCGGAAATTTTCGATCGCCTTTACACCTACGCCTGGTTCATCACCTTCGCGATCGCGTTCGTCGTGTACGGCGTGCTGATGGCGTGGAGCGACAGCGTTCGCGCGGACAGGGGAGAGGGTTGAACCACAGAGATCACGGAGACCACAGAGAGAACCAAGAGAATCCAATGGAGCATGAACCGTTTGTGGATGACGAGATGGAGCCGGATTCGGAGTTGAACGGGCTGACGAACGCCATCGTCGGCGCTGCAATCGAAGTGCATACTCACTTGAAGCCCGGCCTGCTCGAATCGCTCTACGAAGAGGCGCTCGCCATCGAGTTTCGCCGGCGCGAGATCCGCTTCGAGCGGCAGGTGATCGTGCCCGTCTATTACAAGAACGAATTGATCGGACAACATCGACTCGATTTCCTCGTCGATGGCAAAGTCATCGTCGACTTGAAGACGGTTGAAGAATTAGCCCGCATCCATACCGCGCAGATGCTCTGTTACCTGCGCATCACCGGTTGCAGGCTTGGCCTGATCATCAACTTCAACGTCCGCGCCCTGAAAGACGGCATCAAACGAGTCGCGCTGTGACGAATTCGATCTTTTCTCTGTGGTCTCCGTGATCTCTGTGGTTCAATACTCTTGATTTGATTCGGAGTTCGTCTCATGTCCACCCTCGAAACCACCGTCAACGGCTTAAAACTCCCCAACCCCTTCATCATCGGCTCCGGCCCGCCCGGCACGAACGCGAACGTCATCGGCAAAGCCTTCGACGAAGGCTGGGGCGCCGTCATCTGCAAGACCATTTCTCTCGACGCCAGCAAAGTGATCAACGTCGCGCCGCGCTACGCCCGTCTCAAGACCGAGAAGAGCCAGGAGATCTACGGCTGGCAAAACATCGAGCTCATTTCCGATCGCCCGTTCAAAACGTGGATCGAAGAGTTCAAGCAGGTCAAAGATAAATACCCGGACGGCATTCTTATTTGCTCCATCATGGAGGAATACAACAAAGACGCCTGGGTCGAAATCGTCGAGCGCTGCCAGCAGACCGGCGTCGATGCGTTCGAACTGAATTTCTCCTGCCCGCACGGCCTGCCCGAACGAAAAATGGGCGCGGCCATGGGCCAGGACTGCAACATCATGGGCGAGGTCTGCGGCTGGGTCGTCGGCGCCTCAAAAGTTCCCGTCTGGGCGAAGCTCACGCCCAACGTCACGCACATCCAGGACGGCTGCGAAGCGGCCCTGGCCGCCGGCTGTCACGGCGTCAGCGCGATCAACACCATCCTCTGCGTCACCAGCGTCAACCTCGACACCCTCCGCCCCGAGCCCACCGTCGAAGGTTTCACCACCCCCGGCGGCTATTCCTGCACCGCCGTCCGCCCCATCGCCCTGCGCATGGTCAAAGAATGCGCCGAAACCATCCGCGACAAATTTCCAGGTGAGGACAAAACCCTCAGCGCCATCGGCGGAGTAGAGTCCGGCCACGACGCCGCCCAGTTCATCCTCCTCGGCGGCGACACCGTCCAGGTCTGCACCGGCGTCATGAAGCTCGGCTACGACATGGTCAAACGCATGAAGGACGAGCTTTTATCGTTCATGTCAAAGCACCATTTCCAAACCATCAACGACTTCAAGGGCCATTCTCTCCAGTTCTTCACCACCCACGCCGACCTCGTCAAACGCCAGGCCGAAGCCAAGGCCGCCGCGAAGGCGAAGGTCGCAGGCGCGGCAGCGGGAGGAGGGGGGGCGGGGGTCGTCACGAAGGACGGCGAATGGCAGGGCGATAATTTTGTTAAGCAGAGCGACGCGTTAGCGCGCGGGTGATTGTGTGATCGTCTTTTATCGTGGCTTGGGCGTCCCGCCCGAGCGTTCCCGCGGAGCGGCGTCCGTTTATTCGCGTTCGCCGGATTGTTTTTATGAAGACCGTCGCGCGGTGTTGCTGCGCCGGGCTTCCGCTCGGTCCTGCGGACGGCAACTGCCGCCCGCAGGACCTCGCCCGCCTCGGCGGGGCGGTCGATGCGTCCCCGGGCGAAAAGGTTGAACTACGAGACGTGGGTTTCCTCATGCATCAGTTCGCGCGTGCTCTGCGTAGCGTCCTCGCCGGAGGTTGCCTGGTCCTGGCCGTTTGGGCGGTGGCCACCTACTTCGTCCCATTTTCCTTCGCCCGCTCGTGGGGTGACCAGCACCTCAGGGTCGGGGCGAGCGCGGGCCGCATCTCGTTGGCGAGTCACGCGTACCTCGGCCCCGACCTCGCGGCGTACCCGCCGTTCAATCGCTCCGCGCTCCTTGGCGGCTTCGGCATCGACCACGTGCGGTCCCGGACGCTGTCGATCGGCACGTCGGAGATGATCGACGGCTTCTCCGACGCCCGCCCCGTGCGATACCGCTATCGTCCGGGCCCACCGCCGGTCGTCGTTCTCACCCGCGGCATCACGCTGCCGGGGTGGGTGCTCTGCGTGTGCTTCGCGGCCTATCCGTTCGTCTGCTCGACCCGCGCGGCGCGACGGTTGCGCGAGCAGCAGCGCACCGCCCGCGGATGCTGCCGGTACTGCGGCTACGACCTCCGCGCCACGCCGGCGCGTTGTCCGGAGTGTGGCCAACCGAAACCAAACCTGGCGCCCACCCTTCACATCGGCGCGGCATGAATGGGGGAAGTGCCCTAGCGGAGGCGCAGCCGCAGCGTTCAACTCAACCAGCGTAGAGAGGAGGAGCCCAAGGAGGAGGGGCGAGAAAGACGTGCCGTCCGCAGGACGCTTGGGGCCTGATGTGGTGTCTCGCCCCTTCGCTTCGGATTCGAATCGCGTCCCGCGTCCCCGTATTGGTCCCCCCGTATTGGTCCCGGAGCCCGCCCGGTCCGCTACGATGTCAGGTTATCTGCCCCGCCGGTCCGGCCGGGGGATCGCGCCGGAGGCGTACGACTCCCACAGCCACGCGACGACCGGGGGCACGTCGCCGACCGCCGACGCCCACGCGATCAGTTCAAAGTCGTCCGACACGTAGGACGACAGTTCGTGCTGGCCGGTCGCGCTGGAGACGGCGAGGAAAGACTCGCGACGCGCGTCCTCAAGAGCGGCGCTTGTCGCCCGACCGGGGCGACTCGCCTTCCACTTCGCCGCCAAGCGCTCCCGCGCCGCCAGCCACTCGGTCTCGAATGCCGGGTCGGAATCGCGAGCGTCCAAGATCGCCTCGCAATCCAAGTCCGCAAAGAGCGCGGCCGGCAGCAGACTGCCCCCGCGGAGTTGGTCGACCAAGGCTTGCGGCGTAGGTGGCATAGGGCAGATCACGAGTGATTAACCTGACCGGCGCTGCCACATCGCATGCGGCGGTTTCGTTGAAGATATCGGCGCACGTGCGGTGGGGGCAAGTCATTTCGCGGCACCGGCACGACTCGCGCTGGCGAGAGGATGATTCGCTGTCCCGCTCTCAGGGTTGGCTGGTTTCTTTTTATGAAGACCGTCGCGCGGTGTTGCTGCGCCGGGCTTCCGCTCGCTGCGCTCGCCCGCCTCGGCGGAGCGGTCGGTGCGTCCCCGCGCGGACGACGACAACGGGTGACGTCATTCCCGGGGGATGAGACGTGGCCCCATACCTTCGTTTGCCCCCTTTTCCAGCTCCCGCAATCTTGCGATTATTCCTGCGTGATCAGCCCATCTCCGGTTAGACTCTCCATCCTCACTTCCTCATTCGTCAGGGCGACGGGTTGCTGGCGACGGGCGTTTACGCGGGACATATCGAGAATCGGAGGCGGCGATGGGAGGGATCATGCGCGGGACCGGGCGAAACGGGTTTGCGCGACGCGCGGGATGCGTTCTTTTCGTTTTGGCGCTGGCGGCGTCGGGGGTTTCGTCGCGCCTTTATGCCGCGAATACAGCGGTCTCCATCGGCAACGGCACGCAACAGCCGGATGGTTCCTATCTGAAGGCACAAAACATTGCCAACAACCTTACCGTTACCTCCATAACCATTCAGGCAACCAACAACATCGACATTGTTGATGACATTAATTTGGCAACCAGCCCTTTCGGCACGCCTCACTTCAACCTTCAACTCCAAGTCCCTACCTTCAGTCTCAACAACAATATGAACATGAACGCGCTCGGAAGTCTTTTCCTGACTGCCAACACGATCAACATGACCGGAAAAATTACCTCCGGCGCAAGCCTGATCAATCCGTCGCGCGTTACCAGCACAGCGACACAGATGAATGTTCTGGCGAACACCGCCAGCATCCAACAGGCGATCGATCTCTCTTCTCCGACATCGCCCGTGACCGTTCAGGTCAGCACCGGCCAATACAATGAAAACGTCACCATCAACAAGTCATTAACTCTGGCATCCGGCAACCCCGCGGGCCACGTGAACAACGGACAGCTTCGCATCGGTTTCTCCAGCGCAACCGCGACCATCACTGGCGCCAGCTTCACCAACGCTTTCAGCGGAATCATCGGCGGCATCGGCACGCTGGACGTCAGCGGCCTGACCGGCAGCGGGTTTCAGAACCACGGAACCGTCGAGCCGGGCCTGTCGCCGGGGATTCTCTCGTTCACCGGCGCATACAGCCAGGCGAGCGACGGCGACCTGGCGATCGAAATCGGCGGGACGACCGCGGGCAGCCAGTACGACCGCCTCGCCGTGAGCGGCAGCGCGAGCCTGGACGGACTGCTGCACGCGTCGCTGATCAATGGCTTTGTCCCCAGCCCCGCGGACAGCTTCACAATCCTGACCGCGTCGAGCCGCAGCGGTGTTTTCAGTAATGCCCCGACCACCGTCGCCGCCGGCGACGGCTTGTTCGATGTGAGCTACACGCCGACGTCGGTGGTGCTGGGCAATTTTCATCCGGTGCCGGAGCCGGGAGGCCTAGCTCTCCTGAGTCTGTGTGGAACGGCACTTCTAACCCGTCGGAGGCGGGAGCTCAACGGATGCTCAAAGGGGATATGCCTGATTGATTCGCGGCGCCGGTATTGAGGAATGTCCCTCTTGCGTTTCC
>JAXDMN010000186.1:0-12105 GCA_034666045.1 Phycisphaerales bacterium | reverse complement strand
CTTCGATCGCCGCCTGCACGATCTCTTCCAGAAAATCGAGCTCCGTACGGCTTGCATCCTCCGGCGAAAACTCGACGTCCTTCGTATATTCCAGCGCCGCTTTGATCGACTCGACGCTGATGCGAATGATCTCCTCGCGACCTTTTTTTAGTTTGTGCTCGCGATGGATCTTGGACGTGGCGCAGAAGACGTGAACCCGCCCCATCTTCGCATGCTTGATCGCCTCGCCCGCACGCGCGACATCCTTCGGTGTCGTGCGCGCCAGCCCGCATACGACCGAGCGCGTCACCTCGGCGGCGATCGCGCGGACGGATTCGAAATCGCCATCGGAGGCAATCGGGAAGCCGGCCTCGATGATGTCGACGCCCATCTGCTCGAGGTGCCGTGCGATCTCGACTTTTTCCGGGCGGGTAAGCGTTGCGCCGGGGCTCTGTTCGCCGTCGCGCAACGTCGTGTCGAAGATTCGTACGTGTTGGTCCATGACCAGCTCCTCAAGACAGATGGGACATACCCATAAAACAAGAAAACCCTACGATTTCGATCGTAGGGCCGCGGGAATTCATCTTGGCAGCGAACCGGCTACGATCAGGCGCGAAGTTTCCCGAGGCCTCGAAGGGCCTGAAGAAGTCGAGCCGAAAGCAGGGCGGTGCGCTGCATGTTGCTAAGAAGGTTAATCGGCAAAACGCGTCCGTGTCAATAGCATACTCGCAATTTGCTGCGGGGATGCCCGTCTCGTTGTCATCCTGAGGTACTCCGAAGGATCTGCGTGATGTGTCGATCGGCGCCAGATCCTTCGGGGTACCTCAGGATGACAATCATGCTCACGCCGACATCGCCTCGACGACTGCCGGCGGCACGACCGACAGATCTTTCGCGACATAATCCGCCCCCGCGTCGCGAAGGGTCTGCTCGGTGAAACTGCTCATCAGCCCGAGGCAACGGCATCCCGCCGCCTTCGCCGCCATGATTCCGTTGGGGGCGTCTTCGATCACCAGGCACTCGGCCGGCGGCACGTTCAGCCGGCTGGCGGCGAGGAGAAAGATCGCCGGGTCCGGCTTCTTCCGCGCGACATCATCGCCGGTGACGATCGCGTCAAAATTCGACGGCGACAGTTTGATCTCGCGCAGGTTGCCTTCCATCTTCACGCGGTCCGCGCTGGTTGCGACGGCGGACTTGAGGCCGCGCGACTTCACCAAATGTACGAACCCGATCGCGCCCGGCAGCGGATGGAGCCGCCCGCGGATGATGTCGAGGTAGATTTCGTATGTGCGGAACTTGTCGCGCGGCATCGAGAGCGTCACGCCGTACTTTTCCGCGACGCCGCCGATGAAACGGTCTTCCCCCGCGCCGACGAACGGCGCAAAGTCCTCCCGGCGGACGATCTGCCCATAGGTCTGCTCGAACATCCGCATCGCCGCCTCGCAGATGAACGGCTCGGAGTCGACGAGGACGCCGTCCATGTCGAAGATGACGCCGTGAAGTGCGGGGGAATCGGGTGGACGCATTGGAGTGCGGAGTGTAGCAGACCGAAGCTCACGCGATCGGTGGCGGAAGGTGCAGTGACAGGATGATCCGCTCACAGTCCTTGATCAACTGCTTCACCAGCGGCTCGTCCTCGCGGGCGGCCGGCGCAGAGAACCACGCGACGATCAAACCGCTCGGGCAGTGGTGATACCACACGCGCATGAAGTCTGCGCCGACGCGAAATGATTCGCCGCCGGCGAGGCAGTTGTCCAGGTGGTCGCGGGCACGGTCTGTGCCGGGGCCTTCCGATGAAATCCCCGCGGCCGCCTTGGCGGCGACCATGCACATCTCGTGCGACGGGGGGCCGGTGATGGCATTGCGCTGTTCGACGGAAATCGTGAGGACGCCGACGCGATTTTCCGGGCGCGCGATGACGCGCTGACCGATTGGGAAAAAATTCCAGCCGGGGGGAGCATCGAAGCCAACGATGCCGAGATCGAGGGTGGTTTCCATGTGCGGTTCTCCCCGGGATGCGTTGCGCCGCGCCGCGAGCGCAATTTGAGATGCACTCATGGTCACCGAAGGTGACCAAGCCAGTCAATGCTGGTGTACACCCGCACCGTGCACGTGACCGTGGCTCTTTTCTTCATCCGTTGCGTCGCGGACGTTGCGCACGGTGACATCAAAGTTCAGCGTCGCGCCCGCGAGGGGGTGATTCGCGTCGACCGTCACCTGGTCGCCCTGCACGCCGACGACCGTGATGAGCCGCGGGCCCGCGTTGGTGTTCGCCTGAAACTGCATGCCCGGCTGGATGTTGTCCACGCCCTGAAACGCGGTGCGCGGCACCGGCTGCACCATGCGCTCGTCGCGTGCGCCGTACGCCTGGTCCGGCGGGACCTGGATGTTGACCTGATCGCCCTCGTTCTTGCCTTCCAGCGCGCTCTCGAGCCCCGGAATGATGTTGCCCGCGCCGTGCAGATACTCGAGCGGCTCGCGGCCCTGCGACGAGTCGAGCACCTGCCCGTTCTCGCCGGTGAGCGTGTAATCGATGCTGACGACTTTGTCTTTTTCGATGGCCATAGCGCGTCCTCTTCAAGGGGAGAGAAGCGGCCAAGTGTAGGACGCCGCGCAAGAGGCGGCAATCATGCAAATCAGCACGTGTGGCGCGATGAATAAATGGCCACGAAAGCGATGAGTCCGTTTGCGATTCTCGGGGCGCGGTGCGCGCGTTGATCCGCCGCGTTAATCCAGCCAATCCTTCTTCTTCAGCCGCTCCGGCACGTATTCTTCAGTGACGTAGCTGATGTCTTTCGTGATCAGCGATTCGACTTCCATCTTGAAGCCGTTCGACATCATGCGCTGGATTTCCTTCTGCCAGGCCTTGTTGTCCTTGAACCAGGGGTACGCCATGATTTCGTTGGCGCGCTTCTTGTCATTGTCGTTCAGCGCGATCTGCACGTCATCGCTCAAGTCGCACTCGTCATAATCCTTCGAGCGCACGCCGAGGAATTTCGCTTCCGGAATCGCGAGACGTTCGGATTCGAACGCGAGTGAGATCGAGCCCTGCTTGATCACGCTGAAGATGTAGTGCCCCCACGGATCGCAATCGAGCAGGCAGTAAATCGGCAGCCCAAGCTCCTCGTTCAGCCGGCGAAGCAAGCGTCGCATGCCGCGCGGCGGCTGGCCGGAGCCTTCGGTGAGAATGCAGTTGTGCTTCTCCCAGAACCGGTCTTCGTTGAATCGGCCCCAGACGGTGTCTTTTTCCACGTGCAGGACAAACTTCGCCTCGCACTTCTTGAACTGGATCACGTCCGGCTCGGTGATCGACGGGACGGCGTATCCGCCTGAGCCCATCCGCCGGCAGTCGATCTCGTCGCCCGAGTCGACGATCGTGATGTTGCCGACCATCGTGCCACGCTTCTTGGCGTAGACGTGCAGCTCTTCGCGCAGCGCGCCCATCGCGACCTCGAGATCTTCGAGGATCACGTCGCTCTCATCCTGGGCGGCGAATGTCTTCTCGTCCTTCGTCCCCTGGATCGTGTGCAGGCCCTTATAAAACATGCCGCGGAGCGACAGCGTCTTCTGCGCTTCGATCAGCTCTTTGATCGAGTTGCCGTGCAGGCAGGTCTGCATGAACTGCTTCGCCTGGTTCAGATTGAACAGCTCGCGCTGGGCTTTGGCTTCGCCCATCTGGAGGATGCCTTTCTTCTTGTTCCACAGCGTGTTCGAGCGCGTGCGCTGCGGGATGGCGATGTTGATGTCGCTGCCCTTGAACGCGCACTTTGCGACATCGTCGGCCAGGTGGGTGATCTTGCCCATCGTGACCTTGTCGCGCTCCTTGACGCGCTTGTTCACGCGGTCGTTGATTTTGCTTTCAGTGGTTTTCTTTGCCATTGGATTCTCTCGTCACGTCCGGTTGCTGTGATTGAACTTATTCGACGTCGCGGTCGCGCTTCTTCAACTTCTTTTGCTTCGATTTCTTCTTCCTGAGGCTCACGATGTCACCGTCCTCGGAAGAACCTGCCGCTGAAGCGGCGGGCTTGGCGGCGGCGTCCGGGTCTTCCTGAAGATGCGCAGCGCGGGATTCGACGAGGACCACTCCCTCGTCCTTCTTTAATTCCTCGACCTCGTCTTTGTCTTTCTTGAGGATCTTCCCTTCTTCATCGAGCTGTGCGTCCGCGATCGCGGTGCGCTTGCGCGCTTCCTTCAGGAGTGCTTCATACAACTTCTTCGTGTCGGTGCCGTTGATGGCGTTGATCGCCTTGGAGATCTCGCCGATGTAGCGCTCGAACACGTCGCGACGGGCGGCCTCGCGCTGCATCTTCTGACGCTTGCGAAGGTACGTGCCGAGTTTTCTTCCGCACTCCATCAGCGCGAGCTTCATCTCCTTGCGGATCTCGTCGTAGTCGGCCACCGCTTCCTTCGACTCGCTCGTGAACGGCACCCACACGCTGGCCATGTGGATCATGATCACCAGCGGCCCCTGCGGCAGCGACGCGCGCGGCTGGCTCAGGTTGTAGTTCCGCCAGCCGGTTTCCGTGACCGCTTTGAAGCTGCTACACGCGCTCTGCTGGAACAGCAGCGGCACGCGATTGGCGAAGCGGATGACGCGGGCGGTGTCGTCGCTTGGCAATTCACCGCCGAACGCGATCGCCGCCTCGATCTGGAATGGCCGACCGCGATAAACATCCGGCTCGCGCGACGATGCCGCGTAAAACTCCGCCTTCACGCCCTTGAGCATGCCGGCCAGCATCTGCCGCACGCCGATCGGCGCCAGGCAGTCCGTCGGCGGGGCGGGCAGGCGCGCTTCCTGGAAGGCATGAAAAAGCTGCTCGACCTGCTTGGGCTCGAGATCGCTCACCTTCGTGCGGCTGTGCGTGCCGCACGCCTTGCAGAACTCCGATGCCTTGCCCGGGCTTACCCGGCTGAACTCTTCCTGGAGAAAATTGTAGAGCGTTCCGCCGCGCTTATTGCCCGCTTCGAAGTCGCGCATCATCTGGATGAGAATGCCGAGTTCGATCCCTTTCGGGTGCGGCTTGATCTCATGCGTCTCTGGCGGAAGTTGGTCCGTGCCGCGCGGGAACAGAAGGACGCCGTCCTTCTCTAGCGTGGTGATGGTCGGATCGACGCCCTTGTCCGTAGCCGCCTCGACTTCCGCCTTCGCCGGCTCCGCAGCGTCGGTGTGCGCATCCTTGGCTGCGTTGGTAAGTGGGAGATCTTCCTGATCGTCCGCGACGACGCGAGAAGGGGGGACGAACCAGATGTTCGCGTGCGGGTTGGCGATCGCGGTTAATTCGAGGAATTCATCGACGCTTCCGCGACCCTTGCGATAGAGACCTTCCAACTCGATGCTGACGCTGGTGCCGCTTTCGTATTGCTCGGGATGAAGAAAGCCGGGTTCGCGGGTACCGGCGTTCACCAGTTTCAGTCGCGCGGGCGGAAACTCCTTGGTCAGCTTGTCGTGGGTGACCTCCGCGCGATTCGTCTTCGTGTTCATCGCCAACTCGATGTGGTGCGCGTCTTTCTTCGCACCCGGCCGCGTGTGGATGACCATCGGCTTGCCGGTCGTGATCAGCCCGTACATGCCGGCCGCGCTGATGCCGATGCCCTGCTGCCCGCGCGACATTTTCAGGCGGTGGAACTTGGAGCCGAAGAGCAGTCGTCCGAAGACGTTCTCGACCTGCTTGCGCACGATGCCGGGACCGTTGTCGACGACGGTCACGCGATAGCGCGACTGCTTCGCGTTGGCGGGGCGGTCGGGCTGAAGATCTTCGATGACGATCGTGACGTTCGGCAGGATGCCGGCTTCCTCGCAGGCGTCGAGGGAATTGTCGACCGCTTCCTTGACGGTCGTCAGCAGCGCCTTGCGCGGGTTGTCGAAGCCGAGGAGATGGCGATTCTTGGCGAAGAACTCCGAGACGGAGATGTCCTTCTGCCGCGCGGCCATCGTCTCGGCGGTCTCGCGCTTGATCTTCTTCCCATTGGCGCGCGGCGCGGCCGCGGCGGGTGCTGCTGGTGGCATGGTGAACAAATCAGATTCTCCGAGAGGTTGAACCGTGGTTTCCCGAGCGTTTCGCTTGTTCGACATCCGTGTCCTCCCTGATGACGCCGACGACGCCGATGACGCGTGCTGCGTCGGCTTTGCCGCTGGTGTTATCGGCACCGGACGCGCTTTTCCTCCAGCCGTTTTGTTAGCTGATTGTATGGGTCTCTTGGCCAAAGCGTCAATCCGGTTTTGCACTTTTTAAACCATCGAGAAGTACACGCGCAACTGTTGGAATGACTTGGCGTTGCCGTGCATGGCCGGACGTGAAAATGACGACGATCGCCTTCACGCCGTCCTCCGTTTCAATATACGCAGAATCATGGCGGGCTGTGCTGGTCCAGCCGGCCTTGGACCATAGTTTTGCGCCCAGCTTGAGGGCTAAGGCGGTGAAGCCGGTGTCCTGATCGTCCGGGCTCTGCGGCTTCGACGCTGGGTCGCGCTTGAGCAGGTCCATCATCTGCTTCGACCGATCGGCCGAGACCGCTTTGCCGCGGACGATCTCAGCCCACAACTTGGCGGTCGCATCGGTCGTGAGCTTGTTGCGGTTCTCATACTTCGGACCAAGAAAAATCCGCTCGCGGCCGTACGGGCCCTCGCAGTAGGTCTTCTGGTTGACGTTGATCCCGTTCGTGCCGCCGATCGTGTAGCCATGTGAGGCAAAGTAACGGTTGACGGCGTTTCGTTTCTCGACCCACTGTTTCATCTCGCCTTCGGGCAGTGGCGGGCCGTTGATGGCGTCGCTCAATGCATCGACGATCATTGCCGTCGCGTCGTTGGAGGAATCGACAATCATGTCGCTCATCGTCCGCCGCAGCTCCGCGGAATCCTGGAGCTGTCCCTCCTCGAGCCGCTGATGCGTCGCCGCGAGATAGAAGAGTTTGACGACACTGGCGGGGAACATCGGCTGATCGCCGCGAAAGCTGCCGGTGCGCGGCTGGTCGCGATCGCGCAGGTCGATCACGGTAACCGCCAGCTCATCCTCCTTCAGCTTTTCGTCCGTGAATCGCTCGATCGCATCGCGCGCCGCTTTCGTGGCCAGCACATCGAGCGCTTCATCCGCGCGGGCGGCGGACGTCGCAACCAGCAGCAGCGCCAGTAAGAAAACGATCGCCTGCTTCATCTGTATTCTACCCTCCGCCGAGAGTGTATCGTATCGAGCCTTGGCTAACGATGGAGGCCATCCATGTACGTCGTCGCCGTGACCATTTTCGTCAAGCCGCAGCACCTCGCGCCGTTCATCGAAGCCACGCTTGATAACGCCCGCAACACGCGGAAGGAGCCGGGCAATCTCCGCTTCGACGTCAGCCAGGCGGAGGATGATCCGACGCGGCTTCTGCTATACGAGGTGTATCGCGAGAAGGACGATTTCACGAAGCATCAGCAGACCGAGCATTATGCGCGGTGGAAGACCGCGATCGCAGACTGGATGGCACAACCGCGCGTTGGCGTGAAGCACAAGCCGCTCTTTTTCGGCGACAGCGCGGTGTCATGACCTTCGACTTCTTCAACGTCCCACGCGTCGTCTTCGCCCGCGGTGCGATCGCGCGAGTCGGCGAATTCGTCCCGACATCCGCGCGCGTGCTTCTCGTCTACAACGGTCGCAAACCCGCAATCCCGCACGCCGTCGACTTCCATCAGCGCGGCGAACCGACCGTCACCGACATCGAT
The DNA here is from genome assembly GCA_034666045.1 of Phycisphaerales bacterium. Lineage (GTDB taxonomy): Bacteria > Planctomycetota > Phycisphaerae > Tepidisphaerales > Tepidisphaeraceae > JAICTV01. The sequence continues at coordinate 4,427 of JAXDMN010000186.1, read as the reverse complement.
CGCGCCCTTACCATCGCGCGCGGCGCCCGCTGCGATTTCATCCTCGGCGTCGGCGGCGGGAGCGCGATCGACGCCGCGAAAGCTGTCGCAGGTCTGCTTTCGAATGGCGGCGTCGCCAGCGACTACATGGAAGTCGTCGGCCGGGGCCAGAAAATCACCCGGCCGGCAACGTCGTGGATCGCCATTCCCACAACCGCCGGCACCGGCGCGGAAGTGACGCGCAACGCCGTCATCGGCTGGCCGGAAAAAAAGTTCAAGGTGAGCATCCGCAGCGAACTGCTGTTGCCGCAGATCGCGCTCATCGATCCGGAGTTAGCGGTCGACGTCCCGCCCGACGTCACCGCGCGCAGCGGAATGGACGCGCTCTGCCAGTGCATCGAGGCGTATGTCTCGGCGAACGCGAACCCGATGACCGACGCCATCGCGATCAAGGGCGTCGAACTCGCCGGCCAATTCGTGAAGCGCGCGTTCGACAATGGTCGCGACATCGAAGCCCGCGAAGGTATGGCGCTCGCCGCGCTGTTCAGCGGCATCGCGCTGACCAACGCGGGCCTCGGCGCGGTGCACGGCTTCGCCGCGCCGCTGGGCGCGAATTATCCGATCCCGCACGGCACCGCCTGCGGCGTTCTCCTCCCGCACGTCATCGAAGCCAACCGCGCCGCCGGCGCGGCGCCGGAAAAATACTCCGAAATCGATCGCGTCCTCGATGGCGGCCTCGCGCGCTGCGGGCAGCTCGTCCGCGAGCTGAATCTTCCCTCGCTTTCCACGTTCGGCCTCAACGAGCAGAGAGTCCCGTCGATGGTCGAACTCGCGAAACGCGCCAGCAGCATGCGATACAACCCCGTCGAGCTCCCCGACGACGTCCTGCGGGAAATCCTGCGCAAGTCGCTGTAGAATCATCCGCGGTGTCTAAGCAGCAGAAGCAAAACCTCTCCCCGCGCATCGAAAACCGCCGGGCCTGGCACGAGTACTTCATCGAGTCCAAGCTCGAGTGTGGCATGGTGCTTCAGGGGAGCGAGGTCAAATCGCTGCGCGACGGCAAGGCCCAGTTCAACGACTCGTTCGCGCGCATCGAGCGCGGCGAACTGATCATGTACCAGTGCCACATCGATCCGTACGCAAAATCCGCGATCGTCTACAACCACGAGCCGACCCGCCCGCGCCGCCTGCTTGCCCATCGCCGCGAAATCAAAAAGCTCGAGAAGGAAACCTCGCAGAAGGGCACCACGCTGATCCCGCTGGCGATCTATTTCAAAGACGGCCGCGCGAAGGTGGAGATCGGCGTCGCCAAGGGCAAGCAGCACCACGACAAGCGCGACTCGATCAAGAAAAAAGAAATGGATCGAGAGCTCCGCCGCGCGATGTCACATCGGCGGTGAACGCCGTCGCACTCCCTGTGAACCTAACGCAGCGCTCTCCCGTTCAGTCGCGCCTCGCGAGCGGCGACGGCGACGGCGGGGTCGGGATCTTTTTCCGCTTCCGCCAGCGCAGCCGCCACGCGAACGGTTGACCGCGCCGGCGCCAGCGCGCCGGCCGCATCGGAACGAAGCGTCGGCGAGGCGTCGAATTTCAGCGCGTCCATCAGCCGTTCGACCGCCCGGGTAAAGCTCAGCGATTGCCCCAGCGACGCGACGGCGGCACGGCGGACGTTCAAATCGCTGTCCTGCATCGCGTCCATCATCGCCGAGATGCGCTGACTGGGGTCGCGGCAGAACGGCAGCATCCGCACGAGTCGCGCGCGCTCGATTGGATCCGGCACCTTCATCGCCGCGAGCACCTCCGCATCGCGGTCCAGCCACAGCCGGCGAACCGCCTTGTCCGCGTGCTCGCGCACCGCTTCCTCCGGATCGTCGAGCAACGTGACGACGTCATCCATCATCGGTGGCTTGATGATGACCACGGCGCGGGCGGCCCAGCGGCGGGCGTTCGGGCTTGCGGAGCGCAGGTGCTCGCGCAGCAGCGACGGATCGCCGCGCCACGTCGGCAGCAGCCCTTCCGATGCGATCAGCGACACGTTCGCATCGCTGTCGTACAGGAACGGCACGAGGGAATCCGCGAGCGGCGGATCGTTCTTCGCCAGTGCCGACAGAACCTCGACCGCGGAGGCGCGCACCTGCGCGTCGGGATGATCGGAGAATCGCGCGACCGCGCCGGCGGCGGGAGAACCGATTTTCAGCAGCGCGCGCTTCGCATACGGATCGAGAACGGAATGGCCAAGCCCGGCGGTGATCGTATCGACCACTTCGCGCGTCGGCTCGGCGAGGCTGCACACGGCGCGGAACGCGGCGATCTGGATCGCGTCGCCGCCCGGCGAACGATTCGCCTCGCGCAGCAATGCGGCGACGGCGCGCGTGTCGCTCGGCGCGCGGGCGAGCACGTCGATCGCCTCGCGGCGGCGGCTCGCCTGCCCGTCGGCCAGCACTTTCAGCGCCGCGGTGACCGCGACCGGCGGGGCGCCGTGATCGATGAAATACTCCGCCGCCGCGCCGCCCGCCGCCGGATCGGCAAGCTGTAGCGCGATCGCCTCGACGGCCGGCGAGGACGGCGCGCCGATCTGCCGCAGCGCATCGATCGAATTCCGCCGCGCGAGCGGCGACGGCCCGCTGACGGCGACGGACAGCTTCGGCACCGCAGGCGCGCCCAGCGTCACCAGCGCCGCGGTTGCGCGATCGCGCGTATCTTCATCGTTGCTGTCAAGCAGGTTGACGAGCGGCCCGGCGACGTCGTTGGCGGCAAACTGCGGCAGCGCGCTCCAGGCGGCATCGCGCAGCTCCGGATCGCTCTCGTCATCGAGCCAGATCGTCCACTCGCGCAGCGTCCGGCCCTCCACGCGCGGATCGGCGCGGAGTGGCGTGCGCGACAAAAACACCATGGCCGCCGCACCGGCGATCCCGCCGAGCGCGACGGCCACGAGGATGACTGCGATTCTCCCTCGCACAACTGTTGCGGCACAGCGCGAGCTGTGCTCCGGCGATCATTGCGGCGGCGGCGGCGCGGGTGTCGGCGTCGCCGTGTCCGCGGGCGTTGGTGTCGGTGAGGTCGTCGTGGTGTCGGGCGCCACGGGCGCAACGGGCGCGGGTGGTTCGACCGGGGCAACCGGCTCCGTCGGCGTGACCGGCTGCGACGGCTGCGCGGGTGGCGTCGGCTCGGCCGGCTCCGCGGGCGTCACAATCGCCGGCGGCGCGGCGGGCGGGGCAGACGGCTCAGCAACTGGCGCGAGCTCCGCGGGCGGCGCCGCAGGCTCGGCCGGCGCCGGCGTCTCCATCACCTCAGGCGCGGCGACGCTCGACGTCCCCGGCTCGCCCGGCAGCGGCGGCTGCGCCGTGTAGGTCGGCGGAATCGTCTCGCCCCGAATCACCTGCTTCTCAAACGGCGAATTCACGAACACGCCGACCGGCATCGACGCGATGTTCAGCACCGCCACCGGCACTTCCACAAAGCGCCGGTGCCCCGGATTGATCCCTTTGTGAACCTGCCAGACGTAAGCGGTCCCGCCCGCGATCGTCGCGCCGTTCGCATAATAGTTCGTGCTGCGCTCCCAGTCGCGCAATTGCATCGCTTCATCAACGACCAGCGGCGTGTCATTCACCGGCGCCGGCGGCTGCGTCCGCGTGATGGGCTGACATCCCATCGCGCCGACCACCATCGCCGCTGCCGCGAACATTGTCCGGATCAAACCACTGCTACGGATTAAGTACATGATCGATATCCTTCCGCATCGCCCCACGATTCAACTCATTGAGCTTCCCGCCACTAATGTCCGTTTCCGCCGAGTTCATGTTCGGCGAATACCCAAACGGATCCGCCAGCGCCGCATCCTGCCGCTCGCGCACCGTCGCCGGCCGGGTGGTCGGATGCTTGTCACTCGAACAACCCGGAATGAACCACAGATGAACACAGATGCACACGGATAAACAAAACGACTTCTTCATCAGTGTGCATCCGTGTTCATCTGTGGTTCCAACTAATCCTGATTCGCTTCCACCATATAGTTCGGCGATTCCTTCGTGATCGTGATGTCGTGCGGGTGGCTTTCCGCCATGCTCGCCGCCGACACGCGGCAGAATTTCGCCTGCTTGCGAAGCTGCTCGATGTTTCGCGTTCCGCAATAACCCATGCCGGCCCGCAGGCCGCCCACCAGTTGGTACACGAAGTCGCCGAGCGGCCCGCGGTAGGGGACGCGTCCTTCGACGCCCTCCGGGACGAGCTTCCCGCGATCGCGCACGCCGGCCTGGCCGTAGCGGTCGCTCGAGCCCTGGATCATCGCCCCCATGCTACCCATTCCGCGGTAGGTTTTGTATCGCCTTCCCTGGTGAATCACGAGTTCGCCGGGCGATTCATCGAGCCCGGCGAATAAGGAGCCCATCATGACTGCCGACGCCCCGGCCGCGATCGCCTTGGTGATGTCGCCGCTATGGCGAATTCCG